>NC_015730.1:3542916-3865000 GCF_000154785.2 Roseobacter litoralis Och 149
GGGTCAATCGGCGGCCCCGCATCGTCCAGAGTAACAGGATATGAGCGTGGCGGAGACACAATTGGACCTTTATGCGGCACGGTAACCCGAAGATGGGCTTGACGCCACGCGTGAAGGTGTTTGACTAGGCCCACGTCGCCCGTTCGGCGGCGAAAGAAAAGCAGATCAACTGCATCACTCTGCCGAATGAAACATCGGCAACTGCACGCCACTCGCGCGTGTTCCAACAGAGAGGAAGAACATGACATTTTTCACAAGCACCGGCAAACCATTGCCGCGGTCCGTACTGGACTCTGCTGCGAAGTCCGGAAACGACGCCGTGAGCCGCCGCGAATTTTTGGCGCTGGCGAGCGCTTTCGGTGCTACATCCGCGACCGCCTATGCGATGCTTGGCCTGAGCGCGCCCAAGGCGCATGCTGCCGCACATACGATGGGTGGCACAGTCCGCATTCAGCAAGAAGTCCGCGCGTTAAAAGACCCACGCACCTATGACTGGAGCCAGATCGCAAACTTCAGCCGTGGCTGGCTTGAGTATCTCGTTCACTACGAAAACGATGGCACCTTTACAGGCAAGCTGCTCGAAAGCTGGGAGATCAACGACGACGCGACTGTTTACACCCTGAACGTACGACAGGGCGTCAAATGGAACGACGGCAGCGATTTCACTGCGGAAGACGTGGCACGCAATATCATCGGATGGTGCGACAAAAGCCTCGAGGGCAATTCCATGGCTGGCCGCTTTGCAACCCTGATTGACCCAAATACGGAAAAGGCCATCGACGGCGCAGTCGAGGTCGTGGACAGCCACACCGTGCGCCTCAATCTGCCAACAGCGGACATCTCGCTGATCCCCGGCATGGCCGACTATCCTGCGGCGATTATTCCGGAGGGTTTTTCCGCGGAAACGATGCTCGACAATCCGATTGGTACCGGGCCTTACCTGCCTGAATCGCTGGAAGTCGGCGTGAAAGCCGTGCTTGTGCGCAACGAAGGTCACACGTGGTGGAACGCAGGCAATGGTGCCTGGCTGGACCGGGTTGAGTATATCGACTACGGCACAGATCCCTCCGCGTTCGTGGCGGCGGCAGAGGCCGAAGAGATCGACATGACCTATTCTATTGAAGGTGATTTCATTGACGTCTTTGACACTCTGGATGGCTGGCAAAACAACGCAGTTGTGACAGGTGCGACGATCGTGATCCGTCCCAACCAATTGGCCGAGGTCGACGGCATCAAGCCCTACGAGGACAAACGCGTCCGTCAGGCCATTTCGATGGCCGTCGACAACGCAATTCTGCTTGAACTGGGCGCCGCAGGTCGTGGTGAAGTTGCCGAAAATCACCACGTTGGCCCGATGCACCCGGAATATGCCGAATTGCCCCCGCGCAAATATGATCCGGCCGCAGCCAAAGCCCTGATGGACGAGGCGGGCATGGGAGATTTCGAGCATGAACTGTTCTCGATCGACGATGCCTGGCGCAAGGATACAACAGACGCCGTTGCAGCCCAGCTGCGCGATGCCGGTATCAGTGTGAAGCGGACAATCCTGCCCGGTTCGACATTCTGGAACGACTGGACGAAGTATCCGTTCTCCTCGACCAACTGGAACCACCGGCCCCTTGGCGTCCAGATTTGGGCACTTGCATATCGGTCCGGAGAGGCATGGAACGAATTCGGCTGGGCGAACGATGAATTTGACGCCATCCTGACTAAGGCACTTGCCACACCCGATCTGGAAGCCCGCCGCGCTCTCATGATGAAGGGTCAGGCGATCGTTCAGGACGAAGGTGTAACGATCCAGCCCTATTGGCGGTCGCTTTATAACCACACCAGAGAAGGTCTGGTGGGCGGCGAGCACCACATCTCTTTCGAAATCCGCCCAGAACAAATGGCCTGGACGTAAACCAAACCTTTAACTACGGGGGGCCGCGCCACAGGCGTGGCCCCTTTCCTATTGATCGCGTGAAGGCGCAGGAGATGTGCAACAGGCTCAATCGCAAGCTGGCGGACACTCGGTACGCGCGCGCCCCTGATGAACCCATCCGGGACTGAAACCTAGGCCGCCGAAATCATGAGCCTGACAGGCATGGGCGCAGAGTTCCCCGACAGATTCGCTGCAATTGCCCGTCTTCCAATTGCCGTTTTAAAGCGTCTGACGAAATAACTGGAACACCATGTACCACGTAACGCGTTGAAATCTCTGATTTCAGGCAGCGTCGCGTGATTCAGGTTTTTCGCATGACGCTTTAAGCTTCTGGCGTTGCGGTTGATCATTGTCATCGAACTGGCCGCCGTTCTCTAGCTTCGGGCCGGTGCCGCCGCCTTGGTCATGGCGTTTTCCGGCCTCACCGCACCCGAAACTGCGCGCCCATCGACCATATGGGGTTCGACTGCTTTTGCCACGATCTACGCGCATGGTACGCGGATCTAAGCGGTCCGAAGACCCTAAGCGTATTTTGCGCCGCAGTTGTCCTATTTCATTGCGTGCTTTGCGATGAGCCGTGCCTCACTGACGAGGGAGACCATATCCGCCACATTCAGCCCCAACACCTTACTATCCGTCGGGCAGCGGGATAAATGCGTATCCACCATATCACACAAACGCCATGCAGCGCGCGGTTGCAGCATCAGCACCTTGAGGCGCGCATTGGCGAGTTGAATGAGGGCCAGCACCATGTCACGTTCGGGGCTTGGATCTTTAGTCTGGATCCAGACCGCCTCCAACACTTCATGGGACTCCCAGAAATACCCGGCGTCATAATACAGCCGCCCGGCAATAAATGCGGGCGTCTTGTGCAACTCCCCTACCGGAACATGCGGCGTGACCGAGCGCTTGATCGGGTCGAACCAGTCGTCGTGATGCCGCGGACTGAAACCCGGTACATAGACATGCGGTGGCATCGGAATGTCGTGAGAGGAATTAAGCACGGCATTGCTCCAAATTAGGCAGGTTAGACACAGGGGTTAAGGTGGCTCCGCAGAAAATACGCATTTTAAGCTGGCACCGACGGGTCTGGCACTCAGGCCCGTCAGTACCATAACGGCGCATATTCGTTTGCTGGCCGCAAGATTACGCGCCACGATTGCCTCTTGCCTTGCCTCCCAGCGGCAAGTGGCCGTCATATCTGTGACACGCGTAACCGTATGCAACTCGAATCCCTCCCAAGACCCTGCAAACGCCACCGGGAGCATCCTGCACTAACTGTCGCCCATCGCAAGTTGTTCCGGCAACAATTCCACAGTCATCTCCCTTTTTGGGCGAACTATTACACTTTAAACGGGAATTAGAAACAGCGTAATCGCTGGAAACGCGACCAGCACCGCAACCCGCACGATATCAGAGCCGACAAAGAACAATACGGCTTTGTATGTTTGTGTAATCGGCGTCTCACGATCCATCGCATTTATGATGAAAAGGTTCATGCCAACAGGCGGCGTGATCAGGCCCACTTCAACCACAATCAAAACGAGGATACCGAACCAGATGGCCACATGTTCCGGCGACATCCCAAAATCCATCGCCGAGATCACAGGGAAAAAGATCGGAACGGTCAGCAGGATCATCGACAGGCTGTCCATCAGGCAGCCGAATACAAGATAAAACAGCAGGATGATCGACAGGACAAACCACGGGCTATAGTCCTGCGCCAGCACCCAGTCTGCCATGAACTGCGGCACGCCGGAGAGCGCCAGAAATCCATTATAAAAACTGGCTCCCAACACGATGAAAAAGATCATCGCGGTCGTGCGGCCCGTCCCCAAGAGACATTCCTTGAACGTCTGCCAAGTCAGGCTGCGCGACACCACGGCAATCAGCCCTGTACCTGCCGCACCGATCGCGGCCCCCTCGGTTGGGGTAAACCAGCCCAGATATATGCCCCCGACGACCACGCCAAAAATGGCCAGCACAGGCCATGTCGCCCCCAAAGCGCGCCACCGATCGCCCATGGGCACAGGCGCGCGCGTGCCGGCTGCATCGGGGTAAAGGCGCACATATAGTGAGATGGTGAGCATATACCCCAGCGCCGCAAGAATGCCGGGAATGAACGCCGCAAGAAACAGCTTTGCGATGTTCTGCTCGGTGATGATCGCATAGATCACCAGAATAACTGACGGTGGGATCAGAATGCCAAGCGTCCCGCCAGCAGCAAGGGTCGCCGTGGAAAACCCGCCGGAATAGCCGTAGCGGCGCAATTCGGGCAAGGCGACCTTGGACATTGTGGCCGCCGTCGCCAAAGACGATCCGCAAATCGCACCAAAGCCCGCGCAAGCCCCAACCGCCGCCATGGCAACACCGCCCCGCCGATGGCCCAGAAAGCTTTCCGCCGCCTTGAAAAGGGCCTTGGACAGACCCGAAAGCGTTGCAAACTGCCCCATCAGCAAAAACAGCGGGATGATCGTCAGGGAGTAATTCGAAAAGGTGGTATAGGTCTCGGATTTGAGCTTTGCAAGCAACGGCACCGGGTTGCCATTCATCGCGTAATACCATCCGCCAAACCCGCAGAGCAACATCGCCAGCCCAATCGGCGCGCGCAAAAACACCATGCCCAGCAGCACCAGAAAAGACCAAAAGCCAAGCTCGAGCCTGTCCATCTGGGCAAAGGGTAAAAGGTCAAGCAACGTTGTCATGAAGGGTTATGCCTGCGGCAACAGGCTGCGGCCCGTCACGCTTTCGTACACACGCATGATCGCACAATAGACCGCCACGATGCAGGTTACGACTGAGGCGGCAAAGCTGGCCGCATAGGCCCACCACAGGGGAAATTGCAAAAACAGCGTCGTTTCACCATTGCCGTAGTACCTTTGCAGCCCGCCAAAAAGCTGCACGCTGATCAGGATCAGGCATGCGGTCAGAATAACCTCCCAGAACGCCATCACATAGCGCGTCACGGCCTGCGGCAGGTTTGACGTGAACACATCGACGGTGGCGTGGCCGCTGTACAGCTGACAGATCGGAAAGAACGAAAATATCGCAAAGGCGACCCCGGCCTCCAGCAACTCGTAACTGCCTTTGACTTCCCCCACACCAAGGTCGAGCAAAGTACGAGAAAACGCGCCCAAGGCACGGGATGCAAAATCCGTATGCAAGAAATCGCCAAGCGACCGGCCAACAATCGACACTGTGGTCAACATGATCAGCGCCACCAGAACAAAGCCCCCGATGATCGCGGTGCTCCGGGCGAGCAGTTTCACAGCCTGATGCATCATGATCTGCCCCACCGGGGGCGTTTTGGGGCGGGCATGTTCACAATCACGTAAAAGGGGTTATTCGGTGTATTGATCAATCAGCATCCGCGCCTCGTCGATCAACGCCTGACCATCAATGCCCTTTTCGGACATTTCCGCGACCCACTCGTCATAGATGGGTGCCGCAACATCGCGCCATGCCTGTGCCTCATCTGCGGTCAGGGTCACAATTGTGTTGCCCCGGTCCGCTGCAAGTTGGCGCGCGGGTGCGTCATTGTCTTCCATGAGACCGCCCGCAAAGACCGAGAATTCCAGCCCGGAATTATCATCAATGATCTGACGCAAATCATCCGGCAGGCTGTCATAGCGGTCTTTATTCATGGCCAGCACAAAGGTCAGAACATACAGCGCGTTGCCGGTGAATTCGGTGTGATTGTCCACCAGTTCAGGGATTTTCAGGGCTGTGGTCACTTCCCAAGGGATTGTGGTGCCGTCGATGACACCTTTGGACAGCCCCTCAGGTACCGCAGGCACGGGCATGCCCACCGGCGCGGCCCCGACCTTTTCCAGCAGGGAATTCACAAGCCGCGAGCCACCGCGGATTTTCATCCCTTCCATATCGGCGGGCGTGCGCACTTCTCTGTTGGAATGGATGATGCCCGGCCCGTGAACCCATGTCCCCAGGATTTCCACGTCCTGAAAATCCGTGTCCTTCATATGGGTTTCGAACATTTCCCAATAGGCACGGGACGCCGCACGGGCGTTGGTCATCATGAAGGGCAGTTCAAACACTTCGGTCTGCGGAAACCGGCCCGGCGTATAGCCCACGACCGTCCAGACCACATCGGCAACACCATCAATCGCCTGATCCATCAATTCCGGTGGACGACCGCCAAGCTGCATGGATGGAAAGCGGTCGATCTTGATCCGGCCCTCGCTTGCCTCTTCGACGTTATCCGCCCAGACATCGAGGATCAGCTTAGGCACATTGGCCTGCGGTGGCAAAAACTGATGCAGGGTCAGTGTCACTTCCTGAGCCGATGCAGCACCACCAACGCCCAAGGATAAAGCGGCGGCTGCGACCAAGTTCAAAAACCGCTTACGTGAAATCATCATATCTGTTCTCCCCCCGAGCAACTGTTTGGCATGGTCACGCAACTGGCCTGACCGCCTGCTTAAAACGCTAAGGCAGATGGAAAAGCTTGTCACCCATGTTTGTGAACTCATCGGCCGGTCCGGCCTCAAAGAGGGTAAGCGAAAAAGTGGAATGGTGGCGTTACCTGGACTTGAACCAGGGACCTAACGATTATGAGTCGTTCGCTCTAACCAACTGAGCTATAACGCCATCGAAGCGTCAGTTATTCCAGCCCGCTCTGACCGTCAAGGCACAATCCGCGTTTACTGCCCGCGAACCGCGTCAATCATGCGCTGCACATTATCCGGGTCTGCATCCGGCGTGATGCCGTGACCGAGGTTAAAGATATGCGGCCCGCCTGAAAACGCCTTTACGATCGCGCGCGTCTCATCAATCAGGGCCTGCCCGCCCGTCACCATATGGCTCGACGCCAGATTACCCTGCACGCAACCATCGACCTGCACATTAGCCGCCGCCCAGTCCGCGCTGACCGAATTATCGAGGGCGACGCAATCCACGCCAGTGGCTTTTGCGAATCCGATGTAGCCATCCCCTGCCTCACGCGGGAAGCCAATGACCGGAGTATCCGGATGGCGCGCCTTGATCGCGGCGGTGATCTCGCGCGCAGGTTCCAACGCGTATTTCTGGAAATCCGCGCCCTTCAGCGACCCGGCCCAACTGTCAAAAATCTTGACCACCTCTGCCCCGGCCTCAATCTGTTTGGACAGATATTCGATGGTGCCCTGTGTGATCCGCGCCAGAAGTGCCTCGAACAATTCCCGGTTTTCGTCTTTCAGCGCATGCGCAGGTGCCTGATCGGGCGTGCCGCGCCCGGCAATCATATAGGTCGCCACCGTCCAGGGTGCCCCGGCAAAACCGATCAGCGTCGTTTCCTGTGGCAGCTCCTGGCGCAGAATACGCACGGTTTCGTAGATCGGGTTCAGAACCGCGTCGATCTCGCCCACCGGCTTGAGCTTGTCAAAATCCGCCTGTGTTGTGATGGTGGACAACCTCGGCCCCTCGCCCGTGACAAACCACAAATCCGCCCCCAAAGCTTGCGGCAACAGCAGGATGTCGGCAAACAGAATGGCCGCATCGAACCCGTAGCGCCGGATCGGCTGCAACGTCACCTCGGCGGCCAATTCCGGATTGTAACACAGCGACAGGAAATCACCGGCCTGCGCGCGCGTCGCTTTGTATTCGGGCAGATATCGCCCTGCCTGACGCATCATCCAGATTGGAGGGGTGGGAAGTGTTTCGCCTGCCAAAGAGCGCAGGATGGTTTTTGCCGCAGCCATGATCGTCCTCTTCGTAACTCAAAACGTTGGTCTTCGTCTCAGCCGGTATTGTCAAGTCACAGACGGGTTGTCAGGATAAATTGACGCGCTTAAAGAGGTGATCATGACAGTAAAGCTTCCTTCCCCCGACTCGCCCCTCAAAATCGGCACCCGTGGCTCGCCCTTGGCGATGGCTCAGGCGTTTGAAACCCGTGCGCGCCTGATGCAAGCCTTTGATTTACCTGAGGATGCCTTCTCCATCGTTGTGATCAAAGTCACCGGTGACATGATTCAGGATCGCGCGCTGAAAGACATCGGTGGCAAGGGCCTTTTCACCCGTGAAATCGAAGAAGATCTGCTGTCAGAAAAAATTGACATCGCGGTGCATTCGATGAAGGACATGCCGACACTGCAACCGGACGGGCTGGTCCTTGACACCTATCTGCCGCGCGAGGATGTGCGTGATGCGTTTGTATCCCCCACACTGAGCGGTATCGCTGATCTGGCGCAGGGCGCGGTGGTTGGCACCTCAAGTCTGCGGCGCAAGGCACAGCTGCTCAACCGTCGCCCGGACCTGAATGTGGTCGAATTTCGCGGCAATGTGCAGACGCGGCTGAAAAAGCTGGCCGATGGGGTGGCGGAATGTACCTTTCTGGCCTCTGCTGGCCTGAACCGGCTGAAAATGGACGAGGTGCCAGCAACGCCGATTGAGGCGGATGAAATGCTGCCTGCCGTTGCACAGGGGGCCATTGGCATCGAACGCCGGATGGCGGATCAAAACACCGCTGATTTACTAAGCGCAATCCATCACATTGAAACCGGCCAGCGTCTGACGGCGGAGCGGAGCTTCCTGCTGACGCTCGACGGGTCATGTGAAACGCCCATCGCGGGCTTGGCTGAACTTGATGGTGATCAGCTGCGGCTGCGCGGTGAAGTGCTGCGGCCAGACGGATCGGAGTCTCTGGCGGGCGAACGCAGCGGCCCAATTGCGGACGGCGCAGAAATGGGGCGCATACTTGCGCAGGAACTTCTGGACCGTGCCGGGCCCAAGTTTTTCGAGTGGCATTGAGAACAAAACCTTCGGCACGCAGGTCTCGACCGCATTCCATTTTGCCACAAAGCGATATGTAGTATTTGATTTTTCTCAAGAGGTTGCGCATGCTACGCATCTCTGCGGGCAATGCCGTCCGCCGTTTTCTATAAAAAGACCCTTAGCTAAAAACGATCAGGATACTTCATGATTTACTCATCTTTCGGACAACATACGCGCTCACTCATCTCCTCCAGATTCTGCGCAACGGCGATCGCCGCTGGCATTGCGTTATGTGCGTCCAGTGCCGTTCATGCACAAACGTTCATGACCCAAGGTGAACTTTTGGCCACGATACCAGGAAGCCAAATGTCCGGTGTATCAAATCAGGATAACAAAACGCCTTGGGTCCAAGCCTATAGCAAGGCAACCCAAAAGAAGACCGGTAAATACAACGGTATCTGGGGTGGCAAGGACAAATACACCGGCGAATTCTTTGTGAAAGGCGACCAGTGGTGCGAAAAAGGCGACTGGGGGCAAAAGTGCTGGAGCGTAGAACGCGTCAGCGCAAAAGAACTGCGCATCTACGATAATGGAAAGCCCAAAAAGAACACATGGATGCTGAAATAGCGCGTCGCCTGCCGACCCGCTAAATCCACTTCGCCAAAGGCGGCAGGCTCATCAGCACGGCGTTTGCGTCGTGGCCTGTCTCCAGACCGAACTTGGTGCCGCGATCATAGACGAGGTTGTATTCGGCATAGAGCCCGCGATGCACCAGTTGCGCGTCTTTGTCTGCCTCGGTCCAGTCCTGCGCCCGGCGCTTGCGCACCAATGGCACATAAGCGGGTAGGAACGCGCGCCCGATATCCTGCGTCAGGGAGAAATCCTGTTCCCAATCGTTCGTGCAGTGATCATCCATAAAAATCCCGCCCACGCCGCGTGCCCGATTGCGATGCGGGATATAGAAATACTCATCCGCCCAGTCTTTTAGCCGCGGGTAGAAGTCTGTTCCATGTGGGTCCAGTTTTTCCTGTTGCTGGGCGTGAAAATGGGCGGTGTCCTCGTCGTATTCGATGCAAGGGTTCAGATCGGACCCGCCACCGAACCACCACGCATGCGGCGTCCAGAACATCCGCGTGTTCATATGAACCGCAGGCACATGCGGGTTTTGCATATGGGCGACAAGGCTGATCCCGGAGGCCCAGAACCGCGGGTCATCCTTCATGCCCGGAATGCCCTTACGCGCCGCCATCGCGGATTGCGCGCGGGTGCCGAGGGTGCCGTAGACGGTGGAAATATTCACACCCACCTTCTCGAACACACGACCGCCGCGCATCACGCTCATCAAACCACCACCGGCGTCAGAGCCATCATCGCTCTGGCGTTTGGTCTCGCTGACATCAAAAACGGCCGCCTCTCCATCGCTGAGCGGACCATGCGCGTGATCGCTCTCGAGCTCTTCAAAAGCTGCCACGATCTGATCGCGTAATTCACGGAACCACGCGGAGGCGCGTGTTTTTTCTGTATCAAAGTCTGTGGTCATGGTGCAGCCTAATGTGTCAGTTTGTCCTGACACTATCTCTAAACTGCTTTGCCGCGCTAATCCAAGCGCAATTGTCAGTGCGCCGGCGCCGCAACAGCATCCAGCAGACTACGCCCGCCGTCGACCGTCATGATTTCCCCGGTCATGAAGCTGGAACTCTCCGCCGCAAGAAACTGAACGGCATCTGACAACTCGGCCGGACCCGCAATACGTGCCAGCGGTGTTTGGCTGCGAATTTCATCGCGCCACTCACTATGCTCACTCATTGATGTCTTAAGCGATGCACTCATCACCGAACCAAAGGCGATGGCGTTCACGCGAATACGCTCAGGCGCCAGAACAAGCGCCATGGAGCGGGTCATCTGTTCAAGTGCGGCAGAGGCGATCGAATAGCCCATCAACTCCGGGCGCGTGGTGCGCGCGGTGATCGAACTCAGGTTGATGATCGATCCACATTGACCTTCTGGCTGGTCAACCCCCTGCTTAATCATCCTTTTCGCAACTTGCTGTGTCAGATGCAGAGCCGTCATCAGGTTTTGCTCCAGCAAAACGGAAACCGATGTGTCCTCAAAGTCCAAGGCATTCGTTTCAAGCACCTGCCGCGACGCATTAACCAGAATATCGACCCGGTCAAAACTATCAATCGTTGCCGAAACCAAATTGGCGATTGTCAGCCTCTGGCGCAAATCACCGCCAAAATAGCGCAGATTGCCATCTTCGGACAAATCACCCCACTCTTCGGCCAGCCTCTTTTCGTCGATGTCGGCACACATCACATTCGCGCCGCGATCCGCAAATTGCCGGGCGATCGCCAAGCCGATGCCGTTCGCCGCGCCGGTTACAATCGCCGTTTTGCCACTAATGGAAAAAGACATGAGTCTCCTTTCGGGACAGCCAGCCTAGCGCCGGACCTGTCGTTTTGGACGCGCTGCATGAAACAGTTTAAAGCGTGTATCACCGCCAACTTCAAAGCAATTTGCAAAGCTGTCTTGCAGGCACTGTTCGTAAGGCAAATGGCGGTTTGCCACCATCCAGAGCTGCCCCTGCGGCTTGAGCATCCCCGCCGCAGCCCTGACAAACGCCTGCCCCAGTGCTGGATCTGCCGCACGGGATGTATGAAACGGGGGGTTCATCACCACCGTGTCCACCTTGCGCTCTGCTTGCCATGTGGTGACATCGGCCCAATGAAACACAGCCCTTGGGTCAGTCACATTGCGCCGCGCGCATTCGAGCGCCATATGATCAGCCTCGACAAGGTGTACCGCTTCGATCTCTGGACGGGTCAGGATGTGCGCAGACAGAAATCCCCACCCCGCCCCAAGATCTGCAACATCGCGCCCAAGCTTGGCGGGCAAAGCATCCGCCAGCAAAGCCGAAGCCGGATCTATTTCGTCCGCTGAAAAAACGCCCGGTGCCGTCCAGAACCCGCCTTCGGTCAGAGTGGGCCCGTCGCGCCAGTCTGCAAACACGCTTGCAACCGGCGTTGCGCACCAGAACAACTTGCCATGAGCTTTGGAAATTGGCGCAGACACCTCAATACGCTTGCGCATGTCACGCAGAATACTGTCGATACCGTCAGTTTTTTGCCCATCTATGATCACCACGCCCGCGCTCAGCGACATGGCCTGTGCGATCAAGGTGCGCGCTTCCTTTTTGGCGCGGGGCAGGCATAAAATCGTTGCGGCGTTCGGTGAAGTGAGTTCAGTCTCGCAGTGGTAATCCCGCGTTTTCCACGTGTCATATGCGGGTTTGAACCCATCTATGATGCAGGTCCGCTCACGCGGCAGATCCACGAGCCGCGCATCGACAGGCGGCTTCACAACCGTGATTTGGCCAGTGTCGGGCAGCACAAGGCCACCCTCACTCAGAGCCAGCACCAGACGGGCGTCGATCACCAGATTACTCTTCTTTTTCCATGGTGCACTGTAGTGGATGCTGGTGGCGGCGCGCAAAATCCATCACCTGCGCCACTTTCGTTTCAGCGATTTCGTGGCTGAAGACGCCAACGACCGCGACACCTTTTTTGTGCACTGTCAGCATGATCTCAAACGCTTGTGCATGATTGAGGCCAAAGAACCGCTCAAGCACATGCACCACAAATTCCATTGGCGTGAAATCGTCGTTCAGCAACAAAACCTTGTAAAGCGGCGGGCGCTTTGTCTTCGGTTTCGTAGCGGTCAGGATGGACGTATCGCCATCGTCTTCCGAACGGTCCGACATCATGTATAAATCGCGGTGCATTGCTGCTCCTGATGTTGACGGGTGTGGTGAGTCCTTGAACCGCTTATATAACCTGTCTGAGCGTTTAGAAAAGGGGCAAGGCTAAGCGGAAAATTCCGCCCCTTACCAAGTTCGATGTCACTGCGGTCTGCGCCACCGTTGAATGATCCAGAGAATCGCACCGCCGCCCCGGTGAAACAACCGCGGCTCAGCGCATTTTGGCAGAGTTACGCTCGTCTTTGTCGAAAACGGCTGATGCCTGCGCTTAATTTGCATCAAGTTTAAGCTTCATCGAAACTTAACGCCTTCGCTTTAATTCAATGGTTTATCGAAATCAAAAGCTGTGTTAGCGTCAGCGCTAATAAAGCCAGTCGAAAAAATTCGGCGGCATGAGGCAGAAAAAAAGGCGGTTATCATGAAGGTTCGGCGCACCTGGCCGGCCCGCTATGGGCTATATGCATTCGCAGTTTTATGGATGCTTGTTATTTTACCTCTCAGTGCAGCAGCGGCCCCCTATGCGGCATTTGTGATGGATGCGCGGACGGGCGAGGTCTTGCATTCACGTAACGCGGACACACGGCTTCACCCTGCATCCTTGACCAAGATGATGACGCTTTATATCGCTTTTCAAGCTGTCGAAAACGGTGAGATTTCGCTGGATACCAAAGTCAAGATTTCCCGCTTTGCCGCATCCGAGCCTCCCTCGAAGCTTGGGCTGAAATCAGGCCAGCGGATCGCCTTTCGCTATCTGATACGCGCCGCTGCGATCAAATCTGCAAATGATGCCGCAACCGCTATTGGTGAAGCGCTCGAAGGGTCAGAAGCAGCATTTGCGCGGCGTATGACGCGGACCGCAAAAGAACTGGGCATGACCCGCACAACCTTCAAGAATGCGCACGGTCTGACGGAAAGCGGACATATGTCCACAGCGCGTGATATGTCCCTGTTGGGCCGTCATGTGCTTTATGATTATCCCGAATATTATAATCTGTTTTCCCGTCGCTCGACACATGCGGGTGTGCGGGATGTCGCGAATACGAACCGACGCCTCTTGGCGGCATACCGCGGCGCCGATGGGATAAAAACCGGCTACACGCGCGCTGCTGGATTCAATCTTGTTGCCTCAGCAGAGCGCGGACAGGAACGTATTATCGCAACTGTTTTTGGAGGCACGTCGACGATCGCGCGCAATGCACGTGTCGCAGAGCTGCTTGATATGGGGTTCAAACGTGCCCCCAGTCGGGCAACAGTGCGCAAACCTCAAAAGCCGTCCTACTTTGCCTCCAGCCGTCAGGGAACGCGTGACGCTACGATCATGACAGCCAGTCTGCGGCCCCAAATAAGACCCACGGTCGCATCGGCCGCGGTAGCAAGCCCGGTAAACGCCGAGGACATCATAGCCGCCGTCGAAGAAGCGAAGACTTCGACCGCAAGCATCGCAAGCACAACCGGAATTCTGAATAGCGATATAAAATCAGCATTGATTGAAGCACAGGAAACGCCGGCACCAAGCACAGCGGCCCCATTGGGCGGTGTCGCCCCAGTGTCCATCAGGCCCGCCATGCGGCCCAAGGATCTCATAAACGCGTCATTGGATCAGCCAGTGGAAAATGAAGTCGTAACCCGGCTTTCAACATCAGGCGGGCGGCAATGGGGCGTAAATGTGGGACAGTTCGGCAGTCGGTATCTGGCAGAACGCGCCCTTTTGACAACCGCGCTCACGGAGATGGAGACACTGGACGGGACGTTGCGCAAGGTCGTGCGCCGACCGACTGGCTTTGATGCAAATTTTCTCGGGATGACCGAAGATTCCGCCGACCTCGCCTGTCGTCGCCTTGAGGCACGTAACATTTCCTGCAAAACAGTCGGGCCCTCCTGAATCCAAACGAAGTTCAGGACATAGGAAACCACCGGCACCAAATGCGTGGTCGCAACCTGTAACCTGACCAAAACAAAGCTGCGGCATCTGCATGCCGTGCCGGGGCGCGTGAGGGGATTTTCTGGACGCTGCCTGCATGACATGAAGTCAGGACGCGTTCGAATGGCTTTTGAAAAATAGGGCGGGATGACCAGCTAGGTTGCACCGCAGTCGATGAAAAACAGGGGGTGAACGTCGCATTCTCAGATCACACCGACAGAATCATTTTTCTGAATACCTGACTATGTTCGGACAGGGCCTAGCTTCGGCAGGCAGAAGACAAAGGCGCGTAGCCTAGAGCGTCTGACGAAATACCTGAAACATCAAGTATCACGTAACGCGTTGAAATCTTTGATTTCAGGCAGCGTTATGTGATTCAGGTTTTTCGCATGACGCTTTAGTCGCTTTTCGGCTTATCGTCCCATTCATCATTCAGGATCCGGCGGCTGTCGCCTTCGGGGTCTTCGTACTGGCGGCTGCGCAGGGTATACAGAAACCCGGCCAACCCGAGCCCCCCCAAGATCAGAGAAATGGGGATGAGGTAGGCCAGAACGTTCACCCACGCCCCCTGATCCGCAGTGCATTAAGCGATACCGTCAGCGAGGACGTAGACATCGCCAAGGCCGCGATCAACGGCGTTGCCAGACCAGCGACGGCAAGAGGCACCGCAACAATATTGTACACCGTCGCGATGCGAAAATTCTCACGAATCCGTTTGGTGGCCATCCGTGCGGTTGCAAGTGCGTCGGCAACAGGCATCAAATCTTGACCCAACAATACGATGTCAGACGCTGCGCGTGCTGCATCCAAAGCCTGCGCCGGGCTAATTGAAACATGTGCCGCCGCCAGCGCGCCCGTATCGTTCAGACCATCCCCTACCATTAGAACGTGGCGGCCCTCATCTGTCAGACGCTGGACGAATGCCACCTTGTCAGCCGGCAGCATTTCCGCAGCAAAATCCGACATCCCCAGTTGAGCGGCCGTTTGGGCGACCGGCGTTTGACGATCACCAGAAAGCAGAATGACCGGGATACTCTGCCTATTAAGTGCGGCCATCAACTCGGCAGCGCCCGGACGCGGACGGTCTTCGAAGTGCAAGATCGCTGGCGCGCCATCACCGGTATCCAACACGGTGCAGAGTACTTCAACCTCGGTCGAAACCCCGATCCATTCGGGGCGTCCCAGACGAACTGTTTTCTCTGCGTATTGGGCTTGCGTACCATACCCCGGTTGCTCCGTCAGGTCGCTGAGCACGATATGAGCAGTTTCATCGCTTTGCGCAGCCGACACAATGGCCTGCGACAATGGATGTGACGATCCCCGCGCCAGCGCATATGCCAACGATCTTTGCCGCGGCGTCAAATCACGCCAGTTGGTGGCGCGCGGGGTGCCCAATGTAACCGTACCAGTTTTGTCAAAGACGACAGTATCCACCTCTGCCAGACGCTCCAACGCGGTGGCATTCTTGATGAGAAGACCTTTTCGAAACAGCCGCCCGGAAGCTGCAGTTGTAACGGCTGGCACTGCAAGTCCAAGGGCGCAGGGGCAGGTGATGATCAACACTGCCGCCGCGATGTTGAGAGACACACGCATGTCGCCGGACCACAACAGCCAGCCCATAAAAGCCAGTGCCGACAGAATATGTACCCCCGGCGCATAAAGCTTGGCCGCGCGATCCGCCAGCGACGTATACCGGGACCGCCCGCTTTCGGCGACCGCAACCAGAGCAGCCAATTGGTGCAATGATGTGTCCGTGCCAACCGCCGTGGCCTCAAGCGTCAATGGCCCTGTAAGATTTACCTCGCCCGTACTCATCGGATCACCGACGGTGCGCATCACCGGCATCGCCTCGCCCGTCAGCGCAGATCGATCAACCTCGGATGTGCCTTCAATCACGACGCCGTCTACGGGTGCGCGGGCGCCGGGGCGCACCATCACATGGTCCCCGAGGCGCAGTGCGCTCACCGCGACTTCGCTCGTTTGTCCCATATGCACCCGGAAAGCCCGCGGGACCTCCAATGCGGTCAACTCTTCGGCCGCTGAGCGCGCAGCAGAACGCGCGCGTGCATCAAGCCACCGGCCTGCCAGCAAAAAGAAGGTCAGCGTCAAGGCTGCGTCAAAATAGGCATGCTTACCGGAAAGCCCTGTTTCCCAAAGGGATGTCGCCACCGCCAGCACGATGGCCAGTGTGATCGGCACGTCCATGTTGAGCCGCCCTGCCCGTAGCGCGGCCCATGCGTTTCGGAAAAATGGTTGGGCGGAAAAGGCAAGGGCAGGCAGAGTGATCGCCGCTGAGATCCAATGGAACATATCGCGGGTGGCGTCTGTCGCCCCGGACCAGACCGCAACAGAGAGCAGCATCACATTCATGGCTGCAAAACCAGCGACCGCAAGGCGCATCAGGATATCGCGGCTTGCGGCATCGGTCCGCGTTTGCGAGAGCGCGGCGATATCAAGCTCATGCGCTTCAAAGCCCGCCGAGATCACCAGATCGGCAAGCTCCTGAGCCGTCACACCGGGGGCTGCATCAATCATCACACGTTTGCGTGTCAGGTTGACGCGTGCCGCGCGCACCCCGGAATGCGCTGTCAGGCTGTTCTCAACTTTGGAAATGCACGCCTGACAGTGAATGGTCGGCAAAGACAGGGCCAGCTGCGCATCTGGCAACGGCACATCAACACGCTCGGCGGGTGCGGCGAGGCAACCGGGACAGCTTGTCGGGCCATTTGTAGCGGTTGCCGTCATGAACGCGCCTTTGGAACGTGCAGGATCACACGCTGGCGAAACAGCCGCCCGTCAGTCGATGTGGCCGACATGCGGATATTCCAGTTCCCCGGCGCCAGATCGACCGGAGCCACATACCTTTTCCCATCAAACTGAAAATCAGGCGTAGAATCATCTTTGACATGCGTGGCGCGCCCAAGCGTTGCCTCAAGGCTCGCCACTTCAACCGGCTGACCGGCGGCATCTGTCACGGAAAGCAATACCTGGCCCTCACGCGCCTCTGCATAAACGGACCAGCCAAGCGAATGCTGGACTTCTCGATCTTTGTCAAAGCTCTGGCTTGCAACGTAGGAGTTCTTGACCTCAAGTCCTGGAAAGGTGCTGACGGCATTGAATGCAAGGGTCAGGTTGACGGCGATGATCACGGAAAACGCGCTGCAGAAGATCAAAGCCACATGGCGTCCGGTCAATTCTCTGGTCATTGGTTTATAGCCTTCCCTGTGAAGTTGCTGTCCTTGTAGGCCCGGTCCCCGTTTGTGAGATCTTCGATCCAGAAACGCAGGTCGGTGTGATCACCCTCTGCTGGGCCTGAATTCGGCGGCGCGATCACATAGACGCGCTGCAGGTGCGAGGCATCCGCGCCGACGGAAACCGACCCATAGGGCGTGCCTTCCAGTTGGATGCGCACTGCCGGATCACCTTGCACGGCAATTCGGAACAGCCGCTCTTCGTTGTTCTTGTTGCGCAGGCGAATGTCATATGTGTTGCGAATAGACCCGTCAGACATGGTTACAAAAGTGGGGTTGCGCACCGGTGCAACCGTGACTTCGATGTCAGCACGGATAAAAAGCGCCACAAGCAAAGCCACACCAACACCGCCCCAAAGCGCGGTGTAAATCAGCGTCCTAGGGCGGAAGATATGCTTCCAGATCGGACGGGGCGCATTGCCCGCACGTTCAAGTTTCTCATCCGACAGGGCAAGGTAGTCTATCAGACCACGCGGCTTGCCGATCTTGGCCATGACGTCATCGCAGGCATCAATGCACAGCGCGCAGGTGATACATTCCATCTGCTGGCCGTCGCGAATATCGATCCCCACGGGGCAGACGTTGACACAGGCCATACAGTCAATGCAGTCGCCCATCGGCTCGCCGGCCTGCACTTCTTCGGAGTGCTTGCGCGGTTCACCACGCCACGGGCGATAAGCAACGGTTAACGTATCCTCATCCATCATCGCGCCCTGAATGCGCGGCCACGGGCAGGCGTAGATACAGATTTGTTCGCGTGCGAATCCGCCAAAGACAAAGGTTGTCGCGGTCAGAATGGCCACCGTGATATAGGCCACAGCCGCCGCCTGACCGGTGAACAGATTGACGAGCAGCGTCGGTGCATCGGCGAAATAAAACACCCAAGCCCCGCCTGTCGCCACAGAAATAAACAGCCAGACCGTCCATTTCGTCATCCTGAGCCGCAACTTGCGCGCGTCCATTTTCTCCTGACGGTGCAGGCGCAGCCGCGCGTTGCGGTCCCCTTCGATCCAACGCTCCACCAGAATGAACAGATCGGTCCAGACGGTCTGCGGACAGGCATATCCACACCACACACGCCCCAGCGCAGAGGTAAACAGGAACAACCCAAGGCCAGCCATGATCAACAGCCCGGCGACAAAATAGAATTCATGGCTCCAGATATCGATCCAGAAGAAATAGAACCGGCGGTTTGCAAGGTCGAGCAGAACCGCCTGATTTGGCAGATCCGGTCCACGATCCCACCTGATCCAGGGCACAATATAATAGATGCTCAACGTAACAATCAGGATGATCCATTTGAAATTGCGAAAGGGGCCGGAAACCCGGCGTGGAAAGATCGGTTCGCGGGCTGCGTATAGGCTGGGTGGTGTGGCCTGATCGGACAAAGCGGTTCACTCCGGGTTACGGTCACGCACAAACTAGTCTGATTGCGTAAGGCGCGGCCTTGATGTGCATCAAAACCGCGCCTGATTTTTCGTGACGTGGCGTTAAGTTATTCGCCGCCGCCCAGCTGGTGCACGTAGACGGAGACTGCCCGGATTTCAGCCTCGGAAAGGCGCTGAGTCCAAGGTGGCATGACGCCATAGCGACTGTAGGTCACAGTCTCGATCAAGGTGTCATAGTCACCGCCATAGAGCCAGATTGCGTCCGCAAGGTTCGGAGCACCCTGATCACGATCCCCAAGACCTTCTTCGCCGTGACACGCGCTGCAGTTGTCCAGATAAACCTCTGATCCGGCGCTGACCTGTGCGGCATCAAGTGGCGTGGCACCGGACAGGTCCATCACGTAGTTGACCACGGATGTGATTTCTTCTGGTTCGAGAATCTCGCCAAAGGCAGGCATTTCCGAATAGCGTGCATCGTCGTCATCTTCGTTACGGATGCCGTGCGAGATGGTGGCATGAATGTTTTCAATGTCACCGCCCCAGAGCCAGTCATCATCCAGAAGGTTGGGATAGCCCACGAAACCGGCTGCACCGGAGCCATGGCACTGGGTGCACCATGTGCGGAACACGGCCGCACCGGCTGACGTTGCATAGGTGTTCAGGTCCGCATCGGCAGATATTTCTGTCAACTCCACAGAGGCAAGGCGGGCGTTGATTCCCTCATTTGCAGTTTCTACCGCTGCGATCTCTTCTGCGACTTCACCGCGCGTGGAATAGCCCAGCAATCCCGAGGTCGCAGAGGACACCAGCGGCCATGCGGGATAGGCAATCGTGTAGGCGACACCCCAGATAATGGTCAGATAGAAGCACCAGAGCCACCACCGCGGCATCGGGTTGTCGAATTCCTCGATCCCGTCCCAGCTGTGGCCGGTGGTGTCGGGATCACCTTCTTGTTTTGGGGGGACTTTGGTCATTTTTTTGCCTCCTCTTGCGGGGCGGGTCGGTCATCATTTCGGAAGATCATGGTTTTGGCTTCTTCATGCAGCTTGTTTGATCCGGGTCGCGCGACCCAAAACCAGATGCCCACGAAAATACAAAACAATAACAAGAGCATCCAGCTATCGGCAAATTCACGCAGCAGGGAATAGGTTTCCATTTCTATTCCTCCTCAGCGGCTTGCATCTGGGGTGAAGGTCGAGAAATCGACCAGCGTGCCCAGCATCTGCAAATAAGCAATCAGCGCATCCGCTTCGGAGATGCCCGGCGCCCCGTCAAAGTTGCGCACCTGCGCCCCCGGATAGCGTTCCAGCATATCGTCATAGTCGCTGTCGGGATCAGCCTGTGCACGGAAATCTGCACTTGCTGCGGCGATCATATCATCAGTGTAAGGCACACCAACGAACCGGTGTGTGGACATCAGGTCAGCCACATAATCCGGCTCGATGAGCTTTCTCTCAAGAAAGCCATACTTAGGCATGATCGATTCGGGCACAACCGACTGCGGATCGCGCAGGTGATCAATGTGCCAGTCATCCGAGTAGCGACCGCCAACACGCGCCAGGTCCGGCCCTGTCCGCTTTGAACCCCACTGGAACGGATGATCGTACATGGATTCGGCCGCCAGTGAATAGTGACCATAGCGTTCAACTTCGTCGCGCATGGGGCGGATCATCTGACTGTGACAGACATAGCAGCCTTCGCGGATATAGATGTCACGGCCCGTCAGTTCCAGCGGCGAATAAGGCCGCATCCCATCGACCTTTTCGATGGTATTTTCGAGGTAAAACAAGGGGGTGATCTGCACCAGCCCCCCGATTGTTACCACAAGGAAGCTCAACACCAGCAACAGCGTTGCGTTGGTTTCAATGAACTTGTGTTTTGCGAGGATCGACATGTACTGATCCCTCCTTATTCAGCAGGGACAGCTGTGCCGAGCGGCGCTTTAGCGGGCGCAGCCTTTACAGTCATCCAAAGGTTGTAACACATGATCAGCGCGCCGGAGAGGAACATAACCCCGCCCAGACCACGGACCACATACATCGGGAACTTCGCACTGACGGTGTCGGCGAAAGAGTTCACGAGGAAGCCGTTGGCGTCCACTTCGCGCCACATCAGGCCCTCCATGATACCGGTGACCCACATGGACGCCGCGTAGAGCACGATGCCAATGGTGGCGAGCCAGAAGTGCCAGCTGACGAGGCTGAGCGAATAGAGACGCTCGCGCTTCCACAGCACCGGCACGAGGTAGTAGAGCGCGCCGAAGGTGATCAGCCCGTTCCAGCCAAGCGCACCGGAATGCACGTGCCCGATGGTCCAGTCGGTGTAATGCGACAGAGAGTTCACCGCGCGGATCGACATCATCGGACCCTCAAAGGTGGACATGCCGTAAAAGGCCAGCGAGGTCACCATCATCCGCAGAACCGGATCGGTGCGCAGCTTGTCCCAGGCACCTTGCAGCGTCATCAGACCATTGATCATACCACCCCAGCTTGGCATCCACAGGATGATCGAAAAGACCATACCCAGTGTCGCCGCCCAGTCAGGCAAAGCTGTGTAGTGCAAGTGGTGCGGGCCCGCCCAGATGTACAGAAAGATCAGCGCCCAGAAGTGGATGATCGACAGTTTGTACGAGAATACGGGGCGTTCGGCCTGCTTGGGCACGAAATAGTACATCATCCCCAGGAACCCGGCGGTCAGAAAGAAGCCGACGGCGTTATGGCCATACCACCACTGCACCATCGCATCCTGCACGCCCGAAAAGACCTGCACGGATTTGGACCCCCAGATCGACACGGGGATCGAGATGTTATTGACCACATGCAGCATCGCAACCGTCACGATGAAAGCCAGATAGAACCAGTTGGCCACGTAGATGTGTGGCTCTTTCCGCTTGATGATTGTCCCGAGATAGCAGGCAAGGAACGCCAACCAGACGATGGTCAGCCAAATGTCCACATACCATTCGGGTTCGGCGTATTCCTTGGATTGTGTGCCGCCCAACAGATACCCGGTCGCCGCCAGAACGATGAACAGCTGGTAGCCCCAAAAGACGAACCACCCCAGATTACCGCCCCACAGCCGCGCCGCGGACGTGCGCTGCACCACGAAAAAGGCTGTTGCGATCAGGGCGTTGCCCCCAAAGGCGAAAATCACTGCCGAGGTGTGCAGAGGCCGCAGCCGCCCAAAGTTGGCGTAGCCTTCGGCCCATTCGAAATTGAGGCTGGGAAAGGCCAGTTGAAAGGCGATGACCACGCCCACCAAGAAGCCCACAATACCCCAAAAGGCTGTCGCAATCACGCCTGCGCGGACAACGCTGTCAAAATACTCATCTTTCGCAATGGGTGTGGCAGGTTCATCCGTATTGCGCAGCGTGACCAGAAACAGGCCACCGGCAACAAGCATAAAGATAATCATGTGAACCTGGTAAGACAGATCGCGCGCATAGCTGGCTGCGATCATCGCAATCAGCGCAACAAGCCCGTATGTCACCAGCTTCAGGTAATTCAGTGTTCCGGTATCCATGTTCCGGTTTCCCTTCCGTCTCGGCTATGTGCAGACGGAGTCCGCCCACACAAATCTTATGAGTTATGAGGTGTGTTTTACGCGCCAAGACTTTGAATTCTTTGATCTGCATCAACACGGGCCGAGATTTTAAATGATGCGGATCAAGGAAACTCCGTTCAGGCAAGGTAGAATGCCCGTAATCTGCGGCAAAAAAGGAGCAATATATGGCTTACAAGTCTGTATTCACAGCGCTTACGTCCTTTGACGAAACCTCACCGGCGCTGGCATTTTCGGCAGCAACGGCTGAAGCACAGGACGCTCATCTGGAGGTGCTTTGTGTGGGTGTCGACCGCACACCGAACACCTATTTCGAAATCGGATCGAACGCGGTCGTGATGCATGCCGCAATCGAGACCGCGCACGAATCTGCAAATCATATTCAGGCCGAAGTGCGCGCGTACCTGCAAAGCTCTTTGTTGCGCTGGGATGTCATCAACAGCATCGCCCCAATTGCAAGTCTGGGACGGACTGTCGCCACCCAGGCGCGCTTTGCGGACCTTGCCATCGTGGGCCTGCCCTATGGGACACCCACGCAAACCGACGATTGCAGTATTCTTGAGGGCTTCTTGTTCGAAGCGGATTGTCCCACGGTCGTCGTCCCCGAAGGCGCAGCCGTGGCGCGCCCTCAAAGCATCGTGATCGGGTGGAACGAAAGCACCGAAGCCCTGCGCGCCATCAAAGCGGCAATACCGTACCTGCAAAAGGCCAAGCACATCCACATCGCCATCATTGACCCGCCGGAAACCGGGCCAGAGCGGTCTGACCCGGGTGGGGCGCTGGCGGTTTACCTGTCACGCCACGGCATACGCTGCGACATCAACGTCATGACACGTTCAGGCCAAAAGGTCAGTGAAAGGCTGTCGCAATATGTGACGGAAACCGGGTCCGATCTGCTTGTCATGGGGGGATATGGGCATTCACGCTTCCGCGAAGCCGTTCTGGGCGGTGCCACCCGCGACATGCTCGAACACAGCAAGGTTCCGGTCATGATGGCACACTAGCCGTCGTGACCAGAGCTTTCTTTAGCTCAGGAAGCCGCCATCGCTGTCATCACCCGCCTCTTCCATGAGGCGGTCCATATTTGGCACCACGATGCGCCGCTTGCCCTCCAGCACGACGACTCCGTCTTTTTTCAACGCCGACATTTGCCTGCTGACGGTTTCCAGAGTAAGGCCCAGATAGTCAGACATCGCCTCGCGGGTCAGAGGCAGATCAAAGACGAGGCTATTGGATGCTGCGTGCTTGGACAGGATCGCATCCCGCCGCGCAATAATCGCAAGCAGACTGGCAATTTTTTCGCGCGCTGTTTTGCGGCCCAGCACAAGCATCCACTCGCGTGCTGCATCCAGTTCGTCCAGCGTCATCTCGAGCAGTCGGTGCGCCACATGAGGTGTCGACGAGATCATCTGCTCGAAAGGTTTGCGTCTGAAACAACACATGACCAGGTCGCTTGTCGCGGTGACGGTATAGGTCGCAATTTCGCGCCCCGGACGCCCGACAAAGTCTGATGGCAACAACAGACCGACCATCTGCGTGCGCCCGTCTTCCATCGTCTGGGTCAAAGAAGCAACGCCGGAGACGACTGATGCAACAAAATCCATACGGTCCCCTGACCACATGATTGTCTGTCCCGCAGAGAAGCTCCGATAGTATTTTATATCCTCAAGAAGCGCCAATTCTTCAGTATCACACCGCGCGCAGACCGCCCGATGCCTGATCGGGCAATTCGCGCATTCCTTGATGTTTGGCGCTGCGACTTCTTGCATCAAATTTCTCCGCGCTTGATCCATGTCAAAGTTTACCGTTCCGCCAGACCATATCCAGACTCTATGACACTGACATCCAAACTCGCCAAAATGGGTCTATTTGACGCAAGAGTACCGCGTTATACGAGCTATCCAACGGCCCCGCAGTTTTCTGTCGACACCACGGGCGCTGACACACGCTCTTGGATCACTGCGATCCCACCGGGAAGCCGCATTTCACTGTACTTACACATACCGTTTTGCCGACGGTTGTGTTGGTTCTGCGCCTGCCGCACTCAGGGTATCTCAAATAATGGCCCAGTGTTAGCCTATCTGTCTACACTAAAAGCGGAATTGAGTCTGTTGGCGGACCTCTTGCCAGCCGATATCAGCCTGAGCCGCGTCCATTGGGGCGGCGGCACCCCAACCCTTTTTGAAGCGGCTATGATAGAGGATCTGGCCGGGTCAATCAGTGATGTAGCACCTCTGGCGCCACATGGCGAGTTTTCCGTCGAAGTTGACCCCAATGAGATAGACCAGTCCCGGGTCGATGCGCTGGCCGCCGCCGGCATGACGCGCGCCTCAATTGGCGTGCAGGATTTTGATGTTGAAATCCAGACAACCATAGGGCGGCTGCAAAGCTTCGATGTGACACGCTACGCGGCGGATATGTTGCGGGCGTCCGGGATAAAATCCTTGAACACTGACATTCTTTTTGGCCTGCCGCACCAGACGACAGAAAAAATCGCCGCCAGTGTGCAGAAGCTTCTCACACTATCGCCTGATCGGGTTGCTCTTTATGGCTATGCGCATGTGCCTTGGATGGCGCGGCGTCAGTCTCTTATCCCATCTGATGTCCTGCCCACCCCTGAAGAGCGGCTGAAGCTTTTTGAAACAGCACGTCAGCTGTTCGAATGGGATGGGTATCGCCAGATCGGGATCGATCATTTTGCCGTGCCACATGACACGCTGGCCGTGGCCTCAAAGACTGGCAAGCTGCGCCGCAATTTTCAGGGATATACGGATGAGCCTGCCGAAGTGCTCATTGGGCTAGGAGCCTCAGCCATTTCGCGTTTCCCGCAAGGCTATGCACAGAACAACCCGTCAACATCCGGGTACACCAAGTCCATTCGCACGGGCGAGCTATCCACATCGCGCGGACATCGCTTTTCAGAGGATGATAAGCTGCGCGGGCGACTGATTGAGGCCATTATGTGCGACTTTGAAGTCGATATTGATGACATGGTCGCCCGGTTCCCCAATCGTGAGGCACATATTCGGGCGCTGTTGGGGCGCGCTGCAGCCCATTTTGGTGACATCGTTCAACTAAAAGAGGACAGGTTCCAGGTTTTGCCCGATGGGCACGCTCTGGCACGGATCATAGCGCGCCATTTTGATGCCTATGAAATGTCCAGCGCGGGACATGTTTCCGCAATCTGAGGATGAGAGCGTCTGACGAAGTACCTGATTTCAGGCAGCGTTACGTGATTCAGGTTTTTCGCATGACGCTTTAGGTCGCGGCTGCCAGCAAGCTGCGCGTGTATTCGTGGCGTGGTGCTTCAAACACCTGTTCGACGCTGCCCGATTCGACCACATCACCCCGTTTCATCACCATGACGCGGTGAGACATCGCGCGCACAACCCGCAGGTCGTGGCTGATGAAGATATAGGCCAGTCCGTATTTCTTTTGCAGTGCCCGCAGCAAATCCACGATCTGAACCTGCACCGTCATATCCAGCGCCGATGTCGGTTCATCCAGCACCAGCAGTTTAGGGCGCAACACCATCGCGCGTGCGATCGCAATGCGCTGACGCTGCCCACCTGAGAACTCATGCGGATAGCGGTCCATCGTGACCGGATCGAGGCCCACCTCAACCATCACATCATGCACGAGATCCCTGTGTTCACGCTCCGGATCAACACTGTGAATGCCCAGCCCCTCTGCAATGATCTGCATACAGGTCATCCGCGGGCTCAGCGATCCGAAAGGGTCCTGAAACACGATTTGCATGTCTTTGCGCAGGCTGCGCAGCTGGCGCGTGGACCACTTGCGCACGTCCTGATCCATGAAGGTGATGCTACCCTCTGACGCGATCAGCCGCATCAACGCCAGTGCCATCGTCGTCTTACCAGACCCGGATTCGCCCACCACACCGATGGTTTCACCCGCGCGCACGGTCATGCTGGCATCGTTGACCGCTTTGACGTGCCCGACGGTGCGACGCAGCAGTCCGGCCTCGATTGGAAACCAGACCTTGAGGTTGTCTGTCCGGGCAACGATATTGGCTTGATCCGGTACAGAAACCGGCGCGCCCGATGGCTCAGCGCTCAACAGTTTTTGCGTGTAGGGGTGTTGCGGGTTGGCAAATATCTCGGTGGTTTTACCGCTTTCCACGATCTCGCCATGTTGCATCACGCAGACCTTGTCGGCAATGCGCCGCACAATGCCAAGGTCATGGGTGATGAACAAAAGCCCCATGCCCATGCGGTCTTTCAGATCCTTGAGCAGGTCCAGAATTTGCGCCTGAATGGTCACATCCAACGCGGTCGTGGGTTCATCCGCGATCAGCACATCCGGTTTGTTGGCCAGCGCCATGGCGATCATGACCCGCTGGCGTTGCCCGCCAGATAGCTGATGCGGATAGCTCGTCACGCGCGTTGCGGCGTCGTGAATGCCCACCTGTTCAAGCAGTTCGATGATACGCGCCCGCGCCGCCGCCCCGGTCAGCGCCTGATGCAACGCAAGGCTTTCGCCCAGTTGCTTTTCAATTGTGTGCAAGGGGTTAAGCGACGTCATCGGCTCTTGAAAGATAAAGCTGATGTCATTGCCGCGCACCTTGCGCAACAAGGCTTCATTTGCGCCGATCATCTGCTGGCCGTCATAGGTGACGGAGCCTGAGACCTCAGCGCTATCCCCCAGCAGCGACACCGTGGAAAGCGCCGACACGGATTTTCCCGACCCCGATTCACCCACCAAGGCGACTGTTTCGCCCCGTTCGACCGAAAAGCTCACGCCCTTCACGGCAGTCGTCAACGCGCCATCTTGCCTGAACTTGACCACCAAGTCCTTCACTTCCAGCAGTGCACTCATGAAAAGGTCTTTCTGGGGTCGAAGGCGTCGCGGACCCCTTCAAAAATGAAGATGAGAAGCGACAGCATGATTGCGAAGGTAAAGAACGCCGTGAAAGCCAGCCAAGGGGCTTGCAGGTTCTGTTTCGCCTGCAACGTCAACTCGCCTAAGGACGGCGCCGAGGATGGCAAGCCAAAGCCAAGGAAATCCAACCCCGCAAGCGTCGCAATTGTCCCCGTTACGATAAAGGGCAGCATGGTCAGCGTCGCCACCATCGCATTGGGCAGCATATGCCGGAACATGATGGTGATGTTGGAAACGCCCAAGGCGCGGGCAGCCCGGACGTATTCCAGATTGCGGGCACGCAGGAATTCCGCGCGCACAACACCGACAAGGGACATCCATCCAAAAAGCACCATGAGCAAGACCAGCAACCAGAAACTTCGCCCCAGAATCGCAAACAGGATGATGATGATATAAAGCTGCGGCGTTGAGGACCAGATTTCGATGATGCGTTGAAAGATCAGGTCCGTCTTGCCGCCGAAATACCCCTGAACCGCACCGGCGATAATGCCGATGATGCTGGCCAGTCCGGTGACCATCAACGTAAAGAAAATCGACAGGCGGAACCCATGCACAACACGCGCCATCACATCGCGTTTTGTCCCATCCGTGCCCAGCAGGTTTTCGCGGTTCGGCGGTAAAGGTGCCGCACCGGGCCGATCAACGGCAGTGTCATAGGAATAAGGGATCAGCGGCCAGATCGCCCAGCCCTTTTCAATGGGATCACCGTCGATGATACCATCACTCGCATCCTCAATGTAGCCTTCCGGGTCGTCAAAACACAGATCAAGACCTCCCGTGGCGATCAGGCATTTCACCTCCGGGTCGCGATACACAGCCTCGGTCTGGAAATCGCCGCCGAAGGCTGTTTCCGGGTAAAAATTCCAGATCGGCGTATATATCTCACCGCGATATTGCACGAGTATCGGTTTGTCATAGGCGATAAACTCGGCAAAGATCGACAACCCGAACAGGATCGAGAATATCCACAAGGACCAATAGGCGCGCCTGTTGCGTTTGAAATTGCGCCACCGCCGCTGGTTCAGCGGCGACAGGCGTCCGCGTTTCGGCGCAGCTTTGGGTGCAGCGCTTGGTGCCGGTGAAGCCTCTGGTAGAGGGTCAATAACCGCCATTCCCTAGCCCTCCCGCCGTTCAAAGTCGATGCGCGGATCAACCAGCACATACATCAGATCAGAGAGCAGCCCCACGATCAGCCCGATCAGGCCAAAGATGAACAGCGTGCCAAAGACAATCGGATAATCCCGGGCAACGGCGGCCTCAAACCCCAATCGGCCCAATCCATCGAGGCTGAAGATGGTTTCGATGATCAGCGAGCCGCCAAAGAACACACCGATGAACACCGCCGGGAAACCTGCGATGACAATTAGCATCGCATTCCTGAACACATGCCCATACAGCACACGGGCCTCTGACAGACCCTTGGCGCGCGCCGTCATGACGTAGTGTTTCTTGATCTCATCCAGAAAACTGTTTTTGGTCAGCAGCGTCAGGGTTGCAAAGGCCGAAATCGTCGAGGCCAGAACCGGCAGCGTGATGTGCCAGAAGTAATCGACAACCTTGCCCCAGGCCGAAAGCTCATCAAAATTATCGCTCGTCAGCCCCCGTAGCGGAAAGATCTGCCAATAGGAGCCTCCCGCAAAGAGCACCAGCAGCAGGATCGCGAATAAAAAACCCGGGATCGCATAGGCCGCGATGATGGCCCCGGAGGTCCAAGTGTCAAAGCTGGTGCCGTCCTTTACCGCTTTGCGTATGCCCAAGGGGATCGACACGAGATACGCGATCAAGGTGGACCACAGCCCCAATGTGATCGACACGGGCAATTTTTCCTTGATCAGTTCAATGACGGAAATCGACCTGAAATAGCTCTCTCCGAAATCAAAGCGCATGTAGTTCCAGATCATGTTCAGGAACCGCTCAACGGGCGGTTTGTCAAAGCCAAACTCCGCTTCCAGCTCAGCGATGAATTCTGGCGGCAACCCGCGCGCTCCGATATACTGGCTGTCGTTCCCGGCACTCAGGTCCTGCGCACCAGCATCATTATTGGCACCGGAGAACCCTTCGAAAACATCGCCGCCGCCCTGAATGCGGGCAATCGCCTGTTCCACCGGGCCGCCGGGCACGAATTGCACCAGTGCAAAGTTGATCAGCATGATCCCGAGCAGCGTCGGAATGATCAGCAACAACCGTCTGATAATATAGGCGCCCACGGCGTTACCTCAGCGCTCCGGCGGCGCGCAAGGCATCCGCCTTATCCTGATTGTACCACCAGAAATCCAACTGGCCCAAGGCAAACGGAGGGATGTCCGCCGGGTGCTCGTACTGGTCATAATGGGCGACCCAATGGCTGGGGTTGTACCACACGGGGATCATGATGAACTCATAGCGCAGCGCCCGGTCGAGTGCTGTCAAAGACGCCTGCTCTTCTTCGCGTGTTGTGGCGTTCAGCGACCGGTCAATGATGGCATCCACCAACGGACTGGCGAGGCCAGCGGGGTTGAACAGCGAAAATTCCGCCGCCTCTGATCCGTAGCGTTGCATCAGCCCGGTGCCCGTGCCCAGAAATGCGGCATATGAGTCAAAGACCAGATCATAGTCACGGTCCCGTTCCCGCGTCGTGTATTGCGCGGCATCCACCTTTTCAAAAGTGATGTCGATGCCAAGCGTTTTCACATTTGAAACATAGTTTTCCATGACCGCACTCAGCGTCGGTGACGTGGCGCTGTTGAACAGGAAATTCAACGAGAGCGTGACCCCTTCCGCATTCCTGCGCACACCATCGTCCCCAACGACCCAGCCTGCATCATCCAGCAGTTTCATCGCAGTGCGTGCGTTGCGACGGTCCAGCAAACGCTCGGCATTGGAGGTATGTGGCACCAGAACGGGATCGGTCAGCATTTCAGGCGGCACGAGGTCGCCAAGGCTTTGCAAGAACGCAAGTTCCGCATCAACAGGCAGGTCGACAGCCATCACAGGCGTGTCCTGCGTGAAAGACGCGCGCTGCCGGAACAGTCCGTATTGCAGGCTTTCGTTTGTCCATTCAAAGTTGAACGCAAGGGCCAGCGCTTGGCGAACGCGGCGGTCCGTCAGCGTGTCGCGGCCAAGGTTGAAAACGATGCCCGAGGGCGTGGGCGGTGAGCCATTGGGCAGCTCTTTGGTGATCACCAGCCCTTCGCGGGTCTTGGGAAAATCATAGCCGGTTGCCCACTTCTTGGAATCACCTTCGCTGCGGAAGGTGTATTCACCCGCCTTGAAGGCCTCGAATGCCGCCGTATCATCACCGAAATATTCGATCCTGATTTCATCAAAATTGTTGCGCCCAACGTTGAATGGCAAATCCTGACCCCAGTAATCGGGGTTTCGTTTGTATGTGATCCGGCGGTTCACATCGACACTGTCGATCATGTAAGGCCCGGAACCAGGGGAAACGTCGAGCCGGCTTTCATCAAGGCCAGCGCCTGTTTCTTCGTACCATTTCTTGGACCACGCAGGCACAAAGCCGACTTGATCAATCAGGCTGCGGCGCGAAATGCCTTCGGTGAAATAGAACTTGATGGTGAGATCATCAATCACTTCGACCTTGGGAATACGTTTACGCACGGCATCGGCATAGGACTTGAGACCCTCATCCAGCAGCAGGTTATGACTGAAGGCAATATCATGCGCCGTGACAGGGGTCCCGTCAGAGAACCGCGCCTCTGGGCGCATGTAAAAGATCACCCAATCCTTGGTTTCGGGGTATTCGACCCTTTCGCACAGTAAACAGTAGGATTCGCCGTAGGTGTCCGCCGGGGCACTTGCGCCGCCCGTGCCGTCGCCCAGCAGGCTTTCATACATGATGCTGGACAGGGCTCCGGCGCGTCCCTTGCGCGTATAGGGGTGCATCGAATCAAAAGTCCCCACGACACTTAACGCGATCTCGCCGCCTTTGGGCGCATCAGGATTCACATAATCAAAGTGTTCGAAATCGGCGGGATAGCTCAAATCTCCGTAAAATGAGTAGCCATGGCTGACGATCATATTGTCCTGCGACCGCGCCGAAGTTGACCAGACAGAGCAGATTGCCAAGACCAATACCCCAAGTCCAAGGCCAAACAGACCCTTATATTCCTGGTTCTTACTGATCCGAACTTGCGGTCCTGCCATCTGGACGTCCTCCTGTTGCGTGTCGGAGTGCCCCGACTTCTTTGTTCAGATGTAAGCTAACGGGACGCCGGGCCAAGATACAAGTTGCGAAAATGTGATTAACGCCGCCAACGGACCTGACTAAAACGAAAAAGCCGCGGGCAGTTTTGCGCGCGGCTTCGTCAATTATCGTGTCCTGCGGTTCAGTCGTCGAGGCTGTCGAGATAGGCGATAACGTCCGCCCGATCCTCAACCTTGCGCAATCCGGCAAAGCCCATAGACGTACCGGGTGCATAAGAAGATGGCTTTTCAAGGAAACCGCTCAGGTTTTCAGGTGTCCAGGCACCCTCCATCGACGCAAGCGTGTCAGAGTAGCCATAGCCCTCCGCCGTGCCCTTGTCGCGACCGACGACGCCATACAGGTATGGTCCGGCAACGTTCTCTCCCTGCACCAGCTTGTGACAGGCGGAACACTTGCGGAAGACTTTTGCACCGTCTTCAACGCTGGCCGAGGCCATGATGGTCGCGAAATCAACTTCTTCGACTTCGGCGGTGTCTTCACCGCTTTCCACTTCGATCACGTAGGATGCTTCGCCGTGCATCTCAACGTGGTAAAGTTCTTCTGCGGCCCATTTGCCCAGAAGGAACACCAGCAAGGCACCACAAATGCCACCGGCTGCTTTCGTAAATGTCATTGTATCGAGCATGGGTAGGTTCCATCACTAACTTCTTGACGCGCTATCTACGTCTTCACCTTGGCCGTGGCAAGGTGTACTTACCGCGACGAAACGCCTCTTTCGTCGCAGAAATGTATTAGGAAACCGTAATGACACGTAAAACCGCAATCCGCATCGCTTTTCAGGGGGCGCTTGGTGCATATAGCCATGAGGCTGCGTTGAACGCGCGTCCGGACGCAATCGCGGTGCCATGCGCAACATTCGACGACGTGATTGCGGCGATGCACGCGGGTGACGCGGATCTGGCGATGTTGCCGGTGGAAAACACGACCTATGGCCGGGTTGCGGATATCCACCGTCTGCTGCCCGAAAGCGGTCTGCACATCATAGATGAGGGGTTTGTGCGCGTCAGGATCAATCTGATGGCCCCCAAAGGTGTCGGCTTGAGCGAAATCAATCACATCCGCGCGCATCTCGTGCTGATCCCGCAAGCGCGCAGCTTTCTGGATCAGCACGGGATCACCGCAGAAGCGGCGGCAGACAGCGCCGGCGCGGCTGCGGAACTTGCACAAGACCCCGAACCCGGCGTCGGCGCCTTGGCCAGTGCCGTAGCCGCGGACATACATGGGCTTGATATTCTGGCCCGCGATATCGAGGACGCGCATCACAACACCACCCGTTTTTTGCTGATGTCACACGATTTGGACACGACGCGACGCGCAGAAAAGATGATCACGACCTTTGTTTTTGAAGTCCGAAACATTCCTGCTGCCTTGTATAAGGCCATGGGGGGGTTTGCGACCAATGGCGTCAATATGACGAAACTGGAAAGCTACATGGTTGGTGGATCATTCACGGCGACTCAATTCTATGCGGACATCGAAGGACACCCCGACGATCCAGGCGTAAAGCGCGCAATGGAAGAGCTAGACTATTTTACGAATATGATCGAAATCCTTGGCGTCTATCCGGCGCATCCGGACCGCGATCAGACGGTGGTGCGGTAATCGCTTTCTGTTTCTTGCGCAAAATCCGCCATGCGTTTCGCAATTTTTTGCTCCATGGTGGCTTTGGTCACCTCCAGCGCCTTTAAAAACAGACGGCCAGAGAGTGTTTGACCTTCAAACATGAAACTCAGGGTCATTTCTGTCACTTCGGTTTCGCCCGGTGACAGTTGGCACATCGCCCGCCCTTTGAACGATTTCGCCGCAATAGCCATGACCAAATGATCCGGTGCCACGAGGTCCGTGACCTCAAGGGTCAGGTCAAGCGATTTGCCATGAAACAGAAATCGGATGTCCCAAATTGGCCCCGCCGCCGCATCAGACTGCGCACCACGTCGGTGCACCTTTACCCCGCGCGCAATTGCTGCGGTTTCAAATCGCTCATAATCCGTGACCGCCTGAAATACAAACGCCGCAGGTGCGTCGATCTCCTTGCTCAGCGAAAAATCCATCTGACCGCCTTTATTCCCCTGTCCCGGATAGATGCAGCTGCAGTCGCGTAAATCAATGCACTGCGCGCACGGGGCGCTTTCTGACCCTGCCTAATTAATACGGTATCACTCCAGACGGTTCGCCAGCCAGTTTTCGATCAGGAAGTGCGCAATGGCCCCCTTGCGGGCAGGCAGAATATCGGGGTGGTGCCCTGAATAGGCCACCATCATGTCTTCCTTGCTCACCCACATGGCATCTTCGATTTCCAGCGGATCAACCGTCAGGTCCGTGTTCAACGCTTCACCGGCGCAGCCAAACATCAAAGACGCGGGAAAGGGCCATGGTTGGCTGGCAAGATATTCTACCGCGCCAACGCGCACGCCAACCTCTTCAAAAACCTCGCGCCTGACCGCAGCTTCGAGGGTTTCGCCGGGTTCGACAAAACCAGCCAAGAGTGAATACATTTTGTCCGGCCATCCCGGAGACCGCCCAACCAGAACAGAGTTACCTTTTGTAATCAGCATGATAACCACAGGATCCGTGCGCGGAAAATGCGACGCGTTACACGCGGGGCATCGCCGCTGCCAGCCCTCCTGCACCATGTCAGTCTGAACGCCACAACAGGCACAAAACCCATGCGTCGCGTGCCATCCGAAAACCGCCTTGCCGGTTGCGGCCAGTTCAGCATCGCGCGGTGAAAGCCATGTCATGACCCGGCGTAATTCTGCAAATACCATCTCATCCGGCAGGTCCGGGTGCCTTTGCTCAGACTGATCAAGAAACCCACCCAACTGATCCTCATCAAGATCATCCGGCACCCAGTTTGACAGATCAAAGGCAAATCGTGCCGCACCCTCTTCGCGCCCAAGCAAAATACTGTCCTGTGACGCATTGCGCAGCACGGGATGATCCAGCGGCAGACGCACAAGCAAGGCGGGGTTGCCCAGCGACACCAGCGGTTTGCCGCGCCAGAACAAAGTTGCCCGGCTGTCCGGGTCAGTGCGCGCGGCAGCCAGCGCCTCGCGATCACTGCGGATTTCTCCGGCGCGGTCCAGACCCGAGCCGCCAAAGGTTACTGTTTCTGCACGTTTCATGTCTGCTCCGCCGCATGGGCGTTGAGCATTTGCATGCAAACATAAAGAGTTCAAGAGCTTGGGCAAGAATGTCGCCAGCAAGCCTTGCCAACCCCAACGTGATCTGTTGGAAGTTAATACATCCATCAGTTGTTATGCGACGCCGAACCGGAGAAATAAAATAGCAGACGCACGGTCAAGAAAATTTCGCCTGCGCATTTTGGCAACAAGTGATTTGCACATGCAGATGACCTGTTTCGACTATGTCAACGACCGTCCCAATCACGGCGGCAGCCTCGCAAAACTGGCGACACTGATAAAAAAGGCGCGCTACGAAGCGAAAGAGACGGGCGCGACCTGCCTGCTTTTCGACAATGGCGATACCTTTCAGGGCACGCCGCTGGCTGATCTTCTGGCGCGCGACCAAATCAGTGGCCCACACCCCATGGTCGCAGCGATGAATGCGCTGGATTATGATGCAGGCGGACTTGGCAATCACGATTTTGACTATGGAAGCGCGCATCTCAACAAACTGCTGCTTGAACAAAATACCCCGATTGTATGTTCAAACATGATCTCTTCCGAACTGAAAACTGTCAAAAGACACGTTATCCTCGAACGCGCTTTGACGGACCAAAATGGCAAGCTCGAAACCTTCCGTATTGGCGTCTTGTCCAGCCTGCCTGACAAGACTGCGCTGTGGAACCGGCATCAACTCAAAGACCGTGTCGAATTCACCCCCCCGATACCGGCCTTGCGCAGCGCGGCTGCGGATTTGCGCGCACAGGGCGTAGACCTTGTCATTGTGCTGGCACATATGGGCTTTTCGTTTTTCGACGAGGGGCCCGAAGCACAAAATCTGGTGCACGAGGTTGCGGACCTTGAGGACGTGGATATCGTTATCGCGGGTCATACGCACCTGCGCTTTCCCGGCCCCGATCATACAGGTCTGAAAAATGTGAATACTGTAACGGGGCATGTGCATGACACACCCGTGGTGCAGCCCGGCCCAACCGGCAATGATCTGGGGGTCATTGATCTGACCCTTCAAAAGACAGACACAACGGCGATCTGGGACATGGCCGGGGCAAAAATTGCCCTATGGCCGACAGATCAAAGCACCCGGGAAGACGCCGAACTGGTGGCCTGCACGCAAAGCGTACATGATCAGACCCGACAACATCTTGGCCAACAAGTCACCTACATCGACAAACCCATGCACAGTTATTTTTCGCTGTGCCATCCGAGTCCGATACCTGCACTGCTTGCGGCTTCCAAACACCAGGCCATCCGCAAGATGGTTACGGGCACGCAATACGCGGACCTGCCCCTACTGGCCGCTGCATCCGCGCCCTCAACCGGTGGATTTGACGGACCAGACAATTTTTTATTCTTGGCCAACGGTAAGGTTGAACGGCGGCATATTTCCGGCATGAACCCCTATGCGAACCACGTCTGGGCGGTCAAAACCACGGGTGCGCAAATACGTGACTGGCTTGAGCGCTCAGCCCTGATTTTCAACACCCTCGCGCCCGACGCGCCAAACCAGATGTTGATCAATCCGCATATCCCAAGCTTCAGATGCGATTTCATCTACGGGCTGAGTTACACAATCGACCCTTCGCGCCCTCCCCGCTTTGATGCATCCGGACAAATCGTACCGGGTGCACGCGGCAGGATCGATGACATTGTCTGGAATAATACGCCCTTGCAGGAGACACAGGAATTTCTTGTCGCCACAACGGACCATCGTGCAAGTGGCGGCGGTCTTTTCAAGGTTTTTTCACCTGACGAAATTGTCGTGCATGGCCATGCCCCGTTACAGGAGGCCGTCATGGACTATCTCAGCGATCCCGACTTTGACGCCTTGCGGGCAACACAGCCCTGGTCGTTTCCTGAAGGGATTGGCCGTACTGCCATATTGTTGACGGCACCGGAGGCCGAACACCATCTGGACGATATCGCGCGATTGAAACCAGAGGTATGCGGCCAGACCGACGAAGGTTTCTTGCGGATTCGCATCACGCTTTGAACGCAAACACGGTCTTGCGTAATGCAGCCCGCTTGCCTATATGGAACTCGAGAGGTTGGTGCGGGCGAGCGCCTCGCCAACCCGGTCAGATCCGGAAGGAAGCAGCCGTAACGAGCCCCGCTTGGGTCGTTATCCAGCCTCTCACCTTACCCTCCATCAGGCGATATGAGCGGCGCTTATGTTCAAAAGCCGGATTAAGGCAAGCCGTTGTTTTGGCCCGACCACTTTGTGGTTCACCCGACATTCTGCCAACAGACACGCCAACTCCCGTGAACTAACTGTCCTTACGCAGTAGTACCTGAGTACCCGTTAGCCCCAAGTGAAAGATGTCGAGGTCACCGCTTTGGGGTTAGGGCTGATGATCATCCAACCGCTGCTTTGCAGGCTTGATACCGACGGCCCATCGCAGAACAGGCGTGTGTCTGTCCGACCAGACCGTGAGGGGCAGCCCTTAGCGAAAGGGTACACATAATATGCAGGGCTCCAGTGCTGATAGAACAGTTGATGAACGCGGCATCAGCTCACTGCCAAATGCATCTTGGCCAGGAAAACGACCGATGCCTTGACGCTGAACTTGGCCGCAAAAATACACGTAAGGTGCTCCAAAATATAGAAATCCCGCAATTTCGCACCAAACACCACCATCAAAAACCATTTCTGTCGTAAAAAACGTTCTAGAGATTTCGAAAATCTATTCAAATTGTAAAGGTGGCGAGCCGTGGAGGACTCGAACCCCCGACCTGAGAATTAGAAGTTCCCTGCTCTAATCCAGCTGAGCTAACGGCCCGCGTTTGCAACAAGACAACCCGGTGAGGTGTCTCCTTGTCGCATGTGTTTATCCTTGGGTCTGCGCCCGGTCAATTGAAGAAATGCACAACCTCAGTGCGTCCACGCCCCACGACGACCCGTTGCAAAATTCTCGCCATATCCGCCGGCGCGAATGTTCGGACGGCGTTTCTTTGGTTCCTGAATGTCGGCGTCAATTCCGTTTTCGCGCGCGTATTCCACCGCCGCCTCTTTGGTGTCAAAACGCAGCTTCACCTGCGACTGCATATCGCTGGAGGATGTCCACCCCATCAACGGATCAACTTCACGCGACGAGCCCGGCGCAAATTCCAGTATCCATTTATGGGTTTTCGCCAATCCCGACGACATGGCGGTTCTCGCAGGTTGATAAATTCGCGCGCGCATCGTGCCACTCCTCAGAAAGCGTATGCTTTTATCAGCAATTTTTAGCCCAAGAGCAAGACGCCAAATACGCGCATCTCCTCAGTTTTACCTCAAAGTGAAGCCGCATGGTTCCTTATAGGCGTAACGCTCGCGCATCCCCTTTACGCGTAGCACTCGCGCGTCGTACAAACTGTAACGCCAATAGCTGCCCCTCAACACCATTGCGCAGAAAAACCCCGAAAACCGGGCCAAATCCGTCGACTGTGCAGTGTTCCTGCCAAAACGTGTCAGTAAGCCTGGGCAATGGCCTTGATCACGGCGCAGATAAGCGCATCTTGGCAGGGAAAGAGAGAACCGCATGCCCTACGCACATTCCGACACCACCGAGGCCGTTTTAGCCAACGCCGCACCCGATGTGCGCGCCCGTCCGAAACTGGAAGGCGGCAAGGCGTTCAAGCTCGCGACCGAATTCGAACCCGCAGGCGACCAGCCCACCGCCATCAAGGAACTCGCCGCAGGTGTGCGCAATGGCGATCGGGATCAGGTGCTTTTGGGGGCGACCGGCACCGGCAAGACCTTTACCATGGCCAAGGTCATCGAAGAAACGCAGCGCCCCGCGATCATTCTGGCTCCCAACAAAACATTGGCCGCCCAGCTTTATGGCGAATTCAAAGGGTTCTTTCCCGAGAATGCCGTGGAGTATTTCGTCAGTTTCTACGACTATTATCAGCCCGAAGCCTATGTGGCCCGCTCTGACACCTACATTGAAAAAGAAAGCCAGATCAACGAACAGATCGACCGCATGCGCCACTCTGCCACCCGTGCGCTGCTCGAACGCGACGATGTGATCATCGTGGCCTCAGTCTCCTGCATCTACGGCATCGGATCGGTGGAAACCTACGGCGCGATGACGCAGGATCTCAAGACCGGACAGATGTATGACCAGCGACAGGTCATGGCCGATCTGGTGGCGCAGCAATACCGCCGCAACGATCAGTCCTTTCAGCGCGGCAGCTTCCGGGTGCGCGGCGACAGCCTCGAAATCTTCCCCGCCCACCTTGAAGACCGCGCATGGAAGTTGTCTTTTTTCGGCGAAGAACTCGAAGCTATCACCGAATTTGACCCGCTGACCGGTGAAAAAACCGATACATTCGAGCAAATCCGCGTTTATGCCAACAGCCACTATGTGACGCCGAAACCAACGATGAATCAGGCGATCATCGGCATCAAGAAAGAGCTGCGCACCCGGCTGGATCAACTCGTGGGCGATGGTAAACTGCTCGAAGCGCAGCGGCTGGAACAGCGCACGAATTTTGACCTTGAGATGCTGGAGGCGACCGGCGTCTGCAACGGGATCGAAAACTATTCCCGCTATCTGACCGGCCGCGCACCGGGGGAGCCACCCCCCACGCTGTTCGAATTCATCCCCGACAACGCCATCGTCTTTGCGGACGAATCCCACGTCTCCGTGCCGCAGATCGGCGGCATGTACAAAGGCGACTACCGGCGCAAATTCACGCTGGCCGAACACGGGTTCCGCCTGCCCTCCTGCATGGACAACCGCCCCCTCAAGTTTGAGGAATGGGATGCGATGCGCCCGCAGTCGGTCTTTGTCTCGGCCACCCCCGCGGCTTGGGAAATCGAACAGACGGGCGGTGTATTCACCGAACAGATCATCCGCCCCACCGGCCTCATCGACCCGGAAATCGAAATCCGCCCTGTCGAGATGCAGGTGGACGATCTGCTGGATGAGGTGCGCAAAGTGGCCGCCGATGGCTTCCGCACGCTGGTCACGACGCTGACCAAACGCATGGCCGAAGACCTCACCGAATATATGCACGAACAGGGCATCCGCGTGCGTTATATGCACTCGGATATCGACACGCTTGAGCGGATCGAGATTCTGCGCGATTTGCGCCTTGGCGCCTTTGACGTGCTGATCGGGATCAACCTGCTGCGCGAGGGGCTGGATATCCCCGAATGTGGTCTGGTTGCGATTTTGGATGCAGATAAAGAAGGCTTCCTGCGCTCTGAAACCTCGCTGATCCAGACCACGGGGCGCGCAGCGCGTAACGCCGAAGGGCGCGTGATCATGTACGCCGACCGCATCACCGGCTCGATGGAGCGCGCCATCGGAGAGACCGACCGCCGCCGCGCCAAACAGGTCGCCTATAACGAAAAACACGGGATCACGCCCACGACGGTGAAAAAGAACGTCGAGGATATTCTCGCCGGGCTCTACAAAGGCGACACGGACCAGTCCCGCGTCACCGCCAAGATCGACAAACAGATGGCCGGTGGAAATCTGCAAACGGTGCTGGACGGTTTGCGCACAGATATGCGCAAGGCCGCCGAAAACCTCGAGTTCGAAGAGGCCGCCCGTCTGCGCGACGAAGTCAAACGCCTCGAAGCCGTCGACCTCGCCATCGCCGACGACCCCATGGCGCGTCAGTATGCGGTCGAGAAAGCCGTGGAAGACAGCGCCAAATCCTCAGGCCGCAGCACGCTGGGCCGCGGCGGCATGCGTGGTGGGGTGAAGCGGAAGCGAGGGCGGTGAGTCATTGGCAAAATTAAAGCACTACCAAACCGAACAACTTAAAAAATGGTTCTGTCCAGAGCCAGGTTATGTACTGGATTTCTCCAACAAAACATTTTCTGAGTTTTTCGAAGACCACTTTGAAACGAACGTTTACGCGGATGCGTTCAGCGAACACGGCACATCGAAGTTCAACAGGCTGAAAGCATTTATTGAGCTATCGCCTCCTCACATAGCAATCGAACTACTAAATCTTCTTTGGCAGCGACTTAATTCAGAAAGAGACGAGCATATTGAAGAGGCACAATTCAAGAGCCTAAATGACGTTTGGACAGTGGATCCCGAGTATGTAGCGGCTCTGATAGAGAACGCTGCTCTTGAAGACAAACCATTTCGAAAGCTAATTGACGAACTTGCGTCGTTACCAAGTCACAATGCGGTTCCGCATCTTCAGCAAGCCACGTTGGAATGGACACTTGATACAGTCGATTTGGAAATCTCTAGAGCCATAGCCAACCTTGAAAATGATCCTGAGGCGGCGATTACTGCGGCAAGTTCGATGATAGAGAGCCTTTGCAGATCAATACTAATTGCACGGGACAGACCATTACCCAAGCAATTGGACATCAAAAACCTTTATAAAGAGGTACGCGAACCGCTTGGGCTTTCGCCCAAGAAGGAGGGCATCAACTCTGAAATTGAGAACGATGTGAGAGCAATTTTAGGCGCACTTGGCAATGTAGTGCAGGGTGTAGGCGCCCTTCGGACCCATGCAGGAACAGCTCATGGAAGGGAACGCGGTTTCCGAAGAATCGATCCGAGAATAGGCCGATTGGCAGTGAACGGAGCATCGACAGTGGCATTATTCTTGATTGAAACATGGCAAAAAAGGTTTCCCGAAGACAAACTTGCAAAAACGGTCGAGAAAAGCGTCTGACCCTAGCGGGAGAGTCAGACGCTGGCTTGGAAAAGCAAAGCTCTGGGGCAGACAAGATGCGTAGGCCTGCAACGAACCACCGGCCAAAAACCTAAGCTTACTGTAATCGACTTCACATACGTTGCGTCATGTCCGTGCCACCTTTGCCCCAAGGGCATTTTCCCTGTTGCACGGAAAGTTCATTTCATGACCCAACTCGCTTTTGGCTACGGCTTTATCATTTTCACCGCTCTCATCGTCATTATCGGCGACAGCGTCATCAAGGTGGCGGCGGATGCGGGGCACACGATTTCCTCCTCTTACGTAGTGATCGGCGTCGTGCTCTATGGCGTCTCGGCGGTTCTGTGGTTTTTCGCCATGCAGCACATCACGCTGGTGCAGGCCGGGGTCGCTTATTCGATGCTGACCCTCGTCGCGCTCGCTATCATCGGCGCGCTTTGGTTCAACGAGCCGCTGCATCTGCGCGAATACGCAGGTCTCGCCTGCGCGTTGCTCGCCATGGTGCTGATGAGCCGCATCGCCTGAAGACCCGGTTGCAACCGACGCGCCGCGCCCCACATCTGATGCATGAGCAAACGCGACCCCTTCCGCCCTGTTGACGCCGAGGCCCGCGCGCTGGCGCGCAATCTGATCGACCATGCCACTTTTGCAGCCCTCGCCGTCACCGAACAGGGACACCCCAGCGTGAGCCGCATTGCCTTTGCCACCGACCCCGATGGCGCGCCGCTGTCGCTGATCTCGGACCTGTCCTCGCACACCACAGCGCTGGAGGCACAACCCGACTGTGCCCTGCTTGTGGGCGAACCATCTGACCGGGGCGATCCGCTGACCCATCCACGCCTGACGCTGCACGCGACGGCATGTTTCATCCCCCGCGACAGCGCCGCACACCCGGCCCTGCGCGCGCATTATCTGGCGCAGCGCCCCAAGGCGAAACTCTATATTGATTTCGCTGATTTCCGGCTGGTTCGCTTTGACGTCCGCCTCGCCCTGCTGAATGGTGGATTTGGGCGCGCGTATAAACTGACGGCAGAGGACCTCAACGCCACGCCTTGAGCAGAAGTTGTAACCTGTGAAATATCACTTTCGGGCCTTGTCCTCATCCTGCAATCGGATAGGTTGCGGGCCAATCCAATCAACCCTAAGAGGTGTGCTATGTCGCTTTTTTCCACCCGTTCTCTCGCCGTGATCGCCGCAGCGGTCCTTTCCACCGGTGCCAGCGCCGACACCTTCCTGAAATATGGGGAAGTCGAGGGCTGGAAGGTCTATATCGACCAGGAAAAGAAATCCTGCCTTCTTGAAACGGTCGATAGCGAAGAGAATGTCGTACAAATGGGCCTGACCGAAGACCGCGGTGTTGGCTATCTCGGTGTCTTCACCAAGGGTGAGACCACCCTGAAAGCAGGCGACACCGAAGCGGTTGTGATCCTGATCGGTGAGAACATGTATGTCGGCGAGGCCACGGGCATGCGCGGCAACATCACCAAAGGATACTCCGGTGGTTATGTGCTCAGCGACAGCCCGCAGTTTGCCGAGGATCTGGCCCAGCAATACACGATGACCGTCTTTCCCGAAAAAGACTATGCCTTCACCATGGACCTGAGCGGCACCAAAAAAGCGATGGCCATGGCACGCGAGTGCACTCAAAAGCAGATCGGCGGGTAAAACCCCAACATCTCAAGGGCCGGTGGCACATCGCCCCGGCCTTTTTTGCGCCAGATTTGAGAAGCGGGAACGCCGCCCTATGTTTCGAATATGCGCTGTGCCCTGCCCCTGATATTTTTAGCGACCACCTGCCCGGCGTGGGAATTCACTCCCGGCCAGCCCTGCCTCTTGAACCATGAGGCGCGTGGCACAGAGGTGGCGTTAACCTACGATCCCACCGCACCGCTCTACACGATATCCATCACCACGGATGCACCGTGGCCCCAAGCGCCGGTATTCTCCATGCGGTTTGATGGGCCTTCGGGGTTGATGATTTCAACCGACCGCCAGACCCTGAGCGCGGACCGCCGCACGCTGACGGTCACAGATCGTGGATTTGCAAATGTGCTGGACGGGTTGCAGTTCAACGACACCGCGACAGCAACATCCGGCACTGTAGCCGTGCGCTTTTCTCTCAGCGGTGCGGCCCAACCCGTCGCCGACTTCAGACTGTGTCGCGCCGAACCCGGCGTCTGACGAAGCCGGGACGCACATGTATCACAGTCGAACGCTGTCCTGAGTTTAAACCCCCACGAACCCCGCTTAGAAATCGAACAGCTCGTCTAGAAAACCACCGCGTTTTTTCTTTTTATAGCCGCCACGGTCGTCGTAACCACGCGATGGGGCTGGGGCAGCTGGTGGGGCGCTCCGGTCGAGGATCTTGTCGAGTTCGCCACGGTCCAGCCAGACGCCGCGACATTGAGGGCAATAATCAATTTCAACACCGCTGCGGTCGGTGATCACAAGGGTCGTTCCATCAACAGGGCATTTCATTGCGCTCTCCTTTTTCTCTGTCTTAAAGATAGGAAGTCTGTTTCGGATTTCACCCATGAGAAACATCAAAAACCCCTAAAAACGCGTAACCAATTTTTAACTCCCGTTAACCATGATGCAGTCTGGGAGACGAATGTGATGCGGTCTGTGGTTTTCGCGCTGATATTGGCCTTGGTGAGCGCATCTTCCGCGCAGGCCGGTGCGTGGCTGCGGGAAAAAGGCAAAAGTTTCGTATCGACCTCCGTGCAGACGACCGAGAACAACGGCAGCTCCGTCAGCTTTTACATGGAATACGGGTTGGGTGAAAAAGTCACCATCGGGGCCGATATCACCTATGACACTGAAATTCTAAATTATGTCGCGGGTGCGGACATCGCCGCCACGACGATCGAAGACGTGCCGATCGGATCTGGCATCTTGTTTGCACGCTTTCCTTTGGGCCCCGTGGACCAGCCCAACAAATGGGCCTTTCACCTTGGTATCGGGGCGCGGTATTTCGAGGCGGAGTTTCTTCAGGCTGCCGAACTGGGCCTGTCCTGGGGCCGTGGCATTCAGATCGGCAGCAAATACGGCTGGGTCAATGTGGACAGCAGCTATAATGACGCCGAAGCACCCGCCGAAGCGCGCATCAAAGTGGATGGCACGGTCGGTTTGGGGCTCACCGATAAAACCAAGGTCATGCTGCAGATGTTCAACACTTTCGAGGATGGTCAAAGTTTCTCAAAACTCTCCCCGTCACTGCTGTTTTCGCCCGGTAAGGGCCGGGTAACCTTTCAGTTCAGCAGCGAAATTCCGACCAAAGGCGGCGAGGCGTCGCTGAAACTCGGGGTCTGGACGGAGTTCTGATGCCGGTCAGGTGATGAAATCGGCCGCATCCAGAATCTGCACCCCATTGATACGCCAGCCGTTTTCAGTTTCGAGCATGCGGTAATCAAGGATATGCACCTTGCCTTCCATGTCCTTGATCCGAACCCGCTGCCAATGGATGCCGTCCTCAGTACGGTTTTCCAGATACTCCACCGTGTCGGGCCGCCAGACCATCGGATAGCCCTGCGTCACCATGCGCCTGAAATTCTCAGGCGTGGCGAAATAGCGTTGCAAACCGGGGCTGGCGTATTCCATCGCCTGCGCAAAGTCATCTTGCTGAAAGGCCGACAGTTGGTTGTCGATCACATCGCGCATGTCCTTGGGGCTCGCCACCGCGCCAAAGGCGGCCAGAACCGAGAACACAACGCCTAAAACAATTGCACGCATTAGCTTTCTCCTTGATCGGTTAGATCAAGAGTAAACCGCCAAACCCATCCGGCAAGGGTGTCAGTCGTCGCTCAGCAATTCACCGGCAAGGGCAGCATCAATCAGAGCGACCGTTTCCTGCACCCCGTAAAGGGCGATGAAGCCACCAAAACGCGGCCCCTGCGACGCGCCCAGCAGCACCTCATAAAGGGCCGTGAACCATCCGCGCAAGGGATCAAACCGCTCGCGCCCGCAGGCATAAACGATGGATTGCAACGCCTCATCATCCACCGGACCGTCATAGGCTTTGAGCTGATCACGCAGGTCTTCCAGCGCCTCACGCTCCAGATCACTGGCCGCGCGATAGACTTTCTTCGGCTTCACGAAATCGTTGAAATACCGCACGGCGAAACCTGCCGCTGCATCCATATCAGGATTGTTTTCCGGATTGGTTTCAGGCGCATAGCGCTGGATGAACCCCCAAAGCTGCGATTTATCCTGCGCCGAAGACACGCTCGCCAGATTGAGCAGCATGGAGAATGGCACCAGCATGTTGGATGTCGGCACATCGCCCCCATGGATATGCCACACCGGGTTGTTCAAGCGCTGGGTAATGTCCTGACCGGCATAGGCGCGCAGCTGCTGGTGATATTCGTCGACAGCTTTCGGGATCACGTCGAAATACATGCGCTTCGCCGTCTTCGGCTTTTGGTACATGAAATACGACAAGCTCTCGGTGCTGGCATAGGTCAGCCATTCATCAATGCTCACCCCATTGCCAGACGATTTGGAAATTTTTTGCCCGTTTTCGTCCAGAAACAACTCATAGGTGAAATGCTCAGGCGGGCGCTGGCCCAAGATACGGCAAATCTTGTCATAAATCGGCGTATTGGTGGAATGGTCCTTGCCATACATCTCGAAATCCACGCCAAGCGCCGCCCAACGTGCGCCAAAGTCTGGCTTCCACTGCAATTTGACCGCACCACCGGTCACCGGCAGGGTCATCTCTTCACCATCTTCGGTCTCAAAGGTGATCGTGCCCGCCTGCGCGTTGACCTCTTTCATCGGGACATACATCACGCGACCGCTCTCGGGATGGATCGGCAGGAAAATCGAATAGGTCTGGCGCCGCTCCTCGCGCAGGGATTTCAGCATGACCGCCATGATTTCATCGTATTTGGCAGCCGCGCGCAGCAAGACTTCATCAAACTGCCCGGTGTTATAGAACTCGGTCGCGGAAATGAATTCATACTCGAACCCAAAAGTATCCAGAAACCGGCGCAGCATGGCGTTGTTATGCTCCCCAAAACTGGAATGCGTCCCGAACGGGTCCGGCACGCTGGTCAGCGGGCGTTGCAAATGCGCCGTCAGCGCTTCGGGGTTGGGCACATTGCCCGGCACTTTGCGCATCCCGTCCAGATCATCCGAAAAGCAGATCAGCTTGGTCGGAATATCCGAGATTTCCTGAAACGCCCGCATCACCATCGAGGTGCGCGCCACCTCGCCAAAGGTCCCGATATGCGGCAACCCGGAAGGGCCATAGCCCGTTTCGAACAGGACATAGCCTTTTTCCGGCGCGTTCTTTTCGTATCGCTTGAGCACGCGGCGCGCTTCTTCAAAGGGCCATGCTTTGCTCGTCATCGCGGCGGTACGGGTGTCGGACATGATATATCAAACCTCTGGGTGTCGTGCCTCTTGCGCGACGTTCCGCCCGTCCCTATTGCCTTGTCATAGTGGCGTCAATAATCTGCGCCTGTAACCTTTTGCTGAAAGCACCCCTCCCTTGCCCGATACACCAGCCCATTCATTTTCTGCTCAGGACTGCCTTGTGGCGCTCATGATCGCTGTTTCCGCCTCTGACGAAGACATGCGCACCGCAGAACTCGTGAAAATTCAGGCTGCTGTGCAGCTGCTGCCGATCTTTTCCGACTACGACCCGGATCGGATCACTCATGTAACCCAGGTGGTCTTTGATCTGCTGGAACAGGAAGACGGTCTGGATGCGCTCTTTGGTCTCATGCGCGAAGGGCTGCCCGAACGTCTTTATGAAACGGCCTACGCTCTGGCCTGCGATGTGGCGGCCGCAGATGGCAAGCTGGGCGAAACCGAACTGCGCCTTCTCGAAGAGGTGCGCTACGAACTCGCGCTGGACCGGTTGCATGCTGCCGCCATCGAACGCGGGGCCCGGGCGCGCCATCTGACCTGACCCCAGCCCGATCGAGGGCGCAAGCCCGCCCTGCGACCAAGGGCCAACTACGCCGCCGAATCGTAAACCGCCCCCCACCGCATGATCAACTGCCGCTGCAGACGGCGCGCCCGTGTGGCATAGCTGCGCCCGCCGGGTGGACGCTCGCGCTGCGCGCGGGTGATGCCCGCCCGGATACCTTCGTCGGCGACAAAAATGGCAAAAACCAATTCGCGTCCCTCGGGTGTTGTGACATACCCTCCCAGACCCGAAACAAAATTCAGCGTCCCGGTCTTGGCATCCGCCTGCACTGGGTGCTCATTGACCAGACGCCCCTGCGAATCCAAGAGTTTCACCGGCTTGAGCAGCGGACGCAGCAAGGCCGCGTGACCAATGGCACCGAGGCCGCGCACCATATCCTGCGCGCTGACCCGGCTGTCGCCACCCAGTCCTGAGTGATCAACAAAGGCCGGGCTTTGCATGTTCAGCACATCCTTTGCCCATGCATTCATCTCGCGCGCCGACGCCGCAAGGCTGCGCGCCTGCCCTGTCCGCGCCTGCGTCGCCGCCATCCCGATCATTTCGGCGGTCAGGTTGTTTGAATACTTTAGCATCGCGCGCAACACATCACTGAGCGGCTTACTTTCAATCTCGGCCAGAACGGTCCCTTCGGGTGCCGCTTTTTGCATTTTGGCCGCGGGCAGAACGATCCCATGCGACCGGGCGAGCGTTGCAAACACCTCGCCCGCATAAAGCCCCGGACGCCGCACCGGCAGCCAGCGTGACCCGCCCGACCCCAAGGCGCCGCTTGCGACGGTCCAGTTATCGCGGCCGTTCGCTTCCTCATAAGTGTAAATCGGCGCGCGCCGTTGCACGACCTTCATACGGGCGATGTCCACCTCGGGGCGGTAGCGCCCTGCCCGCGCATCCATCGTCACCGTGTATTTGCCGCCCGCCCGTTTCCACTCGAAATGGACACGGTTGAAATTGAGCGCGATACCGGCCACTGCCGGGCTATAACCCACATGATCCGGCTGCTCAGGATCAATGGAACGCACCGTGGCAACGGGCCCTTCGTAGACACGGAAATCCCCTTTGACCTCGCGAATGCCCGCCTCTTTCAACTGCGCGGCCAGCGCTGCAAAGGCGCGCGTATCTGTGGTCGGATCGCTCCCGCCCACAAGAACCAGATCACCCCGGACCACACCATCCGTCACGCCGCCCGTCGCAATCACGCGGGTCTTGAACCGGTGCGCGGCCCCCAATGTGTCCAGTGCATAAAGCGCCGTGATCGCCTTAGTCACGCTGGCAGGCGCGATACCCAGTTCGGGGGTGCGCGCCTCAAGAATTTCACCGGTTTTGGCATCCGCAACCGCAAAGGCCACATCGCCGGACAGCCGCGCCTTTTTCACCAGCGCCTCTGGACCCGGCGGGCGCAGCAGGCCACGGCCTTTCGGTGGACGCACAGACACCAGCGGCGCACCGGCAGCCAGAGGTGTCGCAATCGTCGCCATCAACGCCTGCACCACAGCGCGCCGCGTAAAGCTCAAGGAAGGTTTCTTTTTCATGGGGGAATCCTACTCTCAGCCGGGGCGCAGAAACAACAGTGCAAAACCCATGATCTTGCACCAATTTCGGGCGATCATAGCCTCAGACCCAGCCGCCCCTCGACCGGATCGCTGATGAAGACTGCTCTACCATCGGTACGTTAACAAAACACCACGCAGGGGCTGCGGCGCGCCCCAAAAGCTGCGATGCGCGGCTCGGTATGCGCGCGCGGCCAAAAACCGCCGCAGCCGGGCTCATCCGGGCCGGTATTCTGTCGCCGGGACGGGCAAGAACCCCAAGCGGCGTGGTGCTGGCGATGTCTCGCCAGCGCTGCCATTTGTGAAACTGCGCCAGATTGTCAGCCCCCATGAGCCACACGAAATGGACCCCCGGATAAAGTGCGGACAACTGATCGAGCGTCGCCGCCGTATAGCGCGTGCCAAGCCGCGTTTCGACGTCGGTGATGATCACGCGCGGGTGCTGCATGATCGCCTTTGCACGGGCCATCCGCGTGTCCAGCGGGGCCGGACCCTGCGGTTTCAACGGGTTCCCCGGAGAGACCAGCCACCAGATCCGATCCAGACCGAACCTCTTGAGCGCCTCGCGTGTAATATGCGCATGGCCCTGATGTGCCGGATCAAACGAGCCGCCAAGCAGACCGATCACCTCACCTGCGCGCGCTTTCGGAAAGCCTTGTCGCACCCATCGCTCCCTTGCCTGATGGTCAACGCCCTACAATCAGGCCGGGGCCGTGCTTGTCAATGGCATGACTGCATCGCCACAGTTTATCTGACCGCTCTGCAACACGCGTGCACACCATCCGCCATGCCCGCGCACCGCCGAATAGCCGCCCGGCCCCAGGATTTCCTCCATGCGGCTGCACGGGGCGCAAATTCCGGTCACCTCCAACACGACGTCTCCGATCTGCAACTGCCGGTTCTTTAATGCAGCAAGGTTGATGCCCGATATCACAAGGTTGCGCCGCAGCTCTTCGGGCGTCACCACACCCCGCCCAAGCATCGCGCCAATCACCGGCAGATGCTCCGCCTGAAGCAAGGTCACAGCGCGCTTTTGCGACGTTCCGTGATCGCCCGTCAGCCCGGTTGCGCCGACCTCGGCGCGCGCGCAGGCGACAAGAGGCGCACGGCGCGCGGGACGCAGGCCGATCCATGTCACCGCGCCGGGCTGCGCATGGCGCGCGATCAATGCCTTGAGCGGGCTGTCCATCCTAACGATCCGAGCCTTCAACGCGTAAATCCGGCAACCGCTCCAGCGGATAGTTCGGATGCAACTGCCAGAACCCATCCTCGCCCAACTCAAGCGGGCGCAGCGTCCCACCGGGAAAGGCGCGCGTGCGCAGCGCCAGCACAATATCGGACAGCACCGCAGGGTTATCGCGAAAATAGGAATGCCCCCCGCCCCGCACATTTTCCACCCGGATCACATGCACCAGTTCGGATTTACGCAACCGCGCCAGTTCCGCCGGGGGCAGGGATTCAGTGGTTGCCGCCCCCAGTCGCTGCTCATTGGTCAGGATCGAAGACAGCCGCAGCGCCCCATCGCGCGGGTTGATATAAATGTTGATCTGCTCAAAGGCCTCCGAAAACCGTTCCGCCTGCAAGCGTTGGCGCACTACGCCCGTGTCCAGATCGGCCGCCGCCAAAATCAACGTCCCCGTTTTCATCGCCAGTTTGGGTGGCTTGCCCGCTCCGCGATAGAAAATCACCTGCTCGCGCAGCGCCTTGGTCATGACATCCGTACCGCGGGAATGGGCCACGATGTCGATGTCTTCCAACTCCGGGATGTCGGCCAAGAGCCGCAACATCTCCTTGGCGTGGAAAACACTGAAATCACCCGCCTCACGGTCCCGGAAATACCCCAACACACCGCCATTGCCCGCAGGCCAGCTGAACACGATCGGGATCGACTTGCGCCCGGCAAAATGCCACAGGTTCGCCAGCGTGGTCACGCTTTTGTCAAAGCCCGACCCGACACCATGGGCATAGAGCAGCACGCGTTTGTTCCCGGTGCGCAGGATCTCGGCGCGAATGGCGGCCTGAAACGCGCGCCCTTCCTGCGTATAGACGTCTTCCTCATCGGGGTCGAAAATCAGCGCCCCATCCGTGCGCAGCGTGCTGAGCGGCACCGGGTTGAACTGCACGCTTTCTGCCACAGCAGAAACATCGAGCCGGGAAATCCGTCCGCCCCGATCAATATAGGTGCGCGTGACCAGATCGTCCCAACTGCTGGCACCGAACTGCACCTGTGCTGTTCCAAAAGCCATGCCTTCCGAACGCCCCGACCCGTAAATCTCAGCGCCTGCGCCCTCCTTCTCGCTCAAACGATCCGTCAGATAAAAGATGCGCGGTGCGGTTGTCTGCAGCACCAGCGGCACGTCTTCGTTCGGGAAATTATGCCCCTCCGCATAAAGGTTCGGCGGCGGCGCAAGGCTGATGCTCTGGGGCACACATCCTGCGAGGACCAGAGCCGATGCCATCAGCGCGTGTTTGATCTGCATGCTGTCAGCCCCGCAATATGCCTTGTCTTTATCGCTACCATGCGGCGGCGATAAGTCAAATCACACTACATCACGGACGTTTACCTGCCGCCGCTGAGCGGCACCCCTCTGCAGCCCTGCCATCCGCCGTGCTCAGGGCACTGACGCCTTCGCCCGCCGCAACAGCCAATCACCTCACCTTGACGCGCAATCGCAGACCCTTGCCGGACAGAGCAAACGTGCGAGTTCAGGTCCAACGCTTGAAAAGTGAAAAAACCCTCGCAACAAAAACCGCAGGCGTCTACGTTTGGGTGATGCGGTCTATTGTACCAAACAACACGCCCTGCATGGCGGTCAAAAGCATGTCACCGTCCAGAGTGGACACGCCGTTGCAGTTGCTGGCCGATCAAAGCCCGGTTGTCGGGAAACTGGCAGTGTTGCAAAAAGCAGCCAATCAACGCCCTGTGATGCAACGCTACGATGACCTGAGCAAACTCTATGCCGAAACCGATGACTTCGACGGTAAGCAAGAGTGGATCGCGCATTTCACACGCGCACAGAAAATTCTCAACGATGGCAAATTAGTTCAGGCAAGCATCAGCAAGCTGGCCAAACAAATGGTAGAAAACGACACCGCCCTACATGAGACCTTGGAAACAGCGATGGCTGAACATTGGGGTGCTCAGGATACCGTCATGACTGGCATGGTGCCGCCTGAGACCTTTGTCGAGGTCGTGCAGGACGGCAGGCTGTTCCGCGACTACGTTGGCCAGCGTCACGGCGTCCACACGCATCAGATTCAATGGTTCATCCTCTATGATAATTTCGGGGACCGGGACCTCGTCCACACCATGTACCGCGAATCCGTACAGCCACGTTGGAAAATAGGCAGCAAAAACATGTGGGACCGTATCGTGGACGGCGCGCAGGAAAAAAAAGGCGACAAGTACCTCAAGACAGGCGATTTTACAGTGCCAGAGAACCTGCAAACTTTTTTTGAGAACAAAGCACCGGGAAAAAGATCCATCAGAAAAGACAAGAAGCGGCGAAGGGCGCTACATCAGGTCGTCGAGGACTCCGCCGCGGCCCAGCCTGAGAGCATTCTTGCCTACCGGGAACTCTATCCTACCGTGGCGGATTACAACGACGCGCTGCGGGATGCGATCCCTGCCTTTGTCGGCCCTGAAGCCTCCCCAATGGCCATGATCACAGCGCTTAACGCCATACGGGACGAAAAACTCATCCATCAGAAAGATGATAGTGCCCCAAGGATCGAATGGACGGGCTGGAAACGTGCCGACAACGTGGATGAGAACCACGTGTTCGAACCGACGGTAGGCAGGTTTCTAGACTAGGACAGGTCGGATGCCCAAGTCATTCGCCTGCGTCTACGATCGCTGCGAAACCTCGCAAACTGTCATGATCTTTTGCTGGCCCAGCGAGGCGCATAACATCAAAAGCTGCCACCAAACCTGAGGAGTTGAAAACACCTGTGGGCTGCCATATCAAGCGACAACTCAATTCGTCATATCCGCGAGGAACACCCCAATGGCCGCCTATCAATACGTCTATCACATGTCCGGCGTTTCCAAGACCTATCCCGGGGGCAAGAAGTGTTTCGAGAACATCCACCTGAACTTCCTGCCCGGCGTGAAAATCGGCGTCGTGGGCGTGAACGGCGCGGGTAAATCCACGCTGATGAAAATCATGGCCGGTCTGGACACCGAATTCTCCGGCGAAGCATGGCACGCCGAGGGGGCGACCGTCGGTTACCTGCCGCAGGAACCCAAGCTGGACGAGACGCTGAGCGTGCGCGAAAACGTCATGCTCGCTGTCGCCGACAAAAAGGCCATCCTTGATCGCTATAATGAACTGGCGATGAACTACTCGGATGAGACCGCCGACGAGATGGCCGCCCTGCAGGACCAGATCGACGCCGACAACCTCTGGGACCTCGACAGCCAGATCGACGTCTCCATGGAGGCCCTGCGCTGCCCGCCCGATGACGCCGACATCAAATCTCTCTCGGGCGGGGAAGCGCGCCGCGTCGCCCTGTGCAAACTACTGCTCGAAGCGCCCGACATGCTGCTGCTGGATGAACCAACCAACCACCTTGATGCGGAAACCATCGCATGGCTGCAAAACCACCTGATCGCCTATAAAGGCACCATCCTGATCGTCACGCACGACCGCTATTTCCTCGATGACATCACCAGCTGGATCCTCGAACTCGACCGTGGCAAGGGCGTGCCGTATGAGGGCAACTATTCTGACTGGCTGGAACAGAAAGCCAAACGCCTCAGCCAAGAGGCGCGCGAGGACAAATCCCGCCAGAAAACGCTTGAGCGTGAACTTGAATGGATGCGGCAGGGCGCCAAGGCCCGCCAAGCCAAATCCAAGGCCCGGATCAACGCCTATAACGAGATGGCCGAGGTCTCGGAACGTGAAAAACTCTCCCGCGCGCAGATCGTCATCCCGAACGGCCCGCGTCTGGGCTCCAAGGTGATCGAGGTGCAGGGCCTCGCCAAACATCTCGGCGACAAGCAACTGGTTGAGGGGCTCGACTTCTCGCTGCCCCCCGGCGGCATCGTTGGCGTGATCGGCCCCAACGGCGCGGGTAAATCCACGCTGTTCAAAATGCTCACGGGACAATTGGACCCCGACGCGGGCACCATCGAATACGGCGACACCGTCGATCTGTCCTATGTCGATCAGAGCCGTGATGATCTGGCCGCAAATGACAACGTCTGGGAGGCCATCACCGGCGGCGCAGAACTGATCCAGCTTGGCGATGCCGAGGTGAACTCCCGCGCCTATTGCTCGTCCTTCAACTTCAAGGGCGGCGATCAGCAGAAAAAAGTCGGCCTGCTCTCGGGCGGCGAACGCAACCGCGTGCACATGGCGCGGCTCCTGAAGGCAGGCGGCAACGTGCTGCTGCTCGATGAGCCGACCAATGATCTCGACGTCGAAACCCTCCGCGCTCTGGAAGACGCCCTCGTCGATTTCGCAGGCTGCGCCGTGGTCATCAGCCACGACCGGTTTTTCCTCGATAGGATTTGCACCCACATTCTGGCATTTGAAGGCGAAGCCCACGTCGAATGGTTCGAAGGCGGCTTCACCGATTACGAAGAGGACAAGAAGCGCCGCTTGGGCGCAGATGCCTTGGAGCCGAAGCGGTTGAAGCATAAGAAATTCGTGCGATAAAATGCCATCGCTGTTTCTTGACGCCAATGTTTTCCTCGATTTTTACAGATTTGGCGCTGACGATATCGGAGAGATGCAGAAACTTGTGGCCTTAATCGAAGGCGAAGAGATCGCGCTTTTTGCAAACGATCATCTTGTCGACGAGATTAAGCGAAATCGTGAAAAGGTTCTTTCGGAAACTCTAGGAGATTTGAAAGGTCAGAAATACGGCGCAAAGCTTCCAAATTACTGCTCCAATCTCACTGAAAAAAGCGCTCTGGTAGAGTGCCTGAAGCAAGCGAATAAATTGCATTCGACTTTAGTGTCGAAAGTGGATGAACTTATGAAATCTGAAGCTTTGGAGGCGGACAAGTTGATCAACAAAATATTGGATACTGCTCGCTTTTCGCTGTCTAAATTTGATGTGCTAGATGCTGCCAGAGTCAGGCAAGAGTTAAGAAATCCTCCCGGAAAAAAGGACTCGCTCGGCGATGCGATTAACTGGGAAAGCTTGTTGCAAAATGATCAGATTTGGCTCCTCGACGTCGTGTCGAAAGACGGCGATTTCGCTTCTGATTTGAGCCCGGACAAAATCAAGGGATTTTTGCTTGCTGAATGGGTATCGAGAAAGGGTACTAGCAGTAAGGTAAACCTTTTCCGTTCGCTAGGGGATTACTTCAGAGCGCGATATCCGCAAATCGCTTTGTCAGATGAACAAGAAAAGAATGATTTGATCTCACAGCTAGAAATGTCGCCAAATTTTTCGACTACACATTTCTTGATCGCTAAACTTAGCGGCTATGATTTCTTTACGAACCAACAAGTGTCACGATTATTTAATGCTTTGGTAACCAACACTCAGGTTGGATGGATCGCGACAGACCCAGATGTAAATGAGTTTTACAAGGCCTTGCAGCCGAAAGCTTGGGTGCTATCAAGCGATCGCCAAAGCCGCGCCGCCGAATACCTTGAGGTGGAAGAGGACTTCTTTGATTTATTTTAGAACGACAGGGAGCGGTGCAATTCCCGACCGCGGGTCGAAGGCCGTCTTGCATTTGATCCAGTGGATCAAATGAGGCCGTAGAAGGCGATAGCCTCGGGGGAGACGCAGTCGCCCCCGCCCATGGGGGCGGTCGGGGGCGGCGAAAACGCGGGGCGTTTCCGCAGGGCGGACTTGAAACCCACATATTCAAAATTGACGCAGAGTATTCTGCCACCTGCGACGTGCCGTCAATCCGTTACATCACCATTGAACGGAACAATCGCGACCATCTTGCATAGGTCTGCGCCAACACCCCCGCACCCCAAGTCTTAAACCATCGCCCCGATCCACAGGCCCAGCCCAAAGACCGTATGCGCCGCCAGCCCCAGCGCTCGCGCGCGCCACGGCGCGGGTGTTTTGGAGGCGGCGATCCCGGCGCCCATGGCCGGTTGCATCAGGAACCAGCCAAAGCCGATCATCACAATCGAAAACACCCATGCGGGCAAAAACGTAGGCTCCGCCAGCCAGCCCGGCCCCATCAGCACCGCCAGCGCCACGCCGTAGATCACCCCCACCGCATAGTGAAACGCCCAGCCGATCTGCACCTCGCGCGGCACAGGGGCCACAGCGCCAATATCGTCGTGAAACACGCGGCCCTGCGCGACCTGCACAACCCAGCGCCCCGCACGGCCCCAGTTGGACAGGGGCAGACCGGCCAGCCGGTTCAGCAGCAGCCCCCAAAGGTCCATGGCAGCGGTTGCCACCAGCCCCATCACGATACCCTCTGTCAGTATAGTCATCTTTGCGCCTCGCCCACGGGTCCAAAGGCGTTCTTTCAGGTTGCGCCAGATTTGACCAGCCCCGCCTGAGGGCCAGCCCCCTTCAGGGATCATCGCGCATGCCGGGGCCCCATCCCGGCCTGACGCCGCTCTCCTGCTCTGCGGCGATGATCCGCGCGCGGCGGTTGCCCAGCGCGGTCTGCTCCTCCATCAGCCCCGCCATCTTCATCGCGAGCCATGTGTTCAGAATGCGGTTGATCCGCCCCTGATAGCCCTGCCCCATGGCGCGGAACATCTTGACCACGGATTGATCGAGGTACAGCGTCGTCTTCACCTTCGGCTCGTGGCAATCAATATCTGCCTCGATCATGTGCCATGCGTCCGGCACCTCGTCGCGCAGCGCACGCAGTGGCAGCGTGTCTTCATCCGCGCGCCACAGGTGATACATCAGGCGGCGGCGGGCGATGTGCTCGGTTTTTGTCAGGCGCGGCATGGGTCGTCTCCTTTGGGCGCAAACCTGCCAGAGCAGCGTTATCAAAGGCTGAGCCCTGCGCACGCCGCGCACCGACGTGATACCGACGTTATACCGACGGGGAATCGATGCCGCTTTGGGCTGTCGCAAGAACGCCCTTTACGCTAGACCTTGGGCACCCAACGAGACGGAGTTTCCATGCCTTTCAGACTTGCCTTATGCGCGCTCATCCTGCTGACGGCCTGCGGGACACAGTATCGCGACACCGACGCGCCGATCAGCGCGCAGGCCGACTTTGACGCGGCGCGCTATCTGGGCACATGGTATGAGATCGCCCGCTACCCCGTGCCCTTTCAGGAGGGGTGCACCGCGACCACGGCCACCTACCAAGCCATTGATGATCAGAGGATTTCCGTGCTGAACCAGTGCCGGCAGGGCGATCCCACCGGACCGCTTGACCAGATCAAAGGGACTGCTCGCGTCGTTGCACCGGGGCAGCTGACCGTCCAGTTTTACACGGTCCCCTTCCTGCGCGCGCCCTATTGGGTCTTATGGGTCGATGAGAGCTACCAGACTGCCGTCGTGGGCGTACCAAACGGGCGCGCCGGCTGGATTCTCGCCCGCAGCCCACAAATAGCGCCGGTAACACGCGCCATGGCGAATGATATCCTGCGTCAAAACGGCTATGATCCCGACGCGCTGATTGAGACGCTGCATGCACCGTAATCGCTTGTTTTATCGTTGAATTCTGCGGGCCAGGCCCTCGCACACGCACCGAAGCCCTGCTTTGCCGTGTAGCCTGCCAGCGCACCTCCCCGGCTGCGACAACACGCTCCCCGACTCAGGAACGCAAAAAACGAGCCGGTACATGACCGGCCCGTTGAGTTGAAAAGACATCGCGGAGGAAGAGAGCCGCGTGCCCGCCGAACGAACATGTAACCCATCACACCGCCCTGACGCAGCACGAGAGCAACACTGTTCACCGCTAAGAAAGCACGGGGGCACGGATGCGTCTGTGAACAACTTCACACAGCACGATTGCAAGGGCGCGACGAATGCAGACTGCCAACGGTTGCGCTGCCTGCGTACGGCGTCAGGTTGCATTTTTGACAAAATTCTGCTATGGTTTACGCGCACAACACGTCTTCTTCGACCTGCTCTCCATGTAACGGCGCTCAGAATTCGATACAGATACACTGCGCCAGGTTATCGCACGAACGCGGATAGCATTCTATATAGGAGACACGGGAAATGGCCACAGGCACCGTGAAATGGTTTAACACAACAAAAGGCTTCGGCTTTATCGCACCCGATGGCGGATCAAAGGACGTTTTCGTTCATATTTCGGCGGTCGAGCGCGCTGGTCTCACAGGACTGGCCGATAATCAAAAGGTAACTTTTGATATTGAAGATGGACGCGACGGGCGCCAATCCGCAACGAATATCGCATTAGCCTGACCAAAAGCACCTTCCGCAAAAAAAGTCGGCAATTCCATGCCGACTTTCCCATACAGACCGCGATTGCTGCACGAATTTAGAGCAGAACCTGCCACACCAGCAAGCTAGGGGCCAGCAACGCAAAGCCGATGCAGAACAGCTTGGCAAAGTGGCTTACTTTTCCAAACAAGCCACCGCCTGTCGCGCCTTCACCATAGCCAACCACTGCGGCCATTACGGCGTAACCACGCGCAACGCGCCGCGTCTGAGCGTGCTGCAATCCCTTCAGGGCAACCTCATTGACCTGCCGTTGGCGTTCATGTTCTTCCAAGTGATTCTCAAGATTTTCCATGTTGGTCATGTTAACGTAGACGCTCCCGACTTAAAGTTTAGAGTTCAAGATGGGGCCAAAATGACCAAAGTCCAGACCGCAAACTGAAAAATTAATTTGGCCGCGCACCGCAGTGAGCGCTTTGCATATTTCCACTACCCTCGCATAGTTTAAATGCATGAAAAAGCCTTTAATAACATGATATCAAACCGGCCATGATGATACAGGAAAGTAATTCAACCGAAGGGTGTTTACCGACAACCGACGTCCTTGTGCATTTCGGCCCGCGACCAGCAAAGCCTGTGACGTCTCAAATTTTAGCAAAGCGTTAACCACTGCACGCCATTACTGCCGCTGTTAACTGCTTGTTCATATTTACGCAGCTTTAATGCTTAACGGGTGGCGGGCGCCGAAATAGAGATTGTATCGGAGCCTACAATGACAGCAGTTTCACTTATCAATCCATATGCACCGCAGCCAGCGACCGGTGCAAATCTGGATGGCAACACAGTTTCAGGGCAGGCAGCTGTGCCAGTGTCCACGACATCAAACAGCGCGGATGCGGGCCTTGCATCAGATCAATCCGGGCAAGGCGCCGGAAACGGCACAGGCACCGGCGGCGCACATCTCACCGGCCTTTTGAAGCGCGCTCGTGATGATATGCAGGTGCAGTATCCGTCGCCAAAATCCGTGGTAGAAGCACAGTCAGAAAGCGACCCTGCCACGGTTTTCCTCGCGCAAAAGGCCGAGCGGGTAGCGCAGGCGACTGCCTCTGACGCCGCGCGCGCCGAAGAGCAGGCCCGTGCCGCAAAAGAAGAGATGGAGCAGGATGCCAAACCTGAATACAAAATGCCCAACCCTCTGCCGACAGCCCCAATCCTGATGGATGAGGATGGCGAATGACCTCTGATCGCCCGGCCTGAATGTGGCTCGTCGCATTCGGACCGGGCCCCTCGACCCAATCTGTTTTGCCGACGACACCCTGCCGTCGTGATTCTAAGTCAAGGCCAAGAAATCATTGGGGCATTCGGATGCCCATCAACCGACATGAACCAGAAAAACGCTATCTCAGCGGGAACTTGCCCATTAACCAGATTTTTCGCCATTCCTTAAAGAAATAACTTGAAATTGATCGACAAAAAACCAACTTTTTGCCCGTGACGCGAGAATTAAACGACCACTGCTGCTTTCGGCCTGCCTGAAACGACACTGTTTATCAATTGATTTTGGCTGAACCGCGCTGCCGCATCCCGCGGGCAGGTTTTCTTTAGGAGACACGGATATGGCTTCAGGCACCGTGAAATGGTTCAACACCACAAAAGGCTATGGCTTTATCGCGCCAGACAATGGCGGGAAGGACATTTTTGTCCATATTTCCGCGGTTGAGCGGGCAGGTCTGACCGGACTGGCCGACAACCAGAAAGTGACGTTTGAAATTGAAACAAGCCGCGACGGCCGCGAAAGCGCCAGCGATCTCGCAATTGCGTAAAGCAGACTTCTAGCGGGTCATTCGGGCGCTTTCCGGCGCCCGTTTTCTTTTTGCAGCGGGGCCCATCGCGATCCGGCTTGTGTCACCAGTTCCGCCACATCCGGCCCGAGCGCCTCAACGATGCGCGCAACTCCACCTGCGTTCGGGTGAATTCCGTCAGGCTGCATCAATGCCCTGACGCTCGCCGGATCGCCCCCGACAACGGACAGCCCTTCAAAAAAATCCGCCGCATGTAAAACGCCGAATTCCGACGCAAGTTCCGGATAAATGGCGTCAAATTCAGCTTTGAAATCCGGGCCAAAATTACCCGGGGCCTGCATTCCCACCAGCAACACCTCGACATTCTGCGCTGCCGCAGCCTCCAGAATTCCAGTGATATTGCGACGGCTTTCGGCCGGGTCAATCCCACGCAAAAGATCATTGCCTCCCAAGGCCACGATCATCGCATCCACCTCCGGTGTGAGTGTCCAAGCCACCCGCGACAACCCGCCAGCAGTTGTGTCGCCCGAGACACCTGCGTTGATCACCCGCGCCGCAATGCCTTGCGTGTCCAGCCAATCCTGCAATTGCGGCACGAAACCCTCCTCCTGCACCAGCCCATACCCCTGCGTCAGGCTATCGCCCAAAGCCGCAATCACAACGCCGTCCGCAGCGCCCCACGTTGGAAAACAAACGACAAAACATCCTATTAACTTGCGCATTCTGATCCAAGCTCCATATGCCAGAGGGAAGTCAACAACCTGTGGTACCTCATGTCTGACCCCATCTACAGCCTCACAAATGCAGCATTGTCACTGGATGGCAATGCAGGGCCTGTGGAAATTCTGCGCTCGATCAGCTTTGAGGTCCACAAAGGTGAAAGCCTTGGGCTGATCGGGCCATCCGGGTCCGGGAAGTCTTCGCTGTTGATGCTGATGGGCGGGCTGGAACGGCCCACGGGGGGGCGCGTCACGGCTTTGGGTCATGATCTGGGCGACATGAACGAAGACGCGCTGGCCCGTTTCCGGCGCGCGCATATGGGCGTGGTGTTTCAGTCCTTTCACCTGATCCCGACAATGACGGCACTGGAAAATGTGGCAACGCCGCTGGAACTTGCCACCGATCCTGATGCCTATGACAAGGCGCGCGCGGAGCTCGATGTGGTGGGCCTTGCCCATCGCGCCGACCACTATCCGGCGCAGATGTCGGGCGGGGAACAGCAACGTGTGGCGCTGGCACGCGCCGCCGCACCGCGCCCCGATATCCTGCTGGCGGATGAACCCACAGGCAACCTCGACGGGGTAAATGGGGCGGCCATCATCGACTTGCTGTTCGGGTTGCGCGACCGGCACGGCGCGACGCTCATCCTCGTGACCCATAGCACCACGCTGGCGAACCGTTGTGATCGGATTATACGCCTGTCCGACGGACAGATTGACCCGATGGAACAGGCAGCACAATGAGCCTGGCGGTCGCAGCGCGGTTTGCCCGGCGTGAATTGCGCGGTGGCTTGCAGGGGTTTCGCATCTTTCTGGCCTGTCTGGCACTGGGTGTGGCCGCGATTGCCGCCATAGGCACCGTGCGCGTCAGCATTGAGGCTGGTCTGGCCCGCGAAGGAGCAGCACTGCTCGGCGGGGACGCAGAGCTTGATTTCACCTACCGCTTTGCATCAGAGGACGAACGCGCATGGATGCAAAACGCCGCCCGCGCTGTCTCGGAAATCGCCGATTTTCGCTCCATGGCGGTCGTCGGTGACAGCCGCGCGCTGACGCAAATCAAGGCGGTCGATAGCGCCTATCCCCTTATCGGGACCGTGGGACTAGAACCGCAAATACCGGTTGATGTTGCCTTAGGCACCCACGGGGATTTGCCCGGCGCGGTGATGGAACGTGTCCTGATGGACCGTCTCGGCCTGTCCGTTGGGGATCGCTTTGCGCTTGGCACACAGGAATTTCACCTCTCCGCCGTGCTGACCCGCGAACCGGATGGGGCTGCGGCTGGCTTTGCCCTCGGGCCGCGCACCATCGTCTTGACCACGAGCCTTGAAAACTCGTCCCTGCTGGCCCCCGGCACGCTCTTTTCCACCAAATACCGACTGGCGGTAGACCCCGGCAAAGACCTTGAGCAGCTCAAAACCGAGGCCGCCCTCACGTTTGCCGAAACCGGCGTGCGCTGGACCGACGCGCGCAACGGCGCGCCGGGCATCTCGGAATTCGTGGACCGCCTCGGCGCATTCCTCGTGCTGATCGGGCTGTCGGGCCTTGCCGTCGGGGGTGTGGGCGTGTCGTCGGCCGTGCAGGCCTATCTGTCGCAAAAGACCAGCGTGATCGCCACCTTGCGCACCCTTGGTGCAGAACGCAAAACGATATTCCTGACGTATTTTCTGCAGATCGGTGCGCTTTCGGTCCTCGGCGTTATGCTGGGCCTCCTCCTCGGGGCGCTGATCCCTGTTGCTCTCGCCCCGCTGATTGCTGCGCAATTGCCCATCCCCGCCGCATTCGCCATCTACCCCGCCCCCTTGTTTGAAGCGGCGGTTTACGGGCTGTTGACCGCATTCATTTTTACTCTTTGGCCCCTCGCACGCGCCGAGGAAGTCCGCGCCGCCACCCTGTTTCGCGACGCGCTCAGCACCGGTCAGAAACTGCCGGCCCCCCGCTATATCGCGATCACGTTGCTGGCGCTTGCAGTGCTCTTGGGCGTGGCCGGGTGGTTCTCGGGCACGTGGTGGCTAACGCTGCTGACAGCCGGGGGTATCGCGGGCGCACTGGTGCTGCTGACCGGGGCCGCATTCCTGATCCGGGTTCTGTCGAAACGGGGCAAGGCGCTATCTCGTGGCAAACCAAGGCTTCGCTGGGCGTTGTCGGCCATTTCCGGCCCCAAGGAAGGTGCCACCTCGGTCGTCCGGTCGCTGGGCCTTGGGCTGTCGGTCCTTGCCGCGGTGGGGCAGATTGATGGCAACCTGCGCAATGCCATCACGGGCAACCTGCCCGACGTCGCGCCAAGCTATTTCTTTGTCGACATCCAGAAAGACCAGATCGATGGATACACCGACAGGCTGGAAAGCGACCCCGCCGTCAGCCGCATTCAATCCGCCCCGATGCTGCGCGGGATCATCACCCGGATCAACGGGGCGCCTGCTGCGGAAACAGCCGGGGACCATTGGGTCTTGCAGGGCGACCGTGGCGTGACCTATTCCGCTGCCATGCCCGAAAACACGCGGCTGACAGCCGGGGAATGGTGGGCCGATGACTATAGCGGGCCGCCCCTGATCAGCTTTGCCGCCGAAGAGGCAGAAGAGATGGGGCTGCGCCTTGGCGATACGATGACGATCAATATCCTGGGGCGCGACATTACAGGCACGCTCGCCAGTTTCCGGGAGGTTGATTTTTCCACCGCAGGTATCGGTTTCATCCTCGCCATGAACCCCGGTGCATTGGCAGGCGCACCGCATAGCTTCATCTCAACCGTCTATGCCGAAGAAACGGCGGAGGCTGAAATCCTGCGTGATCTTGCCTCGCGCTACCCCAATATCACCGCAATACGCGTGCGCGATGCCATCGACCGGGTCGCGGATGCGCTTGGTGGCTTGGCGACGGCCACCTCTTACGGGGCCGCCGCGACGCTGCTGACAGGGTTTCTGGTGCTGATCGGCGCTGCTGCCGCCGGGACCCGCGCGCGGGTCTATGAAGCCGCCATTCTGAAAACGCTGGGGGCCTCGCGCCGCTCCATTCTGGCAAGCTTCGCCTTGAGATCGGCGCTGCTGGGCGGTGGCGCAGGGCTTGTAGCGCTGGCTGCTGGGGTGCTGGGCGGCTGGGTGGTCAGCGTCTATATCCTCGACACATCCTTTATCGTGATCTGGCCCTCTGCGATTGGCATCGTGCTCGGCGGTATTCTTGCCACCACGCTGGCGGGGCTGGCTTTTGCCTGGACCCCACTGAATGCCAAACCCTCGCGCATCCTGCGCGCGCTGGAATGACATAGCCGCAGCTCCCACCCCGCGCCATTGTCAAAGCAGCCAGCCGCTACTCCGCAGCCTCCGCATAGTCTTCCATGGGCGGGCAGGTACAAACCAGATGCCGATCACCGAACACATTGTCGACCCGGTTGACCGGCGGCCAGTATTTGTCCACGCGGAACGCGCCCGGCGGGAAACACCCCTGATCGCGGCTGTAGGGGCGCTCCCAATCGCTGACGAGGTCTTCGACAGTGTGGGGCGCGTTTTTCAGCGGGTTGTTCGCGGCGTCCATGCGGCCTGCCTCAATCTCGGCAATCTCGGCGCGGATGGCGAGCATGGCATCACAGAACCGGTCCAGCTCTGCCTTGGTTTCGCTCTCGGTTGGCTCAACCATCAACGTTCCTGCAACAGGCCAGCTCATCGTTGGCGCATGGAACCCGCAGTCGATCAGACGTTTTGCAATGTCTTCGACGCTCACCCCCGCGGATTTTTCAAAGGGGCGCACATCAAGCACGCATTCATGCGCCACCCGTCCCGTCGGCCCGCGGTAGAGCACGTCAAACGCGCCCTCAAGACGTTTGGCGATGTAATTTGCGTTCAGGATCGCAACCCGCGTCGCTTGCGTCAGGCCATCCCCGCCCATCATCAGGCAATAGGCCCAGCTGATCGGCAACAACGAAGGCGACCCGAATGGCGCTGCCGAAACAGCCCCTTCCCCCCCGCCGGTCATCTCATGCCCCGGCAAGAAAGGCGCAAGATGGGATTTGACGCCAATCGGTCCCATGCCCGGCCCACCGCCGCCATGCGGGATACAAAAGGTCTTGTGCAGGTTCAAATGGCTCACGTCCCCGCCCAGATCGCCCGGACGGCTCAGCCCCACCATCGCGTTCATATTCGCCCCGTCGATATAGACCTGACCGCCGTGCTGATGGGTGATCCGTGTGACTTCGGTAACGGTCTCTTCAAACACCCCATGGGTGGAGGGATAGGTGATCATGCAGCCTGCAAGGTTGTCGGCATGGTGCTCGGCCTTCGCGGCAAAATCTGCCATGTCGATATCGCCATTGTCCGCCGATTTGATCGGCACGACAGTCCAGCCCACCATCTGGGCCGACGCAGGATTGGTGCCATGCGCGCTCATCGGGATCAGGCAGATGTTGCGATGCGCTTCCCCATTCGCGCGGTGATAGCCTGCAATGCTCAGCAGTCCGGCGTATTCCCCCTGCGCGCCGGAATTGGGCTGCATCGAAATCTGGTCATAGCCGGTGATCTGGCACAGCTTGGCGCTCAGATCGTCAATCATCTCTGTATAGCCTTTGGCCTGATCCACCGGCGCAAAGGGATGCAGCAGCGAAAAATCGCGCCAGCTGACCGGCATCATCTCTGCCGCAGAATTCAGTTTCATCGTACAGGAGCCCAGCGGGATCATCGCCCGGTCAAGCGCCAGATCCCGATCAGACAGGCGACGCATGTAGCGCATCATCTCGGTCTCGGCCCGGTTCATGTGAAAGATCGGATGCCTCAGATAGTCGGACGTGCGCAGCATTTCTTCGGGAAAACGGTAGTCGGGCCGAAAATCATTATCGGCCCGCGTGATACCAAAGGCGCGCCAGACCGCCTCAAGCGTATCCGGACGGCAGCGTTCATTTAGGCTGATGCCCACACGGGTTTCCCCCACGCGCCGCAGGTTGATCCCTTCATCCACCGCCGATTTCATCACCGCCGCCTGCAACGGCCCTACGTCCACAGTGATCGTGTCGAAAAACGCTTGCGGGTCGACAGTGAACCCTGCCTCTTCCAGCCCTTTTGCCAGGCGCACGGCTTTTCGGTGGATGCGCTGCGCGATGGCGCGCAAGCCTTCGGGTCCGTGGAAAACCGCATACATGGACGCCATGACCGCCAACAGCGCCTGTGCCGTGCAGACATTGGACGTGGCCTTTTCGCGCCGTATATGTTGTTCGCGCGTTTGCAGTGACAACCGGTAGGCCCGGTGCCCGTGACTGTCGACAGATACGCCGACAATCCGCCCAGGCATGGCGCGTTTATACGCATCCCGGCAGGCCATATAAGCCGCATGCGGCCCGCCATAGCCCTCGGGCACCCCAAACCGCTGGGTTGAGCCGACGGCGATATCCGCGCCCATGGCGCCGGGTTCTTTCAACAGCGTCAGCGCCAGTGGATCAGCAGATACAACACCGATCGCCTTATGGTCGTGCAACGCCGCCATATGGTCGGTGAAATCATTCACATGACCATAGGTGCCGGGATACTGAAAGATCGCGCCAAAGACGGCTTCGGCGTCCATCTTGTCAGGGTTGCCGACGATAATCTCAATGCCCAAGGGCGCGGCGCGGGTTTGCATCACGGCGATGTTCTGCGGGTGGCAATCCCGATCCACAAAGAACGCCTTGGATTTGGATTTCGACACCCGCTGCGCCATGGTCATCGCCTCGGCACAGGCGGTGGCCTCATCCAGAAGGGATGCGTTGGCGACCTCAAGCCCGGTCAGATCGGAAACCATGGTCTGGAAGTTTAAAAGCGCTTCGAGGCGGCCTTGCGAAATCTCGGGCTGATAGGGGGTATAGGCTGTATACCACGCCGGGTTTTCAAGGATGTTGCGCTGGATCGCGGGCGGTGTGACCGTGCCATAGTATCCCTGCCCGATCAGCGACGTCAGCACCTCGTTCTTTGACGCGACCCGGCGCAAATGCTCCAGCACCTCACGTTCCGACATCGCCTTGCCAAAGGCCAATGGCTCTTTCTGGCGGATCGCTGCGGGCAGCGTATCATCCATCAGCGCATCAAGGTTCGCGGCACCCGTCACCTCCAGCATCTGCGTCATTTCCGCAGGGGATGGGCCAATATGGCGCCGGTTGGCAAAATCATAGGGCAGATAGTCTATCGGCGTGAAACTCATGGGGTCATTCTCTTTCTGCTGGCAGGGGTCATGCGCATCGGGTGCAGCAGTTCAGGCGATAAACGCCTGATACCCTGCTTCATCCATGAAATCGTCCATCTGGGATGGGTCGCTGGCTTTCATCTTGAAAAACCATGCCTCTCCCTGCGGGTCTTCATTGACCGCACCGGGATTGTCCGCAAGCGCCGTATTCACCTCAGTAATCTCGCCATCAATCGGGGCCAGAATATCACTGGCCGCCTTGACGCTTTCGATCACAACGACTTCTTCGTCCTTGCTGACGGTTGTGCCCTCTTCGGGCAGTTCCAAAAACACCACATCGCCCAATTGTTCGGCGGCATGTGTCGTAATGCCCACGATGATCTCGTCACCTTCGGGGCGCAACCATTCGTGCTCTTCTGTGAATTTCATAATCTGTTTCCTTTTTTCTAACGTTTAAAACCTGCTGGGACAAACGGCAGGTCAACGACCTCGACGCCCATGCGCTTGCCGCGCACCTCGCCCCAAAGCGCGGTGCCGGTGGTGGCAAAATCGGTATCGACATATCCCATGGCAATCGGCCCCTGCACTGACGGGCCAAAACCGCCCGAGGTGACCGACCCGATCTGCGCGCCCCCTTCGGCGGTAGCAAAAAGCGCCACGCCCTGACGCATGGGCGCGCGTCCTTCGGGGCGCAATCCGACCCGTTTTGTCGCCGGGCCCCCCGCCATTTCGTCAAAAATCGCTTCACTGCCGGGAAAGCCGCCAGCGCGCGCGCCGCCCTGACGCCGCACTTTCTGAATGGCCCAAGACAACCCGGCACCAACCGGACCTGTCGCGGCATCGATATCATTGCCATAAAGGCACAAACCCGCTTCCAGCCGCAGGGAATCCCGCGCCCCAAGTCCGATGGGTGCTACCTCTGCGTCGTTAATAAGCCGCCGCGCCAGAGAGACCGCTTCGTCCGCTTGTACGGAGATTTCAAATCCGTCCTCACCAGTATAGCCAGATCGGGAGGCCCAGACCGCATGTCCGCATAACGACAACTCGCATGAGTCCATGAAGCGCATCGCTTCGGCCCGCTCATCCAGAGACGTGATCACACTGCCCGCCGCCGGACCCTGCAAAGCAATCAAGGCCCGGTCGCTCAACTCGCTCAGGGTGATGTCATCCGGCAAACCCGCGCGCATCAGGGCCAGATCAGCGTCCTTGCAGCCCGCATTTATTACCACGAACAACGAATCGCCGCGACGCGCAAACATCAGATCATCCTCGATGCCGCCTGCCTCATTGGTGAAAAAGCCGTAGCGTTGCCGCCCATCCGCAAGACCGAGCACATCCATCGGGACCAAAACTTCAAAGGCAAGCGCAACCGCTTCCCAGGATGGGCCGGACAATAGGACCTGCCCCATATGGCTGACATCAAAAAGCCCTGCATGGCCGCGCGTGTGCAGATGCTCTTTCATGACCCCCATCGGATATTGAACAGGCATCTCGTACCCTGCAAAAGGCACCATTTTCGCACTCAGCTCTGCATGTAACTCAAAAAGTGGCGTCCGCTTCAGATCTGCCATCCGGTCCCCTTAATCGTCGCCGGTGCTGCATGAAGCAATACAACGGCATTCCGCGCGCAGCTCCGAGACCTGCGCCTGAATGCCCCCTCTGTCTTTTCGCCTGAGATCGTTATCCCTTCGGCGGATGCGTCCTGCGCATCTCTCTCCAGAGTTCTTACACCACGACGGTCCTTTGGCCTGAGAGTTTCCGGGGCGGTTGCTCCTTCGGCACCAGCATTTATGCCAGTTCTCCCGTAGTGGATGGCGTCACGCTATGCCGCCCCATGTGTGTTGGTCAAGTCCCCTTGTGAAGCAGCGATACCCATGATTGACTGTGCGGGGTAACACCAAAGAGACATAGATGAACGACCCCTACTTCTTTGGCTACGGCAGCCTTGTGAACACAAAAAGCCACGACTATCCGAACCCGCAGCCCGCAACACTGCGCGGATGGCGCAGGGCATGGGTTGCAACGCCACGCTACGGTGTTGTTCTGCTGACTGGTGTGCAAGCACCGGGCCATAGTATCGACGGGCTGATCGCCCATGTCCCGGGCGCGGATTGGGCGGCCCTTGATGCGCGCGAGGGCGGGTATGCCCGCCTGCAGGCCTCACGCGATGTTGATCACGAGTTGTCCCATCGCCCCGAAATCGCGGTCTATGCCGTGGCCCCGGAAGATATGACAGACAACAAAAGCCACAGCATTCTGCTCAGCTATCTTGATGTCGTTGTTCAGGGGTTCCACGAGGTTTATGGCGCGTCCGGTGTGCAGCATTTCTTTGACACAACCGACAATTGGCATACACCTATCCTCAATGACCGCGACGACCCGATCTATCCGCGCCACCAGAGACTGACAAGGGCACAAACTGCTTTGGTCGATGAGAATCTTGATCGGCTATCGGCGCAGGTACAAAAGCGACATGAGGCGGCCCTGCCTCCCAAATTCTGAGGGTTTCGCCTCTGCTGCGGCGATTTCCTGAGGCGCACGCGCGATCACACGCCGCGCAAGCCACCATGCAAGCACACCAAAGATCACACCACCCACGGCCTGCCCGACCAAAACGCCCTGCGCTCCGAAAAAGCTGGACCCCAACAGCACCAGAGGGATCATGCCTACAGTATTGCGCCCCCAATTAAGGAAGGTCGAATAGAATGGATGACCCAGATTGTTAAAGGTCGCATTGGCCACGAACAAAACGCCGTTGAAAAAGAACAGCAGCGACAGCGGGCCGCAAAACAAAAAGACAAGATCACGCGTGACCCCCGTTGCCATAAACAGATCCGCAATCGGATCGCGCAGCGCAAACAGCACAGATGACACAACTACGATCACAAGCCCCGTAAACAGCAAGGCAGATGTCAGGCCGGATTGCACACGTTCAAAGTTGCGCGCGCCGTAATTCTGCCCAAGGATCGGCCCGACAGCACCTGATAGTGCGAAGATCACGCCAAACGCCAGCGGGCTGAGACGCCCGACAATCGCCATCCCGGCAACCGCCATCTCGCCGAAATCGGCCATGGCGCGGGTCACAATGGCTTGCCCCACTGGAGTGGCAAGCTGTGTCAGAATCGCGGGAAAGGCAATGGCGGCAATCGGCGGGAGATCCCGCAACAAACCGCGCGGACGCGGCCGCCCGACCCCGCCATAGTGCCGGATAATCGGCATCAGCGCTGTGACCGCAATGACAATGCGCGCCGCAACCGACGCCAATGCTGCACCGGTCAATTCAAGATCGAGGCCAAAGATCAGGATCGGATCCAGCACCGCATTGATCAACCCGCCGTAAATCGTCGCCATCATCGCCCGGCGGGCATCACCATGCGCGCGCAGGATCGCCCCGCCCATCATGCCAATCATCAGGAATGGTAGGCTTGGCACAACAATTCGCAAATACTGCACCGCAAGGTCAGCCGTGCGCCCCTTTGCCCCCAGCAGGTCCACAATCGGGGCAAGGTTCATCCAGACCAGCGCTGCAAATGCGGTGCCGAAGACGACCCCATAGGTCAGCGCGTGGGTCTTGCGCTCTGACGCGAGCGCCGCATCACCTGCACCAAGGGCGCGCGCCACCAGTGCCCCCGCGGCAATCGCCATCCCAATCCCGAAAGACGTGGTAAAAAACAGCACCGTCGCCGCATACCCCACGGCGGCGGCCAGTTCGGCCTTTCCCAACATCGCGATAAAAATCATGTCGATGAAATCAACGGCGAAAATCGCCATTAACCCCACGGATGAAGTCAGGGACATCACCGATATGTGGCGAAACAGGCTCCCCTTGAGAAACTTCGCCTGTGCCTCAGCCATACGCTAAAGGCGAACAGCTCATTCGCGGGCCTTAACGGTTTGCAACAAGGGCATGAGCATCGACATGTCCGGCCCGTGGCTTTGACCGGTCAGAGCTTTGCGCAGCGGCATGAACAACCCGCGCCCTTTACGCCCGGTTTTTTCTTTCACGGCACCGGTCCATGTCCCCCAGGTCGTCGCATCAAAGGCGCCGTCCGGCAAAAGCGCCAGCGCATCGGCGACAAATTCGCGGTCTTCGTCGTCGATCTGCGGTTCTGCACCATCGCGCATCATCACCCACCATGGGGCAATGTCCTTGAGCGTGGTGATATTCTCGCGCGTCACGTCCCAGAACTGTGCGGCCATGTCGTCAGGGACGCCCGCCGCAGATATCTCCTCTGCAACATCCGCCAGAGACAAGCCCGCCAGATAGCGCGCAGTCAGTGGATAAAGGTCGTCGGCATCGAATTTGGTCGGCGCCGAGCCAAAGCGCGATATGTCAAAGCCCTCGATCAGGTCGGCCATGTCGGTGTGCAACTCGACCGGGTCGCTGGAGCCAAGCCGCGCCATCAGGCTGAGCAGTGCAGCAGGTTGAACACCGCTTTCACGCAGATCACGCAGCGCCAGCGTGCCCAGACGTTTGGACAAGGCCTCGCCCTGCGGGCCGGTCAGCAACGAGTGATGCGCAAATGCAGGAACCGTGCCGCCAAGCGCGTTGATGATCTGAATTTGTGTCGCGGTATTGGTTACATGATCCGAACCGCGCACCACATTCGTGACGCCCATCTCCGTGTCATCGACCACCGAAGCCAGCGTGTACAGGATTTGACCATCGCCGCGAATGAGCACCGGGTCGGACACAGAGGCCGCATCAATCGAGATATCCCCCAGAATGCCATCCGCCCATTCGATCCGCTCGCGGTCCAGTTTGAACCGCCACACACCTGCACCACGCTCAGTGCGCAAGGCGTCTTTTTCAGCATCCGACAATGCCAGTGCGGCCCTGTCATAAACGGGCGGCTTGCCCATATTCAGCTGTTTCTTGCGCTTGAGATCCAGTTCGGTCGGTGTTTCGAACGCTTCGTAAAACCGTCCCATGTCCCGCAATTTGTCAGCGGCATCAGCGTATTGGTCAAGGCGCAGCGATTGACGCTCGATGCGATCCCAGTGCAGGCCGAGCCATTCAAGGTCCTGCTTGATCCCGTCTACATATTCTTCTTTCGACCTTTCCGGATCGGTGTCGTCAATCCGCAGGATGAACGTTCCGCCCGCTTTGCGCGCAATCAGGTAATTCATCAAAGCCGTGCGCAGGTTACCGATATGGATGTAGCCTGTGGGCGACGGGGCGAAACGGGTGGTGGTCATTTGCTGTCTCCTGTTGGCGCGGTGTTGTCACAGGGCCATGTATTTGTCCAGCAACCCGGTACAGCGCCTCTGTCAACTTCTACGCGAAATTGTGAAGGTCAATCCATGCGAAAACAATGGCCCCCGCGACATTCTGCCCTATATCTGGGATCAATGACAAAACCGGGAGAACCTTGATGTCGCACACCCCTAAAATTTCACGCCGCGCTGCACTGGCCAGTGCTGCCGCCTTGCCGCTTGCTGCCGCTACGGTCGGGACCAGCTATGCAGCGGCTCCAATCACTGGCGCGCAAATGTCGCCGTTCCAACGGCTCAAGGTCGGCGGGTTTGATGTCACCACGCTGTTGGCCGGCACCGTGCCGCGCGATGATCCGCACAGCATTTTTGGCCTGAACGTGGACAAAGAGACCTTTGACAGCGTCTCCGCCGCTGCAAACCTGCCGACCGACAAGGCGCAGTTTTTCTTTACACCAACCGTGGTGAATACCGGCAGTGAATTGGTGTTGTTTGACACCGGCCTCTCCGGCGTTGGCACGGTTGCAGCCCTCGAAGCGGCTGGCTACACTGCGGATCAGATTGATGTGGTCGTTTTGACCCACATGCACGGCGATCATATTGGCGGCATGACGCTTGAGGATGGCAGCCCGACCTTCACCAATGCGCGTTATGTGACCGGGCGCGTCGAATATGACGCATGGGCCGCACAAGACAATGACCGCTTTAAATCCAAGGTTGTTCCCTTCGCCGAGAAGATGACCTTTCTTGAAGATGGTGGTTCAGTTGCCTCAGGGCTGACGGCAATGGGCGCGTTCGGTCACACGCCCGGTCATATGAATTATATGGTCGAAAGCGAAGGTACGCAGATTTACCTCGGTGCGGATTTCGCCAACCACTACATCTGGTCCCTCGGGCATCCGGATTGGGAAGTGAAATTCGACATGGATAAACCGGCCGCCGCCGCGATGCGTCGCAAAATCCTGGACATGCTTGCCGCCGATAAAGTCGCATTTGTGGGCTATCACATGCCATGGCCCGGCGTCGGTTATGTCGAAACCAAGGACAGCGGGTTCACTTATGTGCCCCACAGCTACCAGCTGATGCTCTGAGCCAATTGCAGGGTGGCTTTTACAGCTGCCCTGCTTTTTGCAATTGCTCCCAGCCATGGCGCAAGTGTTCGGTGCGAAACGAATGCCCGCCCTTGAACAGGCAGAACGCCAGAAGTTCACCATCATCGTTACGCTGTTCTTTACAACTTAACCCATCATAATGCGCGGCCTCAGCATTGCCGAACTCCCCAAACGCCTCGTACATATTCAGCGCAGCAGGTACTTCCCCTTGTTTCGTGGGACCAATCGGGCGGCCAAGCAGCGGGACGGTCTTATCCTGATCTCCGTGAATGTGGACAATGCTCGCGGCGGGTGCCGCACAGGTTTCAGGCGGCTTCAGCCAATACGTCCCCGCAATCGGCACAAATCCCGCGAACATGTCAGGCCGCGCGCAGGCGAGGTTCCACACCATCATGCCCCCGGCGCTGAACCCGGTGGCGACAATGCGATCCCTATCAAGGGCAAACCGGGTCGCGGCATCGCTCAGCACCGCATCAAAATAGGCAAATTCTGCCGCGCCATCTGTATCAAGGTGACGCGGGGCATTGGGGATCACCCAGTCCTGATCGCCTGATTTGACCGCAATCAGCGCCGCCCCAAGATCGGACGCCAAACCGCGCAGGGACCGGTTGCGCATAACGCCCCGCGCTGAGCCACGATAGCCATGCGCAAAGACGATGGCAGGCACCGGAACGCTTGCGTCATACCCTTGCGGCAATGCAATGCGGTAGTGCCGCTCACCAATCATGCAATCGCTGTCAGGCCCACAGGCCGCCGCCGGAAAGGCAAAGACCGTAAGTGCCAAAAGAAAAAGACCACGCAAAACCATAAAACCCGTTCCTTATTGATGTGGTCTTCAAAACAGGTGGAAAGGCCCTTTGGCAAATCACAGTTTTGCGTTTCGCGTCACATGTGACGGGTTCAGGGGCTGCTTTCAGCCCCGATCACGCCACCTGTTCACAATCGGATAGCGACGATCCAGCCAGAACGCCCCTTTTGTCAGCCGCGCGCCCGGTGCGGACTGGAAACGTTTGTATTCACTAATATAGATCAGGTGCTCAATCTTCTTGGCGGTCTCGGCGTCACTGCCTGCGGCGACACAGTCTTCGATGGAGCCGTTCCGGTCGACCAGTATCTCAAGCAGCCGGTCCAGTTCCGGGTAATCAGGCAGGCTGTCACTGTCTTTTTGATCTTCGCGCAGTTCGGCGGAGGGCGGTTTGTCAATCACGCGCGGCGTGATCACTTCACCATCCGGGCCTTCCATCCAACTGCGGTGGTTCTTGTTGCGCCAGCGGCAGGTCTCAAACACGCGGGTCTTATAGAGGTCCTTGATCGGATTATACCCCCCCGCCATATCGCCATAGATTGTCGCATAGCCCACGGCCACTTCGGATTTATTCCCAGTCGTCAAGAGCATCTCACCGAACTTGTTGGACATGGCCATCAACAACAACCCCCGCAGGCGGGACTGGATGTTTTCCTCGGTCAGGTCCGCGTCATGCCCCTCAAAGAGCGGTGCCAATGTCTGCTCAACGGCAGCGCGCCCCTCCGTGATCGGAACGTAATCATAGTGACACCCCAGTGCTTTCGCGACGGCCTCTGCATCTTCGAGCGATTCCGCTGAGGTGTACTCCGACGGCAGCATCACGCAGCGTACGTTCTGCGCCCCGAAAGCATCGACCGCTATGGTCGCGACCAATGCGGAGTCGACCCCGCCTGACAGGCCCAAGAGCACTTTGCCAAACCCTGTCTTGCGACAATAATCCCGCAGCGCCTGAACCATCACGCGGTAATCCTGCTCCCACGCATCCGGGTGATGGGCCTTTTCCCCTTCGACAATCCGCCAGCCCTCAGGCCCGCGTTCCAGATCGACATGTGCGACCGCCTCGTCAAAAGCAGGCAGTTGCACAGCCAGATTGCCGCCGGGGTTCAGCCCAAAGCTGGCCCCGTCAAACACCTGGTCGTCCTGCCCGCCCACCATATTGAGGTAAATCAACGGCAACTCAGTTTCTATGACGCGCGCGACCATATGGTTCAGGCGGGTTTCGAACTTGCCGCGATAATAGGGTGACCCGTTTGGCACCAGCAAAAACTCAGCCCCGGTTTCTGCCAGCGTTTCCGCCACATCCTCGTGCCAGGCGTCTTCGCAAATCGGGCTGCCAACGCGTGAATTTCCTACGGAATAAGGACCACCAAGCGGGCCTGCATCGAAAATGCGCACCTCGTCAAAGACGGTCTCGTTGGGCAGATGGTGCTTGAGCACCTGACTGACGATTTTGCCGCCCTTCAGGATCAGATACGCGTTATATAACTTGGTGCCTTCGACCCACGGGCTTCCGATGGCCAACGTCGGCCCATCTGCACAGTCTTGTGCCAGTGCCTCGATGTGGCGCATCGCATCGAGTTGAAACGCGGGCTTCATAACCAGATCCTGCGCATTGTAGCCTGCGATAAACATCTCAGGCAGCGCAACAAGATCGGCCCCGGCCGCTTTGCCTGCCGCCCAGACTTCACGCGCGATTGCCGCATTGCCGGCCAAATCGCCAACCGTCGGGTTCATCTGGCCCAGAGTAATTCGAAAACGATCCGCCATGGTTAAGGCCCTTTTGCCTGCCCGCCTGCCTGATTTTGACCCATGTAGCAGATCACACGCCCGATGAAAGCCCAACCCCGCCTATTGCGGCAAAAGGGCGTTGCCCCCGCCCTGCCCATTGCTTAAATTGCCCCACGACATCCCGACGCAGTTTTCCAGATGATAAAGGGTAATCATGACACTTCGCCGCCTGAGCTTTTGCCTTGCCCTATTGCCCCTGCCCCTTCTGGCGCAGGACGGTGAAACACAAACCAAGCAGTACGAAGACGGCGGGGTATACGAGGGAACATTCAAGGGCGGCGTGCAGCACGGTACGGGCACCTACAAATTGCCTAACGGCTATGAATATACCGGGCAATGGGTTGACGGGGAAATCAAAGGCGAAGGTATTGCCCGTTTTCCGAATGGTTCCGTCTATGAGGGCCTTTTTGCCAAAGGAAAACCGGAGGGCTTTGGCCGCATCACCTTTGCTGATGGCGGCACCTATGAAGGCGAGTGGCTCGCCGGTGCCATTATGGGACGCGGCATCGCGCTTTATGCAAATGGTGTGCGCTATGAGGGCAGTTTTCGCAACGCGAAACATCATGGCAAAGGCACGATGCAAAGCCCCGGCGGATATGAGTACAAAGGCGACTGGGTCGATGGCGTCAAACAGGGGCTGGGCACGATCACCTACCCTGATGGTGCTGTCTATGAGGGCCGTGTCGCGAATGGAAAGCGCGAAGGCGAAGGTACGCTGACCATGCCCGATGGCCTGATCTATGTCGGCCTGTGGCGCGATGGTCAAATTGACGGCACCGGCAAGCTGACGCAGGCCAATGGCGATGTCTACGAGGGGCAACTGGTCGCGGGGCGTCGCGAGGGCATTGGCAAGGTAACCTATGCAAATGCCGATATCTATGAGGGCGAGTTTGCCAATGATCTGCGCGAGGGTCAGGGGACTTTCACGGCACAGGATGGGTACACATATGTCGGATCATGGGTTGCAGGCGAGATCGAAGGCGAAGGCCGCGTTACCTATCCTGACGGTTCGGTCTATGTGGGATCATTGTCCGCAGGACAGGCAGATGGGCAAGGGCTGATCACCTATCCGGATGGTTCCACCTATGAAGGCGAATGGAAAGATGGCGTCATCGACGGCATCGGCAAGGCCGTCTACGCCAATGGCGTGGTGTACGAAGGCAATTTTCGCAATGCCCGCAATCACGGCCAAGGTGTGATCACCGATGCAAGTGGTTATCGCTATGACGGAGAGTGGCTGGACGGGCAACGCCACGGGCAAGGCACTGCCACCTATCCCGATGGCACCATCTACACCGGCGGCTTCTCAGGTGGGCAGCGGGACGGACAAGGCAAGATCGTCATGCCGTCCGGTTTCACCTATGAAGGGGCTTGGGCCAGCGGCGAAATCGAAGGGATCGGTGTCGCAACCTATGAAAACGGCGATGTCTACGAGGGCATGTTTCGCGCGGGAAAACGTCAGGGGACAGGCACCATGCGCTATGCAACCGGCGAGGAAAATTCCGGAGAGTGGGAAAACGGCATCCTGACCGACGGCGGCTGAATGGCGGTCCGCGCGACCCTTATGACGCGTTTCAAACACGGCCAGATCATCCGACCAAACGCTCATATTCCGGCAACTGGCGCGGGTTTTTTCACAGTAACGCGTCGCCAGAAACCTGTTGGCACGCACGGATCGTGCCATGCGCACGCCGGTTAAATGGCTTCACCCGCATCAAGCCGGTCCAATAACGCATTCGCTTCGGCGATCACGGTCTCGCGCTTTTCCGCGTCCATCCGATCCCAGGTGCGATACATGTTCCCCATACGCGCATTGCCCGAAAACCGAGGGCGGTGACGATCCAGAAAATGCCAGTACAGCAAGTTGAACGGACAGGCCGTGTCGCCCGTCTTTTGTGCCACCTTATAGCTGCAGGACTTGCAATAGTCGGACATGCGATTGATATAAGCGCCGCTGCTCACGTAGGGTTTGGACGCGATGATACCGCCATCAGCAAACTGGCTCATGCCGACCGTGTTCGGGGCCTCGACCCACTCAAAGGCATCTGCGTAAACCGCGAGATACCACTCATGCATCTGTTGCGGATCAATCCCGGCCAGCAGCCCAAAATTCCCGGTGATCATCAAGCGCTGGATATGATGGGCATAGGCCTCTTCGCGGGTTTGGCCCACGGCTTTTGCCATGCAATTCATACCCGTCTTGCCGCCCCAATACACGTCAGGTAAATCGCGCGTCTGGCCCAGCACGTTGCGGCTGGTATAGTCGGGCCCTTCCAGAAAATAGATGCCGCGCACGTATTCGCGCCACCCGATAATCTGCCGGATGAACCCTTCCACCGCGTTGATCGGGGCATCGCCCTGCTCAAAGGCGCGCGCGGCGGCTGTACAAACCTCAAGCGGTGTCAACAACCCGATGTTCAGCGAGGTTGAGATCAGACCGTGATACAAGAACCGATTGTCATTCAGCATCGCATCCTGAAAATCTCCGAATTTTGGCAAGCCTTTCGATATGAAATGATCCAGCTGTTGCAGCGCTTCGGCGCGGGATGTTGCAAACCAGAACGGGCGCAGCGCGCCAAAATGGTTTGAAAACCGCACCTCCACCAGATCCAGAACCTCTTGCACGGTTTCATCCGGCTCAAACCGCAAAGGCCCTTCAAAGGTGATCTCATCGGGTGCCGGTTTGCGGTTGTCATGATCGAAATTCCACTTGCCGCCGCTGGGTTGAGCCCCCTCCATCAGCAGGCCCGTCTTGCGCCGCATCTCGCGATAGAAATACTCCATCCGCAACTGCTTGCGCCCGTCGGCCCAATCCTCAAACTCCTGATGGGACGCAAGAAATCGGCCATCTGGCAGCATCTCAACCCGCAAAGGTGCCTCTTTGAGGTGCCCGATAAGGCGCCACTCTCCCGGCTCTGTTGCCAGTACGGTTTGCGCCCCGGTTTGCTCTGCCCGGCGCAACAGCTCACCAACGATGGACCCCGCGTTTTCGCTGTCATCCAGCTGCGCATAGGCAACGTTCCAACCTTCATCACGCAAGTGTTGCGCGAATTTCCGCATGGCCGCAAAGATCAGCGCGATCTTTTTCGGATGGTGCTGCACATAGGAGGTTTCATCTGCAACCTCGGACATCACGACCATATCGGTCGATTTATCGGCCGCCTGCAACGCGCTGAGGCTTTCAGACAGCTGGTCCCCCAGCACCAGAACGAGATGGCTCACCACGGAACCTCTTTGCCCGCCCAGTCGAAAAACCGACCCGTCTGTGCCGGGGACAAGCCGTCCACGACGCGCAACAAGTTGTCTGCCGCCTCGGCGGCAGAGACCGACGGATGCCGACCCAGATATCTTTCCGTAAATGCCGTCTGGACCGTGCCGGGATGCAGGGACACACAAACGGACTGCGGATGCGTGCGCGCCAATTCGATGGACGCCGTGCGCACCACCTGATTGACCGCCGCCTTCGCGCTGCGATAGCTGATCCATCCGCCCACTTTGTTATCCCCGATGGAGCCGACCCGCGCGGATAGTACGGCGCAAACCGCCGGACGGTCGCGCGGCAGTAGTCGCGCAGCATGGCTCAACACCAGTGCCGGCCCGACCGCATTCAAGGCAAACTGATCCAGCATCGCCTTGGCATTCAGGTTTTTCACCGATTTTTCCGGGGCTGCGCCGTCGATTTCCAATGCTCCCGTCGCCACCACGATCAGATCATAGGGTGCACTGACGGAACCCAGATGCTGCGCCACCGAAGTGGAATTTGTGATGTCAAAGCCATCGCGACTGCGCGAAAGACCGGTGACGGCGTCTCCGCGATTGGTAGCAGCAGCCGTAAGTGCCGCCCCAATCCCGCCGGACGCACCGAGTATTAAAGTATTTCTCATCCCAAACGACCTAGAAGGCTCAAGCGATGCTTCAACCCCGTTCACCGCACCTGCGACAAAGCCTCTTTCCATTTCGTGAAGCTGCTGTATAAATTCGATCCATGGTACAGTCAGAACATATCACTTTGACCGCATGCATTCTGCGTGCCCCGGCTGCCCTACTGCTGCTAATCCGCCTCTGAGCGTGCCCTCCGGCGCGCCCGCTCAGAGGGATGTGTTGCGCGCCACGGATTAAAGCACAGAACGAAAGATACACCATGACAGATACGACAAAACAGGATCACGTATTGATCTTTGACACGACATTGCGCGACGGCGAACAAAGCCCGGGTGCGACCATGACCCATTCGGAAAAGCTTGAAATCGCCGGGCTGCTTGATGAAATGGGCGTCGACATCATCGAAGCGGGCTTTCCCATTGCATCAGAGGGCGATTTTGCTGCCGTGTCTGAAATTGCGCGCAACGCCAAAACATCGGTGATTTGTGGTCTCGCGCGCGCCCAGATCGGGGATATCGACAGATGTTGGGAGGCCGTGAAACACGCCAAACGCCCCCGCATTCACACCTTCATCGGGACATCCCCCCTCCACCGCGCCATTCCGAACCTCGATATGGACCAGATGGCCGAACGGATCGAACAGACTGTGACCCATGCGCGCAACCTGTGTGACAATGTGCAGTGGTCGCCCATGGATGCCACCCGCACCGAAGAGGATTACCTCTGCCGGGTGGTGGAAATCGCCATCAAATGCGGGGCCACCACAATCAATATTCCCGACACCGTCGGTTATACGGCCCCGCGCGAGTCGGCGGCCCTGATTTCGATGTTGCTTGAACGCGTGCCGGGGGCTGATACGATCACATTTGCAACCCACTGCCACAATGATCTGGGCATGGCCACGGCCAACAGCCTTGCCGCCGTCGAAGCGGGCGCGCGCCAGATCGAATGCACGATAAACGGCCTCGGCGAACGGGCGGGGAATACAGCGCTTGAAGAGGTCGTGATGGCCCTGAAAGTGCGCAATGACATCATGCCGTTTCATACGGGCATTGACGCCACCAAGATCATGAATATCTCGCGCCGTGTTGCTGCTGTGTCCGGGTTTCCGGTGCAGTTCAACAAGGCGATCGTCGGCAAGAACGCTTTTGCGCATGAATCCGGCATCCATCAGGACGGCATGCTCAAGAACGCGGAAACCTTTGAGATCATGCGCCCCGAGGATGTTGGCCTGACCGAAACCAATATCGTGATGGGCAAACATTCAGGGCGGGCAGCGTTGCGATCCAAACTGGAGAACCTCGGTTTTGAATTGGGCGACAACCAGCTCAAGGACGTCTTTGTGCGCTTCAAGGAACTGGCCGACCGCAAAAAAGAGATTTATGACGACGATCTGATCGCTTTGATGCGTACGGCGACAGACCCGGAAAACGACCGAATTCAATTGGTGTCGCTGCGCGTTGTATGCGGTACTGATGGCCCGCAGCAGGCCGACCTTGTCTTGAATATAGATGGCGTTGAAGAATCTACCACGCAAACCGGGGACGGCCCGGTTGATGCGTCGTTCAATGCGATCAAGGCACTGGTTGCACATTCGGCACGCCTTCAGCTTTATCAGGTGCACGCGGTGACCGAAGGGACGGACGCGCAGGCAACCGTTTCTGTGCGCATGGAAGAAGACGGCCGTATCGTGACGGGGCAGTCGGCCGATACGGACACTGTGGTTGCCTCAGCACGCGCCTATATCCATGCTTTGAACCGTCTGCTGGTGCGTCGTGAAAAAGCCGGTAAGGACACCCGTGAGATCAGCTACAAGGACGTGGGCTGAGCGTTTCGGCAAGATTGCGCGCCTGATACGATAAAAAACAGATACCGTCGATTTTCCGGCGGTATCTTGTCTTGTTATCTGATACGGTTGCAAAAAAACATAAACAACAACCTCAAACAGGATACTTATCATGCGCCCTCTCTTTGCAGCTTTGATCGCAGCAATCCTCATGCCCGCCGCCGCCCAAGCCCAAACACTTGAGCGAATTAAAGAAAACGGACAATTGGTCATCGGCTTTCGGACCGACGCAGCCCCGCTGTCCTACTTGGGCGAAAACGAACCCAAAGGATACACGCCCACCGTCTGCTATGTATTGGCGTCAAAGATTGCAGCAGCGGTCGAACTGCCCGATATGGAAATCATCTTCCGACCAGTGACTGCGGAAAACCGATTTGAGGAAGTTGCGAATGGCAATATCGACCTGCTGTGTGGTGCAGCCACAATCACGCTTGAGCGCCGCGAATTGGTTGATTTTTCCGTGCCGGTGTATGTCGATGGAACTGTGGTTGTGCTCAAGAAAGACGGGCCTGAATCGCTGGATGAGCTGGCCGGAATGAAGGTCGGCGTGCGTTCCGCCACGACCACGCTTGATGCATTGCAAAACTCACTGAATGCGGCGGATATCGCGGCGGAAGTCGTAGTCTTCGATGATCACCCGACGGGCATGGCTGCGCTGGAGCAGGATGAAATCACAGCCTATTTTGCGGACCAGTCCATCTTGATGAACATGGTCGCGCAAAGCGAAGTGGCGGATGACCTGAAGGTTTTCGACCAACTATTGACGGTGGAAAAGCAGGGGCTCGCCATGGCACGCGGTGATACTGAGTTTCGTCTTATTGTCGATCGCGGGTTGTCAGAATTGTTTACCGAAGGCGCAATGGAACAGGCATTCGCGCGCGCACTGCCCAATGTGAAACCGGGTTTAGGCCTTCAGTCGATGTTTCTTTTATCGCCAACCCTGCCCTGACCCGCACGACCTGATGCGATAAAACAGGGGCGTTCATCATTTTCTTCAAAAAGCAAGATGATGCCTAGAACATCGTTAACGCCCCTTTCACCATATCGCGGCTAAGCATATAACACAGGACAACCGGGCCGCTGGGCTCGGATAAATCAGATTCGGGCAAGGTTATAAGCGTCATGGCACTATTCGATAGTTTTCGTGGTCTTTTTTCGTCAGATATGGCGATCGACCTCGGCACTGCAAACACGTTGGTTTACGTTAAAGGCCGTGGGATTATTCTGTCGGAGCCTTCGGTGGTCGCCTATCACGTTAAGGATGGCGTGAAAAAAGTGCTCGCGGTGGGCGAGGATGCCAAGTTGATGCTGGGGCGTACACCCGGCAGCATTGAGGCGATTCGCCCGATGCGCGAAGGTGTGATCGCCGATTTCGACACTGCCGAAGAAATGATCAAACACTTCATCCGCAAAGTGCACAAACGTTCCACTTTCTCCAAACCCAAAATCATCGTCTGCGTCCCCCATGGTGCAACGCCGGTTGAAAAACGCGCTATCCGCCAGTCTGTTCTGAGTGCTGGCGCACGTCGCGCGGGGCTTATCGCAGAGCCGATCGCGGCGGCCATTGGTGCTGGCATGCCGATCACGGACCCCACGGGCAACATGGTCGTGGACATCGGTGGTGGTACGACCGAGGTCGCGGTCCTGTCGCTGGGCGATATTGTCTATGCGCGCTCTGTGCGCGTCGGCGGGGATCGCATGGACGAAGCGATCATCAGCTATTTGCGCCGTCAGCAGAACCTGCTGGTCGGTGAAACCACGGCAGAACGCATCAAGACGTCCATTGGCACGGCAAGAATGCCCGATGACGGGCGTGGGACGTCAATGCAGATCCGGGGGCGCGATCTGTTGAATGGTGTACCGAAAGAAATCGAAGTGACGCAGGCGCAGATCGCCGAGGCGCTGGCTGAACCCGTCCAGCAAATCTGCGAGGCTGTGATGACAGCGCTTGAAACAACACCGCCTGATCTCGCTGCGGATATTGTGGATCGTGGCGTGATGCTGACCGGCGGTGGCGCATTGCTGGGGGATCTCGACCTGGCGCTGCGTGAGCAAACAGGCCTTGCCGTCTCAATTGCGGACGAGTCACTGAATTGCGTGGCTTTGGGCACCGGTAAGGCCTTAGAATACGAGAAACAGCTGCGTCACGCCATCGACTACGACAGTTGATCGCAACGCATTAACCGCACCCCGTCAGAGGCAGGCATGCCCTGCTCCAAATGGGGGCAGGAGACCGACGCCGAATGGCAAAGGACAGGTCAAACGCGAACGACTTTACCGGCCCGCTGCGCCGGTTATTGATCAGCATCCTGATCCTGTGTCTTCTCGGGACGTTCCTGTTGTGGCGGATCGACAGCCCGCGGGTTGAGCGGTTTCGTGCACAGGTGACAGATACATTTGTACCAAATCTGACGTGGGCGATGGCCCCGGTCACTGGCACCGTCAACCTGTTTCAGGACTTTCAAAGTTATCAACGGCTGGCGCAGCAAAACCGCGAATTGCGCTCTGAACTGCGCCGCATGCAAGCTTGGAAAGAAGCTGCGCTTCAGCTGGAACAGGAAAACGCGCGACTTCTTGATCTCAACAACGTGCGTCTGGACCCGCGCCTGACCTATATCACCGGCGTGGTTCTGGCGGACAGCGGCTCGCCTTTCCGGCAATCCGTCCTCATCAACGTAGGCAGTCGGGATGGGCTGGTGGATGGCTGGGCGACGATGGATGGCATTGGCCTTGTCGGTCGCATTTCCGGCGTGGGGGACAAAACTGCGCGTGTGATCCTGCTGACAGATGCCTCAAGCCGCATCCCCGCAATCATCCAACCCTCAGGCCAGCGTGTAATCATCTCCGGTGACAATTCCGCCGCGCCCTTCATCGACTTTCTCGAAGACAGCGATCTGGTAAAGCCCGGCCACAGGGTCATCAGCTCCGGTGACGGTGGCGTGTTTCCCGCCGGGCTTCTGATCGGTCAGGTTGCGGCCGACCCGACCGGCAAATTACGTGTCATCATGGCAGCTGATTATCAGCGCCTGGAGTTCCTGCGCGTGCTGCGCCACCACGGCAAAACAACTGTCTCTGACAATGCCAGGATCATTGGGCCCCAGCTTCCTGTTGCCGAGGCCACACAATGAGCGAGCAAACCACCACGCGCGTTTGGGGCATGCGGCTGACGTTTGGTCTGATCGTTTGCGTCATTCTGTTTTTCCATCTGCTGCCTTTGGAAACCACGCCACGCCAATGGGTTGGCCCGGATCTGATACTGGCCTTCGCCTTTGCCTGGTCACTGCGGCGGCCGGAATATGTGCCGAGTATCGCACTTGCAGGGCTTTTTCTACTTGCTGATCTGTTGCTTTTTAGACCGCCGGGGTTATGGGCGCTCTTTGCTCTGCTGGCCTGCGAAAGCCTGAAGTCCCGCGCGCTTGGATTGCGCGATGGCAGTTTTGCCAATGAATGGCTGAGCGTTTGCATCATGATGACCACGGTAGCGATTGCGTATCGGCTTGCATTGATGGTGACATTTGTCGATCCTCCGGGTTTTACGCTATCAGTCTTCGAGCTTGTCATGACCATGCTTTTCTACCCCATCGTGGTCGGGATAACCCATAGCGTGCTGGGCGTGCAGAAAACCGCCCCCGGCGATCTTGATGCGAGAGGCCGGCGGGGATGACAAACGCAAGACATGAACCAAGGGGTCTGATGTGAAACGGACACGGGCAGAAACAGATTTCAGCCACCGGCACCTGTCGCGGCGCGCTGCGCTTTTGGGCGGGGCGCAATTGCTGTTTATTGGCGGGTTGGCCGCGCGCATGCGGTATCTGCAGGTCGAGCAGGCCGACGAATTCCGCCTTCTGGCCGAGGAAAACCGCATCAACGTTCGCCTCATCCCACCTTCCCGCGGGGAGGTTTTTGACAGAAACGGGGTGCGGCTTGCGCAAAACGCACCATCCTATCGTATCGTGATCATCAAGGAAGACGCTGGCGATGTGGATGCATCACTGGAACAACTGTCCCGGATCATCGCCCTCGACGACAGTGCGATTGCCCGAATCAAAGACGAAATGCGCAGGTCAGCTCCTTTTCTGCCCGTGACCGTCGCGTCAGATGTGACTTGGGAAGAAATCAGCCGCGTTTCCGTGAATGCACCCGCCTTGCCGGGCATCACCCCCGAGGTGGGACTGAGCCGTGTCTATCCGCAGGGTTCTGATTTTGCTCATGTCTTAGGGTATGTGGGTCCGGTGTCGGACTATGATCTATCAAAGATCACAGACCCAGAACCCGTTCTGATGATCCCCCGCTTCCAAATCGGGAAAGTAGGGGTAGAGACAAAACTTGAACCGCTCATGCGGGGGAGAGCCGGGGCCAAACGGGTCGAGGTCAATGCGACAGGGCGCGTGATGCGTGAACTTGACCGGCAAGAAGGAACTGCCGGGTCGGATATCCAGCTCACTGTTGATGCGGCCTTGCAGGGATACGTGCAGGCGCGCCTGACCGGCGAAAGCGCGAGCGCTGTCATCATCGACTGCGACAACGGCGATCTTGTGGCGTGCGCCTCTGCCCCGACATTTGATCCCAACTTGTTTGTGCGCGGCATTTCACAAAAGGACTACGGGGCGCTGACGGGCAACAAATACCGCCCCCTGGCCAGCAAGACCGTACAGGGGCTGTATCCACCGGGTTCCACATTCAAGATGATCACCGCCATGGCCGCTTTGGAGGCCGGGTTGATCGGCCCGGATGAAACCGCTTATTGTCCGGGGCATCTTGAGGTGTCAGGTCGCCGGTTCCACTGCTGGAAACGCGCAGGCCACGGATGGGTCGATCTGCAGGATTCTCTCAAGAAATCATGCGATGTCTATTACTATGATCTGGCGATCAAGGTCGGTATCGAAAAGATCACGGCAATGGCCAATCGTTTTGGTCTAGGTGTAAAGCACGATGTTCCCATGTCAGCCGTCGCCTCCGGCCTGATGCCAACGATGGAATGGAAACAGATCTATCAGGGTCAGTCTTGGCGGGTGGGTGACACGGTCAATGCGTCCATCGGACAAGGGTTTTTGCTGGCCTCTCCGCTGCAACTTGCGGTCATGACCGCGCGAATTGCCACCGGGCGGGCGGTATCCCCGCGGCTGATCAAATCAATTGACGGCGTCGAAGAACCTGATCGCGGTGGCGAAAGCCTGGGCATGAACGAGAACAACCTGCGCAAGATGCGCAGAGCCATGTTTGCCGTCGTCAATGACCGGCGGGGCACCGCATATGGGTCGCGTGTGATCGAAGAAGAAATGCGCATGGCGGGGAAAACCGGGACAAGTCAGGTGCGTAACATCACCGCCGCAGAACGCCGTGCAGGCGTGATCCGAAACGAGGACCTGCCGTGGGAGCGCCGCGATCATGCATTGTTTGTGAATTTCGCCCCATATGACACCCCCAAATACGCGGTTGCTGTCATCGTCGAACACGGCGGTGGTGGGTCGAAAGCCGCAGCGCCTATTGCCCGCGATATCACGTTGCAAGCGCTTTACGGCGGCACACCACCGCTCGAAGCCTATCCGGCCAAGGACCGCGAACGCATCGGAACCCTGCAACAACAGCTACGCAGCATTCAGCCACAGGCCGCAATAAGCGGGCGCGATCAGGCATGAGCTATCTTGAACATAACGTCAAATCCACGCCGGTGGGGTTGCGCAAGATTTTGCACCTCAACTGGCCTGTCGCGATCCTGCTGGCCACTGTTGCAGGCGTCGGGTTCTTGATGCTCTACTCGGTTGCGGGCGGGTCCTTCTCCCCATGGGCCGAGCCGCAGATGAAGCGGTTCGTCGTCGGTTTCGCCCTCATGCTGATGGTGGCCATGGTTCCCATCTGGTTTTGGCGCAGCCTGTCGGGTCTTGCCTATCTGGGCACGCTTGTTTTGCTGATTGCGGTGGAGCTTTTCGGCACCGTGGGCATGGGCGCGCAGCGGTGGATTGACCTTGGCTTCATGCGACTGCAGCCCTCCGAATTGATGAAAATCACATTGGTGATGTTGCTGGCTGCCTATTATGACTGGCTGCCAGCCAAGAAAACATCGCGCCCCCTTTGGGTGCTTTTACCGGTCATCATCATAATAATCCCTGTTCTTCTGGTTTTGCGTCAACCCGATCTGGGCACGTCAATTCTGCTGCTGGCCGCCGGGGGCGGTTTGATGTTTCTGGCCGGTGTGCACTGGGCCTATTTTGCGGCCGTTACGGCCAGCGGTGTGGCCCTTGTGACCGCTGTTTTTCAGTCCCGCGGCACACCGTGGCAGCTGATCGAAAACTATCAGTTCCGCCGGATTGATACCTTTCTGGACCCCAGTACTGACCCCCTGGGCGCGGGATACCACATCACGCAATCCAAGATCGCGCTTGGTTCCGGGGGCTGGACCGGGCGCGGTTTCATGCAGGGGACACAAAGCCGTCTGAACTTTTTGCCCGAAAAACACACGGACTTTATCTTTACCACGCTGGCGGAAGAATTCGGCTTTATCGGCGCGATTTCATTGCTCGCGCTTTACACGTTGATCATTGTCTTTTGCGTCTGGTCCGCCATGCTGAACAAAGACCGATTTTCGTCTCTGCTGACCCTCGGAATTGCGCTGAACTTCTTCTTGTTCTTTGCCGTCAACATGTCGATGGTCATGGGGCTTGCGCCGGTTGTCGGGGTCCCGCTCCCTCTGGTGAGCTTTGGCGGGTCCGCCATGCTGGTTTTGATGCTTGCCTTCGGGCTGACGCAAAGTGCGCATGTGCACCGCCCCAGATAAGAGCCAGATAAAGGCCAGACAAAAGGACTGACATGACCCTGACCGTATTGTTCGCCGCCAGCAATGAGGACTGGCACAATTACAGCCGGGCGCTCAACAAGGCCTTTACCGAGGCAGACCTGAACGCCGAACTCGTGACAAACGCTCCACCGGACGATGTGGACTATATCGTTTATGCCCCCACATCGACGCTGCAGGATTTCTCACCCTATAAAAACACCAAAGCTGTTTTGAGCCTTTGGGCCGGTGTCGAGCGCATCGTGACAAACGACACGCTCAGCTTTCCGCTGATCAAGATGGTTGATCCGGGCATGACCCAATCCATGGTCGAATGGGTCGTCGGCCATGTCATGCGGTATCATCTGAGCATGGACCGCCATATCGTGAATCCGCAGCGCAAATGGGAGTGGCATTCCAACCCGCTGGCACAGGAAAGACAGGTCTGCATTCTGGGGCTGGGTTCATTGGGCACGGCGGTCGGCAACCAATTGCGCCGCATGAACTTTCGCGTCAGCGGTTGGAGCAGATCCGCCAAAAAACTCGATGGCATCGAGACCTTCCACGGATCAGACGGCCTGTGCGATGCTTTGGCGACAGGCGAAATACTGGTTCTTTTGCTGCCGGACACAGCCGAAACCGAGAATACGCTGAACCGTGAAACGCTGGCCCAATTGCCCAAGGGCGCGTTTATCCTCAACCCCGGACGCGGGCCGTTGATCGAGGATGCGGCGTTGATCGAAGCCCTTGACAGCGGTCAGGTCGCGCATGCCACTCTGGATGTGTTCCGCACAGAACCATTGGCACAGGATCACCCGTTTTGGGCGCATCCGAATGTGACGGTGACACCACATATCGCGGCGGCAACCCGTCCGGTGACTTCCGCCAAAGAAATCGCGCGCAACATCGCCCGCGGTGAAAAAGGCGAGCCGTTTTTCAACCTCGTTGACCGTGCGCGGGGCTATTGAGCGCTATTCAGCGGCCAGCCCGCGCCCTTTGAGCAGCGCATCCACCCCCGGCAACCGACCCCGGAAGGCGATGTAAAGCTCTGCCGCGTCTGAACTGCCGCCCGTGGATAATATGTGCCGTTCAAGTGCCGAGGCACGTTCAGGGTCAAACGCACCGCCCGCTTCTTCGAAGGCGGCAAAGGCATCCGCATCCATCACTTCCGACCACATGTAGCTGTAATACCCGCTGGAATACCCATCACCGGCAAAAACATGGGCAAAATGCGGCGTGGCGTGGCGCATCGTAATCGCTGGCGGCATACCAATACCATCAAGAACCGCGCGCTGCTTTTCCATTGGGTCCGCAGGTGCGGGGCCTTCGTGAAACGCCAGATCAACGAGGGCCGAGGCCACATATTCCACGGTTTGAAACCCCATATCAAACGTCGAGGCATCCAGCACTTTCTGCAGCATGTCGGGGGGAATGGGCGCGCCGGTCTCCGCATGAACGGCAAACTCCGACAGTACCTCCGGGACATCCAGCCAGTGTTCGTAAAGCTGGCTGGGAAGCTCAACGAAGTCGCGCGCCACTGAGGTGCCAGAAATGCTTTCATAGGTCACATTTGACAGCATCTGGTGCAGCGCATGGCCAAATTCGTGAAACAGCGTGCGCGCGTCATCATAAGACAACAGCGCCGGGTCGCCCTTGGCGAAATTGCATACGTTGATGACGATCGGTGCCTGCGGTTTGGGGAATTTCGCTTGCGCGCGCATCGCAGAACACCAAGCGCCCGATCTTTTGGACCCACGGGCGAAATAATCACCAATAAAGACTGCTACATGTTCGCCGTCGCGCGTCACTTCCCATGCACGGCAATCCGGGTGGTACAGCGGTATGTCCAATGGCTTGAACTGCAACCCGAATAGCCGCTCTGCACAGGCAAAGCTGGCCGCGATCATGCGGTCCAGTTGGAAGTATGGCTTCAGCTCTGCCTCATCCAGATCATGTTCTGCAGCCCGCCGTTTTTCCGCATAATAACGCCAGTCCCACGGCACCAATTCATCATTGACGCCATCCTCGCGCATCATCTCAGCCAAGCGCGCGGCGTCGGCATCCGCCTGCGCACGCGCGGGTTCCCACACCGACATCAACAAATCCCGTACGGCAGCGGGCGTTTTGGCCATTTCGGTTTCAAGCTTGAAATCCGCAAAGGAGGCATATCCCAAGAGCTTTGCACGCTCTTCTCGCAAGGACAGGATCTCTGCTGCGATGGCGCGGTTATCCGTCTGACCCCCATTTGCACCCCGCGCGGCCCAGGCTTCAAAGGCGGTTTTTCTGAGATCGCGCCGTGGGGAAAACTGCAAAAACGGAACGATGAGCGACCGCGACAGGGTCACAACCGGGCCGTCGGCATCTTTCTCGGTGCCCGCGGCGCGCGCGGTGTCCACCACGAATTCGGGCAAGCCCTCAAGATCGGCTTCGGCAAGCGGCATGAACCACGCGCGCTCATCCGCCAAAAGGTTTTGCGTGAACTCGGTTCCCAGAACGGCAAGGCGCGCCTTGATTTCCTTCATGCGGGCGTCTTCCGCCCCGGTCAGTGCGGCCCCGGCGCGCACAAACCCACGGTGGGTGAGCATCAAAACACGGTCCTGTTCAGGCCCAAGGCCCAGCGTTTCGCGGGTTTCCCACAACGCGTTGACCCTGCTGAACAGGGCCTTGTTACTGGAAATCTCCGAAAAATGTGCGGCGAGTTTGGGTGAAAACTGGCGCTGCAGGTCCTCGCGCGTCGGGTTGCTGTCGGCGCCTGCGACGGTGAAAAACACCGATAATACCTTGTCAAGATCCGTGCCTGCGGCCTCCAGCGCCTCGATGGTATTGGCAAAGCTGGGCGGCTCGGCGGCTGACGCGATGGCTTCAATCTCGCTGCGATGCTCCGCAAGTGCTGTGTCCAGCGCCGGCGCGAAATCTCCGTCAGAAATGGCATCAAAGGGCGCGATCTGGAAGGGCGTCGCCCAGTCTTGCAGCAATGGATTGGTCATCATGGCTCTCCGTTTTCTTGAATAGCTAGGGCGCATCTGGCGCCAGAGCAACCGTGTGTATCAGGACGCTTTCGCCTGCAGCGACCCGCAGCTCGGGCAGTCGCTGCGCGGCTTGATGGCAATCGTGCGGCTTTCACCATAAAGTGCGTCATAGATCAGCATCTGCCCCCGCAAAGGTGTCCCCGCGTCCGTGATAAGCTTGATCGCCTCAACCGCCATCATCGTGCCGATGACCCCCGGCAATGGGCCAAGCACGCCTGCCTCGGCACAGGACGGGGCCAACTCGGGTGCGGGCGCGCTGTCAAAAACGCAGCGATAGCATGGCGCTCCATAGGCGGGATCAAAAACGCTGAGCTGCCCTTCCCACTGGCTTAATGCGCCTGAAATCAGGGGGGTACCGGCTTTGACAGCTGTTTCATTCACCAGATAGCGCGTGTCGAAATTATCCGTCCCGTCCAGAACGAGGTCGTAATCCTCAAACAACGCATCAGCAATATCCGCAGTCAGGCGGCGGTTGAAGGGGCGCACCTCGACATAGGGATTTTGCGCCGTCATTTCCGCCTGCGCGGAAAATACCTTGGCCGTGCCGATGGAGGCATCGCGATGAATGACTTGCCGTTGCAGGTTGGCGTTCTCGACCACATCATCATCAATAACGCCAATCGTCCCCACGCCACTGGCCGCCAGATATTGCAATATGGGCGAACCAAGCCCGCCCGCACCGATGACCAGAACCTTCGCTTCTTTCAGCCGTTTTTGCCCCGGCCCGCCGATTTCACGCAGGACCATGTGTCGCGCATAGCGGTTCAATTCGCTATCGTTGAACAAGGGTCTGTCGAGGGCGTCGTCGCTCTGTTTTTCGACCGCTTGCGCGCGCGTGCGCAGCCTCGTGATCACCTGACGGTATGAAAAGATCATCAGCGCGAAGCCACCGATCAGCAACCATAGCGCCGGGCTTTCACCTGTGGCCAAACGCAGGGGATGAGCATCTGGCAACACGATGTGCATTGCCAGAACACCAACATACAAAATGCCGATCATCATCGCGCGGGCGGAACGCGGTGCACCCATGAGGCTGCCGATACCCCACAAAACGGCGCACAGCCCAAAAACCAATAGCATCAATCGCCTCCTGTGGACCCAAAACCGCCGGAACCACGATCGGTTTCGCTCAGGCTTTCGGACAATGCAAAGCTAGCCTGAACAACGGGCGCGACCACCATTTGCGCGATCCGCATCCCATGGGTGATTTCAAACGCGGCATCCCCAAGGTTCTGCATGATCACACCGACCGCCCCCCGGTAGTCGCTGTCAATTGTACCGGGGCTGTTGACCAGCGTGATCCCGTGCTTCAGCGCGAGGCCCGAACGGGGTCTGATCTGAACCTCATAGCCCTGCGGAATGGCCATGCACAGACCTGTTGGCACAAGCGCGCGCGCACCGGGTGCCAGTATGATCGGCCCATCAGGAATGTTTGCGCGGATGTCAGCGCCCGCGGCACCAGACGTTTCATAGGCGGGCAATGGCACCGTTACATCGGCACCTTGAGCCCATTTCAGTTCGAGTGATACCAAACCTTCGGCCCCCTACGTCAACCGCTCTGCGATCAATGCGGCGAGGCGTTGTGACACCGCATCTTTGGACATTCTGGGCCAAGTCTCCGCGCCCTTTTCATCTATCAGGGTTACGGCGTTTTCCTGCCCCCCCATGATCCCAGTCGAGGGCGATACATCATTTGCAACGATCCAGTCACAGCCTTTGCGCAGCCGCTTTGCCGTCGCGTTTGCGACCACGTCATCGGTTTCGGCGGCAAAACCAACAACAAGTTTCGGGCGCTGGTCCTCTGAATGCGAAATGCTGTACAGGATATCCGGGTTCTCTGCGAAGGTCAGCACCGGCAATGCGCCGCTCGTTTTCTTGAGCTTACTGTCACTGGCAGAGGCCACACGCCAATCCGCCACGGCTGCCGCGAAGACTGCCGCATCCGCAGGCAGGGCCTGACGCACCGCGTCCAACATTTGCTGCGCAGTCTCAACCCGCACCACATCGACGCCCGCAGGGGGCGGCACATCCGCCGGGCCGGTTATGAATGAAACCTTTGCGCCCAAGACGTGCAGTGCTTTGGCGATGGCCGCACCCTGCGCGCCCGAAGAGCGGTTTGCAATATAGCGGACCGGGTCGATCGGTTCATGCGTCGGACCCGATGTTACCAGAATGCGTTTGCCCGTCAGGGGTCCTGCCTGAAAATACGCTGTAATATCGGCCAGAATATCCATCGGTTCGGACATGCGTCCGGGACCGTGTTCCCCGCAGGCCATATCGCCCGAAACCGGCCCCACGAAATGAACTCCATCGGCGCGCAATTGGCTGGAATTGCGTTGCGTCGCCGGATGCTCCCACATGCGAACATTCATCGCAGGCGCGATCATCACGTCCGTATCTGTCGCCAACAACAGGGTGCTCGCCAGATCATTGGCGAGACCTTGCGCCATCTTGGCCATCAGATCCGCCGTTGCGGGCGCCACCACGACAAGGTCGGCAACGCGGCTGAGCTGGATATGACCCATTTCGGCTTCATCCGTCAGATCAAAGAGGTCGCGATAGACTTTCGCACCCGCCAGTGCAGACACGGAGAGCGGTGTCACGAATTCTTCCGCGGCTTTGGTCAAAACCGGCGTGATCGTAGCACCATGCTCACGCAAGCGCCTGATCAGATCGAGCGATTTGAAAGCCGCGATCCCACCGCCGATGATCAGCAGAATGTGTTTGTCGTTCAGCATACTGAACCTTTGATCATAAAATCCTACGCCGCGACCTTAAGCCGGGATGCAGGCTTCCACCAGCCCACATTATTTTGCGAAAGCATCACATGGATTGCCACGATCAACGGCAGGCCCATCGATTACCGCGGCGAACGACCCGTCCGGCGTTCGGCCTGCCTCACCCTGACCAAGGCTGAATACCGCAAGATCGGGCGCTGCCTGCTGGAGGATAAACGGCGCACCCCAATCGGTTCGTGCGTGACCGTTGCCCGTAATGACGACGACAGGTCCGCCGTACTGCTCAAACGCCTGCAAAGCCGCCTGCGCCAAGGCAGCATCCCGCAGCCGCTGAACAGTGACCATCTTGGGCAGCAGGTCCTCAGGCAATGCATCACAATGCGCAGCACGCTGTAGCGCTTCACGGGCCTGTTGTTGCGCGGGCGGTAGCGGTTGGTCCAGTCCAAAACGCTGTACTGCGGCGCCGCCGAGAATACCGTTCAGGTCCTTGCTCATCGCGTCGCGCAGTTCGGCACGGGGCACGCCTGCCCCGAAAATAGCGGCGTTCGGAGCGGCGGTAAATATCGGGAAATACATCGCAAAGTCGGGCCAGCCAGACGCACCCCAGTCAAGCACGTTTTCCAACACGACCTGATCGCTCCGGTTGTCGCTGCTGATCTTTGCCGCTTGATCAGTGGTCAGCATTTCGAAGACCAGCGCGCTTGCGCCCAGTTTTTCAACCCATGAGGCCTGCACCTCATGATGCGTTAGGTTGTCATGTTGCTCCCCGAAGAACACGACATCTGCGTCGCGCGCCTCTGATGGCGGCTCGGAAGCCGCGCTTACTGACGCCGTCGCTGCCAACACAACGGCGCAGGCGCTCTTCTGGAAAATGCTAATTGACATCAGTCGAGGAAATACAAAACCTCGCGGGACTGGTTTTCCAAGTTCTTACGCATCTTGCCAAAAGCGGCTGCCTCAAGCTGACGAACACGCTCTTTACTCAGGCTCAGCTCTTGACCAAGGCTCTCCAACGTACGCGGCGCATCACGCAATTTGCGCTCCCGCACAATAAACCGCTCACGCTCGTTCAGGTCGTTCATTGCTTGCAGCAACCACGCGCGCAACTGCTCCGTATCATGATGGTGCTCAACGGTTTCAGCCGCCTGCGCGCTGTCGTCTTCCAGCGCATCAATCCACTCGCGGCCCTCATCTTCGGTCGACTGCGTCGCATTCAGCGAGTAATCCGAACCCGACAGCCGACCTTCCATCATCTCGACGTCATGCAGCGGCACGCCAATTTCGGTGGAAATCATCTGCCGTAGCTGGTGGCGGTCCAACGGCTCACCGGAGGCTGCGCTTTCGCGTTCCAACCGGGCCTGCACACGACGCATATTGAAAAACAGCGACTTTTGCGAAGAAGTCGATCCTGTGCGCACCATTGACCAGTTACGCATCACATAGTCCTGAATCGACGCCTTGATCCACCAGACTGCGTAGGTGGAAAACCGCACGCCCCGATCCGGATCGAACTTATCCGCCGCCTTCATCAGCCCCAGACCTGCTTCCTGAATCAAGTCGTTCATGGGCGCGCCATAGCGCTTGAATTTCGACGCCATGGAAATTGCGAGGCGCATGTAGGCAGTGATAAGACGGTGCAATGACTTTTCGCAGCGTTCGTCGCGCCACGCATAAGCCAACCTCAGCTCCGTCTCCGCGTCCAACAATTCAGCTTTCATCGCCTTACGCGACAGTGCCATATCTCTTGTAGAGTCCAAAGCCATAGCGACATCTCCCAGTCAGATGAAGCACACCTTGCCGTGTACATTTGATATAGGTACGCACATTACAGACGATTGGTTCACTTCAAAGGTTTATAAAATGTTGCCAAAACTGTCCTTTGTCCTAGGCGGTGCCGCCTCCGGAAAATCACTATGGGCTGAAAATCATTTGTTATGCAGTGGCTTAGATCCTGTTTATCTGGCGACGTCGCGCGTTTTTGACGACGAAATAAAATTTAAAATAAATCTTCACAAAAAGCGGAGGGACAGCCGATGGCTCAATATCGAGGCAGAGTCAGACCTTAGACAACCGCTTTCAGCTCTGACGGCGTCTCAAGGTGTCTTGATCGATTGCGCGACCATGTGGCTGACCAATCAAATGATGGATAGGCAAAACCTGCAGTTGGCGCAAACCGGGCTTTTAAGCGCACTCAGCGACTGCAATGCGCCCATTGTCGTCGTCTCAAACGAAGTCGGTCAGGGAATCGTGCCAGATAACGCGATGGCTCGCGAGTTTCGCGAAGCGCAAGGCAGGTTGAACATTGCGCTGGCGGCCCAAGCGGACACTGCGGTCTTGGTCACTGCAGGCTTGCCTCAACTATTGAAAGGGACACTGACATGACCACCTGGCACTGGGTCCGCCATGGCCCCACCCATGCCAAGTCCTTCGTCGGATGGCGTGACGTTCCGGCTGACCTTTCAGACAGCGATCAAATCGCCCGGCTGCGCGCGCATCTGCCATCTGATGCCGTGCTCGTTTCCTCGGATCTGGCCCGCGCCCGCGATACCGCCCATGCACTGCAAGCCACCTCACATCACAGATTGCCCCATGATCCGCATCTGCGCGAGATGCATTTTGGCATTTGGGATGGGATGCATTTTGATGATGTCGCCGCGCGGGACCCGGATTTAAGCCGGAATTTTTGGGAAAACCCGGGTCACATCACGGCACCGGGCGGCGAAAGCTGGAATGATGCCGCCGCCCGCGTCCATGGCGCAGTCGCACGGATCAGCAATGCATACCCCGGACGTGATATTATCGCAGTGGCGCATTTCGGCGTGATCCTGACCCAACTGCAACATGCCTTGCAAATCTCAGCTTATGAAACCCTTTCCCATAAGATCGACAATTTTTCAGTGACCAAGATCAACCGGGCGTGCAAAACCGACCCTGTGCCGTACATCAATCACCTTCCGTGATCCCCTTTGCCACGAAAAAGAATTGGCGTGCCATTGCCTGTAGGGCTTAGCCTGATGCCATGACATATGATCTTTTTATAGGCGACCGGACTTTTTCAAGCTGGTCATTGCGCGGCTGGCTCATGTTGGAAAACTTTGGCCTTGCGCATCGCACCCACATGGTCGGGCTTTATGCAGGTACAATGGCGCAGGACCTTGCGCATCTGTCACCCGCACGTTTGGTACCCGTTCTGCAAACTCCCGAAGGCGATGTCGTGGGCGAAAGCCTCGCCATGGCGGAAACACTGGCCGAGCGGCACCCCGACGCCGGTCTTTGGCCGGACGATCCCAGCGCAAGAATGCGTGCACGGTGGCTTTGCGCAGAAATGGCTTCTGGCTTTGCTGCGCTGCGGACAGAATGCCCGATGCAACTGCAACATGTGAATACGGGTTTCCTTGCGAGTGACGCTGTGCGGGGTGATCTGGCCCGGCTGCAAGAGCTTTGGAAAGGCGCATTCGAGATGGCCGGACGCGACGACGGCTGGCTGTTCGACAGATATTGCCTTGCGGATGTTTTCTTTGCTCCCGTCGCCGCGCGTATCATCGGATATGACTTGCCCGTGTCTAAACAGGCCCATGCCTATTGCATCCGTACTTTGCGTGATCCGGCTTTTCGCGCGTGGCGGGCGGCTGGGCTTGAAATCACCTATGATCCTTTTCCCTATCCTGCCGGTACCGGTACGAAAACCTGGCCTGTCGGCTAGAAACGCTGCAAGGCTTTAACCTTTCGTAAACATACCTGACGTAGCCGTTAACCATAACACGCTAATGTCGGGGATATCTGTGTCGCTTACCTACTCTGTTGCTTTTCGCGGTGTCGAAGCCTGCCCGGTCGAAGTTCAATGCGCGCTGGCGCCTGGCCTGCCGGGATTCAGCATCGTGGGGCTTCCGGACAAAGCCGTATCCGAAGCCAAGGAACGTGTGCGCGCGGCTCTGGCGAGCATGGCCATCGCCTTTCCGTCCAAAAAAGTGACGATCAACCTCAGCCCCGCCGACCTGCCGAAAGAGGGTGGCCATTTCGATCTGCCCATTGCATTGGCGCTTTTGGCAGAGTTGAGCATCATTCCCCATGACGTGATCCTGTCCGTCGTCTCTTTGGGAGAGCTTTCACTCGACGGCAAGCTGGTGCCTGTTACCGGTGCCCTGCCCGCGGCCATGACAGCTGCAGAAGAACAGCACGTATTGCTCTGTCCTGCCGAGTGCGGCAAGGAAGCGGCTTGGGTCAGTGGTGCGCGGATCATCGCCGCCAAATCACTGGGCGATGTCGTGCGTCATTTCAACGGTCAGAACACGATCGCAGATTCGCAACCCGGCGAAGTGATTGCCCCGGACAAGACGCTCGAATTACGCGACGTGCGCGGTCAGGAACGCGCAAAACGCGCGCTGGAAATAGCCGCAGCAGGACGGCACCATATGCTGATGGTTGGCCCGCCGGGTTCAGGGAAATCCATGCTGTCGCGGCGTCTGCCCGGCATTCTGCCTCCCTTGAGCGCGCAGGAAGCGCTGGAAACGTCGATTGTGCATTCCATCGCTGGCCTGCTGGACGAGGGCGGCATTTCGCGCCAACGCCCGTTTCGCGACCCGCATCATACGTCTTCCACCGCGGCGATCATCGGTGGCGGGCGGCTTGCAAAGCCGGGCGAAGTCTCACTGGCGCACAACGGGGTATTGTTCATGGACGAGTTGCCCGAATTTCCGCGCAATGTGCTGGAAACCCTGCGCCAGCCGCTTGAGACCGGCAACATCATGGTGTCACGCGCCAATGCGCATGTGAAATACCCGTGCAAATTCATGCTGATCGCGGCGGCGAACCCCTGCAAATGCGGCTATATGACGGATGCGGAACGCGCCTGCGCCCGTGTGCCGACCTGCGGTGAGGACTACATGGGGCGCATCTCGGGACCTTTGCTAGACCGGTTTGATTTGCGTGTTGATGTTCCGCCTGTCAGCTACGAGGACCTCGATTTGCCTGCAAACGGCGATACCTCCGAAACAGTTGCCGAGCGCGTAGCAGCCGCACATGACCGCCAGTCCGCGCGTTTTGAGGCCCATGACGGCATGCGCTCCAACGCGGATATCGAAGGCGAAGCGCTGGAAGAAATTGCAGCCCCTGATGCGGAAGGGCGTGATCTGTTGCTGCGCGCGGCCGAGAAATTCCGGATGTCAGCGCGCGGCTATCACCGGGTCATGCGGGTTGCGCGGACCATTGCCGATCTCGATCATGCGACGGACGTGCGCAAACCGCATGTGGCCGAAGCGATCAGCTACCGCATCAATTCCTAGAGGGTCAGCGCGCCGCGGCTTTGGCCTCAATCGCCTGCCAGATTTGTGCTGCGATGTTTACCTGATCAAACCGTTCGAGTTCCTGAATGCCGGTCGGGGACGTCACATTGATCTCGGTCAGGTAATCGCCGATCACGTCTATGCCGACAAACACCTGACCCTTTTCTTTCAAAAGCGGACCGATGGCGGCGCATATCTCCTTGTCGCGCGCGGTCAGCCCCACCTTTTCAGGACGCCCGCCCACATGCATGTTCGAACGCGTCTCACCGGCGGCGGGCACACGGTTGATCGCCCCAACGGGTTCTCCATCAACAAGGATCACACGTTTATCCCCGTTTGAGACATCGGGCAGGAATTTCTGCACGATCAGCGGTTCGCGGGAAAATCCGGTGAAGAGTTCGTGCAAAGACGTGAGGTTCCGGTCGTTCGCATCCAGACGGAAAACGCCCGCACCGCCATTTCCATAGAGTGGCTTGAGAATGACATCCCGGTGCTTTTCTTTGAACGCCTTGATCGTGTCCAGATCGCGCGCGATCGTGGTCGGCGGAGTCAAATCCGGGAAATCCAGAACCAACAGTTTTTCAGGATAATTACGCACCCAGAAAGGGTCATTCACCACCAGAGTCGTGCTCGCCAATCGATCCAGCAAATGGGTCGATGTGATGTAATTCATGTCAAAGGGCGGATCCTGCCGCAGCCAAACCACGTCGAAATCAGCGAGGTTCACCTCACGCATGTCACCCAGTGTTGCGTGCGCGCCCTGAACACGCTGGACCTGCAGGTCCTGACCTTTGGCAGTTATGCGCCCTTCCTGATAAGCCAGATGGTCCGGTGTGTAGAAAAACAACGTATGACCGCGCGCCTGCGCCTCTTCAGCGAGGCGAAATGAACTGTCTGCGTTGATATCAACCGCATCAATTGGATCCATCTGGAAGGCGATTTTCATGGCAGCTCCTTGAGTTTGTGAAGCTTAAATGGCGCAGCACGCTCAGCTACGCAATGGGGAGCAGCGGAGTTTTCAGCCCTCAGACAGCGCATTTTCCAGTATTTGCACAGCACCCGTGGCATTTACCAACGCCACATCAAAGCGCATATCCGTCAACAACCCCTTTGGTTCTGTCGCCACGAACTCTTCAGCGGCGGCAAAGATACGTTGCTTCTGCTTCAAGGAAATGCGCAGTGCAGCGGCCTCAAAAGATCTGCTTTTCTTCACTTCGACGAACACAACCACGCCGCATTTGCGCAAGATAAGATCAATTTCACCCCCTTGCCCCCGCCACCTTTGTGCCTCGAATGTGTAGCCTTGGGTTTCATATTCGCGGATGACCGATGCCTCCGCCGACAAGCCCGCGTGGTATGCCATGCGTCCGGCATGAACCTTTGCGTCGCTACGGGGCAAAATTTTATCCTTCGTTCAATGCCAGCGCCATCTGATAGACTTGTCGGCGCGGGATACTGTGCGCTTTGGCCACCAAATCCACGGCGTCCCGCATGGAATGAGCCGCCAGCGCCTTTGTCAGATCTAATTCTAAATCGGAGTCCGTAATTTTCTCTGAACGGTTTCGATCAATAAGAACGACGATTTCACCTTTGACCTTTTGATCCACGTAATCAGAGGCCAATTGCGATAGCGTTCCCTTTCGGGTCTCTTCGAACTTCTTTGTGATTTCGCGACACACCGACGCCTGCCGCTCACCGCCCAGCACGTCGGCGGCGTCCAAAAGAAACGCAGCCAGTCGTTTGGGCGATTCGTAAAACACCAATGTGGCGGGAATATCGCGCAGGTCTTCCAACCCGCGCCGCCGCGCCGCTTTGGCATTGGGCATAAACCCGGCAAAGAAAAACGCATCTGTCGGCAACCCAGCAAGCACAAGGGCCGTTAAAACGGCTGACGGCCCGGGCGCACAGGTCACCATCTGCTCTGCGGCATGGGCCGCGCGCCCAAGCTCGAAACCGGGGTCCGCGATCAAGGGCATTCCCGCTTCTGATGCATAGGCTACCGATGCACCCGCTGTTATTGCCTCGATCAGACGCGTGGAGGTCCCACCACCCGTGTGATCGTGCAATGAAATCACCTGCCGTCCGGCCAATGGCACAGCGTGTATCTCCATCAACCGTCGCAGGCTGCGCGTGTCTTCGGCGGCCAGTACATCCGCACTCGCCAGCACATCAAGCGCCCTGAGCGTAATATCGCGCGCCGTCCCGATCGGCACGCCGACAAAGTAGAGCCCGGCTGCCAAAGACACCTTTTGAAAATTCAACGCTGGACCCGCCTTTCGTGACGACTATGATCGCGGTATCTGATGCGCGCCTGTCGCGGGCGCACCTTGTCTGGAGTATCGCCTTATGTTTGCCGTTTTCCGTTCCGCCCGCAAGGGACTGCGTGTCTTGACCTTGCCATTGCTGGCGTTGACGCTGGCCGCTTGCGACACCTTACCGGTCACCAACTCGGGCGTGGCGTCGGGGGATCCGGTGCAGGTGGCACTGCTGGTGCCGAGCGGAACCGGTGACGGCGCGACCGAATCCATCGCGCGCAGCCTCGAAAACGCAGCGCGGCTGGCCATGCGTGACCTGAATGGGGTGACCATTGATCTGCGCGTCTATCCCACCGCAGCCGATGCGTCACTTGCAGCAGCAAATGCCGAAAAGGCCGTAAACGAGGGCGCGCAGATCATTATCGGCCCGGTCTATGCCGCCCCCTCCAATGCGGCAGGCCGCGCGGTTGCAGGCAAAGGCGTCAGCGTTCTGTCGTTTTCAAACAACGCAGCAATTGCCGGTGGCAACCTATTTGTCCTCGGGCAAACATTCCGCAACACGGCTGACCGGATGGCCAGCTATGCCGTTTCCCAGGGCAAGCAGCGGTTTGTCGTGGTCGCTGGCAAAGACGCCGCAGGCGCGCAGGGCAAAAACGCGATCCAGCAGGCGGTGACAGCACAGGGTGCGAGCGTTGTGGGAACGGTCGAATACGCCCTGTCCCAACAGGACGTGATTGCTGCGATCCCTGCAATCCGCGCCGCTGTGACTGATAATGGGGCGGATGCGCTGTTCCTTACCACGGATACAGCAACCGCCTTGCCATTGTTGTCGCAATTGCTGCCGGAAGCGGGCGTTTCATCCGAGGTCACCCAATTCATGGGCCTGACCCGCTGGGATATCCCGGCGCAGACATTGAGCCTGCCCGGTGTCCAGAACGGCTGGTTTGCGATACCTGATCAAGGGGCCACTTCGGCATTCAGTGGTCAGTATCAAGCGGCCTATGGCGCAGCCCCGCACCCTATCGGAGGTCTGGCTTTTGATGCAATTGCCGCAATCGGTGCGCTGGCCAGTCAGGGACAAGGCGACACGCTGACAGCCGCGGCATTGACCCAAGGCGCAGGTTTTCGCGGTGCGAGCGGCATTTTCCGTCTGAACCCTGATGGGACAAACACGCGCGGGTTGGCTGTTGCGACAATCAGTGAGGCGCAGGTCAAGATTCTAAGCCCCGCACCGCAGCGCTTTGGCGGCGCAGGGTTCTGAGGCACATTAAATGACCGTGACTGCTCTTTCGGCAGACCATCTGGAACCGCCGCAACTGATCTGTCCCCCGGAATGCATCTTTGACAGATCGGCCTTTGATAAAGCGCTCAGCGAGGCCGTCAAAACGGCTGGCAGCCCTACAGACATTCGCAAAAGCGCGGTCGACCTATTGCGTCAGGCGCAAGTCTCCGGGCGCGCCGAGATTGCAGAAGGTTTTGCCCAAGCGCCTTTCGAGGCGCGCCGCCTGACCCGGTCTTATACCTATCTGACCGATCAACTAGTAAACGCGGCCCTTGTTGTCGCAACGGACATCCTGCACCCAAAACCCAACCCCACCGCCAGCGAACATCTGGCGGTTATTGCCGTGGGGGGCTACGGGCGCGGCGAGATGGCACCGTTTTCGGACGTCGATCTGCTGTTCCTGACGCCTTATAAGATCACCGCCTGGGCGGAGAGCGTGATTGAATCAATGCTCTATATTCTGTGGGATCTGAAGCTGAAGGTTGGCCATTCCAGCCGCACGATAAAGGACTGCATTCGCCTGGGTGCGCAGGATTTCACGATCCAGACCGCAATGCTGGAACACCGGTTTCTTGCAGGTGACAAGGCGCTCGCACAGACCTTTGCGGCGCGGTTGCGCACAGAACTGTTTGCCGGGTCGGGCAAAGAATTTATCGAGGCGAAACTCTCCGAACGCGAGGCGCGGCACGTGAAATACGGCCAGCGATACGTGGTTGAACCGAACGTGAAAGAGGGCAAAGGGGGCTTGCGCGATCTGCAGTCTCTCTTCTGGATCGCCAAACATATTCATGGCGTGAATGATGCCGCCGATCTCGTGGGCTTGGGCGTTTTCTCTGCCGAGGAATTCGAACAATTCATCTCAGCGGAAAACTTCCTCTGGGCAGTGCGCAGCCATCTGCATCTGCAGGCCGGACGCGCCACGGAACAGCTGACCTTTGACATGCAGGTGCAAGTTGCCGACGCGATGGGATACCAAGACGCAAAAGGCCGGCGCGAAGTCGAGATTTTCATGCAGGAGTTCTTTTTGCATGCCACCGAAGTTGGCGATCTGACGCGCATTTTCCTGACCAAACTCGAAGCGGACCACGTCAAAGCGGAACCCTTGCTTGAACGCATCTTTCGCAGGCGCCCCAAAATCAAAAAGGGCTATGTGGTCGTCAACAATCGGATTGCCATCGAAGATGAAACCGATTTCCTGTCAGATAAACTCAACCTGCTGCGTTTGTTTGAAGAAGCCTTGCGCACGGGCATGCTGATCCACCCTGACGCCATGCGGCTGGTCAAGGCGAACCTCGACATGATTGACGAGGATATGCGTACAACACCTGAAGCGCGGCGCATTTTCTTTGATCTGCTGCTCAAACATGGCAACCCAGAACGCGCGCTGCGCCGGATGAACGAACTGGGCGTTTTATCAGCATTTCTGCCGGAATTTGAGCCGATCGTGGCCATGATGCAATTCAACATGTATCACAGCTATACAGTCGACGAACACATCATTCAGTGCATCAAGAACCTCAGCCAGATTGAGCGGGGCGAGTTGGAAGAAGACCTGCCCGTCGCCTCATCCATCCTGAAGGAAGGCGTGGATCGCAAGGTGCTTTATACCGCCTTGCTGCTGCATGACATCGGCAAGGGCCGATCAGAGGATCATTCGATCCTTGGCGCGCAGATGGCCCGCAAGATCGCACCGCGATTGGGTCTGGGCAAAGCAGATACAGACACCGTCGAATGGCTCGTGCGCTATCACCTGTTGATGTCCGACATGGCGCAAAAACGCGATATCGCTGACCCGCGCACCGTTCGGGATTTTGCCAAGGCTGTGCAAACCGTCAAACGGCTCGATCTGCTGTGCGTGCTCACGGTCTGTGATATTCGCGGCGTTGGGCCGAATACGTGGAACAACTGGAAGGCCGTTCTGATCCGCGCGCTTTATCGGCAAACCAGACGCGCGCTGGATACCGGTCTGGAAGAGTTGAACCGCGAAAACCGTGGGGCAGAGGCAAAACGCGCCCTGCGCGACGTGCTCAGCGACTGGCCGCGCAAAGATCTGCAAGTCGAGACAGGGCGCCACTATGATCCATATTGGCAGGGTTTGCATGTCACGGCACACAAGGTATTCGCAGAGATGCTGCGCGATGTCGGCGATGATGAGATCAAGATCAACCTGCACCCGGATGAAGACCGGGACGCCACGCGCGCCTGCTTTGTGATGTCCGATCACCCCGGTATTTTCGCCCGTCTGGCTGGCGCATTGGCGCTGGTTGGCGCCAACGTCGTGGATGCGCGCAGCTATACCACCAAAGATGGCCTCGTGACCGACGCCTATTGGATACAGGACGCGGATGGCAATCCATATGATGTCTCCCGCCTGCCGCGTCTGCGCAAGATGATTGAACGCACGCTTATGGGCGAAGTCGTCACGACCGAGGCGATGAAATCCCGCGACAAGGTCAAGAAACGCGAGCGCGCGTTCAAGGTGCCGACCCATATCACCTTTGATAATGAAGGCTCGGAAATCTATACTATCATCGAAGTTGACACACGCGACAGGCCCGGCCTGCTGCATGATCTGGCGCGTACCTTGGCGGAATCCAACGTCTATATCGCGAATGCTGTCATCGCGACCTATGGTGAACAGGTCGTAGATACCTTTTACGTCAAGGACATGTTCGGGCTGAAATACTATTCGGCGAGCAAACAGCGCACGCTGGAACGCCGCCTGCGCACCGCGATTGAGCAGGGCGTCGAAAGGGCCGAGAGTTGAAACCCATTCGGCTCCTGTCGGGCTTTTTCACGGTTGGCGGCTGGACCCTGATGAGCCGGGTTTTCGGCTTTGTGCGCGATGCGATGATCCTTGCCTATCTGGGCACGGGGCCGCTTTATCAGGCTTATGTGGTGGCGTTTCGCCTGCCCAATATGTTCCGCCGCTTCTTTGCCGAAGGGGCGTTCAACATGGCCTTTGTGCCGATGTTTTCGAAAAAGGTCGAAGGGGGTGAAGATGCCGATGGCTTTGCCTCGGATGCCTTTGCGGGGCTGGCCACCATTCTGATCGGTCTGACGGTGCTTGCACTGGCCACGATGCCATGGCTGATTTACGCGCTGGCCTCTGGTTTTGCCGGGCAGGAACAGTTCGGCCTGTCCGTCGAATTCGGGCGCGTTGTGTTCCCCTACATCCTGTTCATTTCATTGGCGGCACTTCTGTCTGGCATGCTGAATGCGGCGGGCAGGTTTGCCGCCGCCGCAGCGGCGCCCGTTTTGCTGAACGTTTTGCTGATCCTCGCCATGGCCGCGGCGGCAGCCCTTGGCGGCGATGTGGCGCGGGCTTTGATCTGGGCTATTCCTGTAGCGGGCGTTGCACAATTTGTGCTGCTCTGGGTTGCGGTCAAACGCGCGGGTTTCAACATTTCGTTCCGCTGGCCCCGCCTGACGCCAGAGATGCGCAGACTTGTGCGCGTCGCGATCCCCGCAGCACTCGCGGGCGGGGTGGTGCAGATCAACCTGCTCGTCGGACAACAGGTGGCGAGCTATTTCGACAAGGCGGTCAGTTGGCTCTTTGCGGCGGACCGCTTGTATCAACTCCCCTTGGGTGTCGTTGGTATTGCCGTGGGCGTTGTACTGCTCCCCGATCTGTCCAGACGTCTGAAGTCGAACGATGACGCTGGTGCCAGAATTGCCCTGAGCCGCGCGGGCGAAATCGCGCTGGCCCTCACCATCCCCTCGGCAGTAGCGCTGATCGTGATCCCCTTGCCGCTGGTGTCGGTCCTGTTTGAACGCGGTGCCGCCACTGCAAGCGATTCAGCCGCGATTGCGGTGGCCGTCGCCATATACGGCCTTGGGCTGCCCGCATTTGTGCTGCAAAAGATAATGCAGCCCGTCTTTTTCGCCCGCGAAGACACACGCAGACCGTTCCACTACGCGCTGGTGTCCATGGTGATTAACGCCGCCCTTGCCATCGGGCTTGCCCCGCTGATTGGCTGGTTTGCCCCGGCGATTGCCACGACCAGCGCGGCATGGGCGATGGTGTTTCTATTGTGGTACGGCGCGCGCAGCTACGGGGACGTGGCCCGCTTTGATGCCCGCTTTCATGGGCGCATCTGGCGCATGGTCGGGGCCTCCGTGATCATGGGTTTTGTGTTGTGGGGCGCTGCAGCCGGGCTTGCGCCTTATCTCAGCCTGCCGTGGTGGCGCGCCCTCGCGCTATGTGCGCTGATCGGGATTGGCATGGTGACCTATTTCGGGTCAGGTCAGGTGCTGGGTGCGTTCCGACTGGCCGAGTTCAAGGCCGCGATGCGCCGCAGCCCTAGTCGCGCCGAAAGTGATAAATAACCCGCGCCAGCCCCCCCGGCACCAGCAAAACCGACGCACAGAACCCGAACACAAAACCCGCCAGATCCGCCACCCATTCCGTCGTTGGGCCAAACAACGCCCCAAAAACCAACTGAAGACCCAGCAAAATCCCGATCAGGCTAAAGGCGCGAAATTGCGGCCCGCCTGTATCTGCAAGCCGCTGCCACATCAAAAATGTATATCCACCGATCAACCCATACACCGCCGGAAAGCCGCCGATCAGCCACGCGGGGTCATTAAGAAACAGCGCATAGATCAAGGCCCCGAAAATGCTGCCGCCGAAATATAGCACAAGCACCGCCACCTGCCCCATCGCTTCGCCCACGAGCTTGCCCAAGGCGAGCATCAGCACAGCCGAGAAAAGCGTCGCAGTGAAGGAGCCATGCACAAAAGCATAGGTGACAAAGCGCACCAAATGCTCTGGCACCCAGCGGCCATTGGTCATCATCCAGTCGAAAATATCCCCCGAGAAGGCATATTGCTGCACGGCACTCAGACGCCATCCAATCGCCTCCGGTCCGCCGATCCAACCCTGCGCCCCGAGCAGGAACACGATCTCCGGCACCACCAGCGCCAGACACAACAACATGACAACAGGGGGCAATGGGTTGACGGGCGGCGCGTTCTGCGGGTCGTTCATAGTGCGGGGTTCCTTGACGATGCTCTGGCTCATGGGTAAGCCAGCGCAGACTTCATTGCCAGCGAGAACGGACGCCTATCATGACCAGCCCTACCTTCGCCCCCCGTGTGTTTTCCGGCATCCAGCCGTCGGGCGGTCTGACCTTGGGCAATTACCTTGGCGCGATCAAGCGTTTTGTCTCGATGCAGGATGAGTATCCTTGTGTTTATTGTATGGTTGATCTGCATGCGATCACCGTCTGGCAGGACCCCAAAGACCTTGTACATAACACGCGCGAGTTGGCCGCCGGCCTGATCGCTTCTGGCATCAGCCCTGAAAAGTCGATCCTTATCAATCAAAGCCAGGTGCCCGAACACGCACAACTCGGCTGGGTATTCAACTGCGTGGCCCGCATGGGATGGATGCAGCGCATGACGCAGTTCAAGGACAAGGCGGGCAAAAACGCGCAGAATGCATCGCTCGGTCTGTTTGGCTACCCGGCTCTGATGGCGGCTGATATTCTGATCTATCATGCCACGCATGTCCCGGTGGGCGAGGATCAGAAGCAGCATCTTGAACTGACGCGCGACATTGCCGCCAAGTTTAACCATGACTACGGCGTTGACTTCTTTCCGCTAACCGAACCCGTGATCGAAGGGGCGGCAACCCGCGTCATGTCCCTGCGCGACGGGTCCAAGAAAATGTCGAAATCCGATCCATCGGATGCCAGCCGGATCAATATGACCGATGACGCGGACTCAATTGCCAAGAAGATCCGCAAAGCCAAAACCGACCCGGATGCCCTGCCTTCGGAAATCGACGGGCTGAAAGATCGCCCGGAAGCGCGCAATCTTGTAAACATATACGCAGCCCTGAATGACCAGACCGTAGAAGACGTGCTGGCGGAAGTCGGCGGGCAGCAATTCGGGACCTTCAAGCCGCAGTTGGCGGAGCTTGCAGTGTCAAAGCTTTCGCCCATTTCTCATGAAATGGCGCGCTTGATGGATGATCCGGCAGAGATCGACCGCATCCTTGCCAAGGGTGCCGCTCAGGCGCGCGAAATCACAGCGCCGATCCTGAGCAAGACTTACGAGATCATGGGCATGGTGCGCTAATCGCGCCAGTCTTTATGACCGGCCAAACGGGCGTGTTGGCAACTGCGGCTGCGCAGAAAATGGCGCGTGGACATTTGTGTTTCCCTGCTTCACTCTGCTTGCGGACAATGAACGAGAGAGAGATATGAGCACCGGCTTTTTCTGGGACGAGCAGTGTTTTTGGCATGCAGGTGGGAACTATGCCTCAACCCTGCCGATTGGGGGGCTGGTGCAGCCGCTGAACTCGACCGGCCTGCCCGAAACACAGGAAGCCAAGCGCCGCCTGAAGAACCTGATGGACGTCACGGGCCTGTCGGATGATCTGGATGTGCGCCGTGCACCACTGGCGACGCGTGAGGATTTGCTGCGCGTGCATCCGGCCTCGTACCTTGATGAATTCAAACGCATGTCAGACGCAGGCGGCGGTGAACTTGGCCGACGCACACCCTTTGCCGCCGGAGGGTATGAGATCGCGTCCCTTTCTGCCGGGCTGGTTGTCGCCGCCGTTGATGCGGTTGTGCGCGGCGATCTGGAAAACGCCTATGCCTTGTCGCGCCCACCGGGCCATCACTGCCTGCCCGACTATCCAAACGGGTTCTGCCTGCTGGCCAATATCGCCATCGCGATCGAGGCCGCACAGGCCAAGGGGTTTGCGAAACGTGTCGTTGTTCTGGACTGGGATGTGCACCACGGCAATGGCACCGAAGCGATCTATTATGACCGCCCGGACGTGCTGACGATCTCTCTGCATCAGGAGGGCAACTACCCGCTCGACACCGGAGGTATCGCAGATCGCGGCAAGGGCGATGGTTCGGGGTACAACCTGAATGTGCCCCTGATCGCCGGCACCGGGCATACCGGATACCTGCATGTGATGGACACGATCGTTCTGCCACAAATCGCGGTGTTCAAACCCGATCTGATCGTCGTCGCCTGTGGGTATGACGCGAGCGCCATCGATCCCCTCGCGCGGATGCTGGCCACGGCGGACACCTTTCGCAAGATGACCGAACGCATCAAAGCCGCCGCGCAGGAACACTGTGACGGTCGCTTGGTGCTCGCGCATGAAGGCGGCTATTCCGAGGTCTACGTCCCGTTCTGCGGCCATGCCACGCTCGAAGCGCTTTCGGCGAGTGATAAAACGGCCCCTGACCCCTTGGCCGAGACCTTGCGCGTGCGCCAACCGAGCGCCCGCTTTGATGCCTTCATCAGGGGTGAAATCGACCATCTGGCCAGCCAACTCTAACCTGCAGGACTCTCATGCCCGACCCAAACCCCAATGCACTGGACTTTTTGCTGACGCGCCGGTCAAGACCTGCCAAGACCCTGCAGGCCCCTGCGCCGGATCGCGCCCAACTGCGCCCTTTGTTGCAGGCCGCGGCACGCACGCCCGATCATGGCAAACTGGAGCCCTGGCGGTTCATCGTGATCGAAAGACCGGCCATGGCACGTCTGGCAGAGATCGCGCAGCGGCGGGGGGAGGCCATGGGGCTGGACGCAGATCAGATCGCCAAGGGTCGCTCGCAATTCGATCAGGGGCATCTGGCCGTGGCAGTGATCGAAAGCCCGAAACCGTCCGAGAAAATACCGGCACTTGAACAAACATATTCCGCCGGGGCGGTTTGCCTCGCCTTGCTGAATGCAGCGCTGTCTGCCGGTTGGGGGGCAAATTGGCTGTCGGGCTGGCCCAGTCACGACCGTGCCTTCATGCGCGAAGCCTTTGCGCTGGCGGATCACGAACGTATTGCCGGGCTGATCCATATCGCAACCGAAACATCGACGCCTCCCGATCGCCCGCGCCCCGATCTGGACGCCATTACATCCTGGATGCCGGAATGATCTTTGACTCCTTCTTTGCCGCATTAGCCCAGATGACCGATGCGCGCTTTCGCAATGTGTTGCTGACTGGGATCGGGCTGACCATCGCGCTGCTGATCGGGGCCTCGGCGCTTTTTATCTGGCTCATGGGCGGGCTTGTCGGTGAAGAAGCGAGCCTGCCGCTGATCGGTGAGGTGACATGGCTGAATGATCTGGTCAGCTGGGGCGCTGTTGTCGCGGTCGCCGTCTTGTCGATCTTTTTGATGATCCCGGTCGCGTCAGCCATTACGTCCATGTTTCTGGATACGGTCGCGCAGGCTGTTGAGGACAAACACTATCCGAACCTTGGGCCCGCGCAAAACGTGCCTCTGGCGGATGCAGTGCGTGATACCTTCAGTTTCCTTGGCGTTCTGATCGTGGCCAATATCTGCGCGCTGGTGCTTTATCTGTTCTTCGTCCCCTTGGCACCGTTTATCTTTTGGGGCCTGAACGGCTTCCTGCTGGGGCGTGAATACTTCACGCTGGCCGCCATAAGGCGCGTCGGGCGGCAACAGGCCAAAGTGTTGCGATCCCGCTATATGCTGCGGATATGGGCGGCGGGGTTTCTGATGGCGATCCCGCTGTCCGTGCCCCTGTTAAACCTGATCATCCCGATTTTGGGGGCCGCAACCTTCACCCATCTGTTTCACCGCCTGTCGCCTCAGGGGCCATACGTCCAAACCAGTCCAGATCCCTGACGGTAATCACCTCAGACAAGATAATCGTGGTAATAATCGCCCACAGGATAAGGCTGAGCACAGTGGTGATTTTGGCCTTTTTGCCAATGTTATGCACTTCGGGCGCACCGGCATGCGTGCCCGGTACAATCTCGCCCAGATCCCCTTGGGTTTTCACTCGTATAGGTAGGATGATCAGGAACATGAGGGACCAGATCACCGCAAATAGCACCAAGGCAGACGTAACACCCATTTTTCAGGCCTCCGATCAAAAACTCAGGTTTGTTCCAGTTCCACGAGGCACCCGTTAAAGTCCTTTGGGTGCAGGAACAGAACCGGTTTGCCATGCGCCCCGATTTTGGGCTCTCCGCTGCCAAGGACACGCGCGCCGGTCGCAATCAGGTGGTCCCGCGCTGCCAGAATATCTTCGACTTCATAGCAGACATGATGGATGCCCCCTGAGGGGTTTTTGTCAAGGAAGCCTTGGATCGGGCTTGCCTCTCCCAGAGGATAAAGCAGTTCAATTTTCGTATTCGGCAATTCAATGAAGATCACCGTTACGCCGTGGTCAGGCTCATCCTGCGGTGCGCCAACATCCGCGCCTAACGCGGTTCGGTATTGATTTGCTGCAGCTTCAAGGTCTGGCACTGCAATCGCAACATGGTTCAGGCGGCCGATCATTGTTTTCCCCTGTTGATACTCATTTGGCTGGTTATGGAACTGTGGTCGGTCCAGTGCAAGTGCAAGAGCGACGCAGGCGCAGCCTCAGCCGGAGTTGCCACGACAATTCGGGCGATGTCATGCATCCCAAACCGCCAAAGACCTGCAAAGCGATCCAGCATCTGACTGCATATCCCCTTGCCTCGGTTAACAGTTCCAAACGGCAGTCTGATTCTTCTGTCCCTGAGGGATACGCAACAATCCAACTCGCGCGGTATACCTTGCGCAAATGCGACACCCGCAGGTGTTTACAAATGCTACGCAAGTGTCAATTCCGTTTCTTTGCGCGTTAAGCCCTGTGCGCTGTAAGACCGTAAACATATGTAAACATTTGATATCCCAATTTCTCCGCTGGGTTCAGACTGGATTTGGACGCCGTTTCTCTTAACCCCCTGTTATCCATCTTGAGTCATGGTAAATCGCGAAACCAGTGATTCAGGAGGCAATGATGGACGAGAAGGACCCTTTTGCGGCAACGATTCCCACACCGACTGCGGCGCGACCGCTTCTTGGACTAACTGTTCTGGTTATTGAAGACAGCCGTTATGCATGCGAAGCCATGCGCCTATTGTGCCTGCGCAGTGGTGCACGTATCCGGCGCGCTGATTGCCTGCGTTCCGCTCGTCGTCATTTGCAGGTGTATCGCCCTTCTGTTGTGATCGTCGATCTGGGTCTCCCGGACGGGTGCGGCGCCGAGTTGATCACAGAGCTGACCCAAACGGAACCGCGGGTTGATGTCGTCCTTGGCACGTCAGGCGATCTGAACGGTGAGAAACTGGCGCTGGCAGCGGGCTGTGACGGTTTCTTAACAAAACCCATCGTGTCATTGGCGGTTTTCCAACAGACCATCCTGTCCAATCTACCAGCGGAGCGCCAACCATCGGGATTACGCGAGCTTCCTGACGAGATCATTCACCCCGATCTGATGGCTTTTCAAGACGATATGGCCCATATTGCCGATGTATTGGGGGGGGAAGACAACGATACGGCCATAGATTACGCCGCTCAGTTCATAGGAGGTGTGGCACGATCCGCGCAAGACACCGGGCTGGAGCAAGCCGCCGATGCATTGGCCAAGGCGCGCGCTTCCGGCGCATCCGCGAAAATTGAGGTGTCAAAGCTGGCCAATCTGGTCCAACAAAGGCTCGCCCAAAAACTAGCTATCTGACAACAGCGTTTTCAAAGCAGCGGGTCACTGGCGACCCTCACGTTGCTGGTCAAATCGCCTAAGCTGGTTAATTGCCTGCCTTGTTCGAAATTGTCAGGCGCCAGCCACGTTTCGAATGCACGGTTCAAGGCAGGCCACTCCTGATCAATGATTGCGAACCACGCCGTATCGCGATTGCATCCCTTGACCACTGTGGCTTGCCGAAAGACACCTTCATAGCTGAAGCCCAGACGCTGGGCGGCCCGACGCGACGCCATGTTCAACGCGTTGCATTTCCATTCATAGCGGCGAAACCCGATACTGAAGGCATGCTGCATCATCAAATACATGGCCTCGGTGCCTGCCCGTGTCTGCTGCAACGCGGGGCTATAATTGATATGGCCGACTTCAATTGACCCATTCGCCGGGTCAATGCGCAGAAAACTGGCGACGCCTTCAAAAGCACCGCTCTCCTTGTTTTTTATGGCGTAGAACTGATGTACCGGAGCAGAGATCGTCTGGATACCCCACTGCTTATAATCTGCGGCGGTTTGAAAAGGGCCATAGGGCAGGTAATCCCAGACCTGATCGTGGCCGGTATATGCCTCAAACAGCTCTGCCGTGTGCAGTTCTGCATCCAACAGATGTATCTCAGCGTATCTGCCTGACAGCGAGGCACCCTTGGGCGCACTCGGCGTCGACCAATCCGGCACGGGCTGACCGAAAACCGGCGTGTCCGCTGTACTGCGCGGCATCTTCAAGGCTCCCTTTCTTATCCCGCTTGCCTCAGAAATCCAGAACTTCGGGTCTTCAGTCCTTCGGTATGACCCTCAGGCCCAATTCCATGAGCTGTTCGCTCTCCGGCTCGGAGGGTGCGGACATCATCAGATCTTCCGCGCGCTGGTTCATTGGGAAAAGGATGACTTCGCGAATGTTGGCTTCTTCGGCCAGCAGCATGACGATCCGGTCGATACCAGCGGCACAACCACCATGCGGGGGCGCGCCATATTGGAAGGCATTCACCATTCCGCCAAAACGTTTGCGCACCTCATCTTCGCCATAGCCCGCGATCTCGAACGCTTTGAACATGATCTCCGGCTTGTGGTTTCGGATGGCGCCCGACACCAGCTCGTATCCATTGCACGACAGGTCATACTGATAGCCAACCACAGTCAGCGGATCGCCCTGCAAGGCCTCCAGACCGCCCTGAGGCATCGAAAACGGGTTATGTTCAAAATCAATCCGGCCGGTTTCACTGTCTTTCTCATAAATCGGGAAATCGACAATCCACGCAAAGGCGAACCGGTTTTGATCCGTGAGGCCCAGTTCCATACCGATGTGGTTTCTGGCTTTGCCCGCGACGGGCTCAAAGGCCTTGGGCTTGCCACCGAGGAAAAACGCCGCGTCCCCAACGCCGAGGCCCAGTTGCTGACGGATGGCCTCGGTACGCTCCGGGCCGATGTTCTTCGCAAGCGGTCCGGCAGCCTCCATGCCCGCACCCTGATCGCGCCAGAAGATGTACCCCATGCCCGGCAACCCTTCTTTCTGAGCAAAGGCGTTCATGCGGTCACAGAACTTTCGACTGCCGCCACCCGGTGCAGGGATCGCCCTGATCTCCGTGCCTTCCTGTTCCAGAAGGTTCGCGAAGATTGCAAAACCGGAGCCTGCGAAATGCTCTGATACCGATTGCATCTTGATCGGGTTGCGCAGATCGGGCTTGTCCGACCCATACCAGAGGGCAGCGTCCTTATAGGAAATCTGCGGCCATTCCTGATCAACAGCCTTCCCGTTGCCGAACTCCTCAAAAAGCCCGGTCAATACTGGCTGGATGACATCGAACACATCCTGCTGTGTGACGAAACTCATTTCGATATCGAGCTGGTAGAAGTCTGTCGGGGAGCGATCCGCCCGCGGGTCTTCATCCCGAAAACAGGGTGCAATCTGAAAGTACTTATCGAAACCAGATACCATCAAAAGCTGTTTGAATTGCTGCGGTGCTTGCGGCAGCGCATAAAACCGGCCCGGGTGCAGGCGCGATGGCACGAGAAAATCGCGCGCGCCTTCGGGACTTGAGGCTGTGATGATCGGGGTTTGGAATTCCCGAAAATCGGCTTTCCACATCTGTTGACGAAGTGAGGCAACGACATCCGAGCGCAGCTTCATGTTCGCCTGCATGTTGGCGCGGCGCAAATCCAGATACCGATACTTCAGGCGCGTTTCTTCCGGGTATTCCTGATCGCCAAAAACCTGAAGCGGCAGTTCTTCCGAAGCGCCCAGCACTTCGAGACCTTTTACAAACACTTCGATTTCACCTGTTGAAATCTTGTCGTTTACCAAACTGGCATCTCTGGCTTTCACGAGACCATCTACCCGAATGCACCATTCAGCGCGCACCTTCTCCATTTGGTCAAAGACCGGGCTGTCTGGGTCGCAAAGAAGTTGAGTGATGCCATAATGATCGCGCAGATCGAGAAAAAGCACCCCGCCATGGTCACGCACACGATGCACCCAACCGGACAGTCGCACAGTTTCACCAACGTCTTGCGCGCTCAGATCTGCGCAAGTGTGACTGCGGTACATGTGCATTAGACTATTCCTTCACGGGGCTGAAATTTGACGCCAGATACACCTTCTGGATATCAGGAAGTCAAGCCATGCGCGTTGATCTTTTGGCGCTATGGCGCAGCGCGGCGTTTTTCAGACGCCAAAGCGCACTATATTCACAACATCGCCGAAAAACGCGTGATCAGAGCGGGCAGCACGGGATAACTGTGACACGCCGTAACGTCACAGGAAGGGACAGAGGACAGCAAGTTCTGCGCTCTCACTGTCAAATCGACATCATTTGCACGGTCAAAACGCGCGCCTGCCATATGCGCTGTGGTCCAAAAGTACCGGTAAGCATGCTTCGATGTCCTGCATAGACACGGGTCAGGCAGGTGATCAGATCAAGGGAGCCTGCGAACTTACGCCCGATCCGAGCTCCGGCTTTGGAGGTGCCAAATCATGCTTCTGTAAGTGGCTTGGTGGTGGAGCGACATACCGGGCCCTTTCACAAAGCGTTCCGCCAGCAGGACCGGATCCGATCATATGCATGGGCAGCCAGTCAGGTTTTGCAATGCTGCGGCCACACTGGCTGAACCGCCGCTGATAGATGATTTCCAGCTTATCACAGCAACCTTCTGTGATGATGACTGCATCCTCTGTACCAAGATACTCAATCACCGCCCTCGTGGCCAATCTTGTCCCATGGATGGATACGGCAAAATCCGTCAAGTTTGCATTCGCTTGGACCAGCGCCAGGCGTGCGCCGTTCATCGGCACGATCTGACTTTTTTTCAAAGTCGGCCTGTGGAGGAACCAGAGCTGGCGTAAATCATAGCGCATCTGACCACCAGACAACACTCGGTCGAGCGGTGGTTCATCGACGTGCACAGGACAAGGTAATTTGCCGCCGACAGCGGTCTCCACCTGCAAGGTAAGATCTGCAAGCTTGTGTTCCGGCAAGCCAGAGTAGCAACCGCGGCTTTGCCAATGCAGTTTACGCGACCGACCCCCATAATCTTGGCGCATAAACCATGTCACATTTTCACACGAAAAGTCGCGCTTATGTGAATTTGCTGGTTTATGGGTTGACCGTGGGCCGACTTCCTCGATCATATAAGGCCGAACGTATATAACATCTCCCGGCCGCGGCACCGGCATATTTGTCCGATGTTGACGGCAGAAAGCAAATACTGTGACGCATCGGCCCAAGTCATATCAACATCCTCGCCAAAACGCTTATGACTGAGGCTGCGTTCATTCTGGACATACTGCGTGGTTGGGGTATCGTCGGCTCGCTTGTTGCTGCGGTCTTTCTGACCATCGGGATGGACCGGATAGATGCTGACGCGCGCGGGGCTTATGTCTTTCGCCCACTTTTAATACCCGGCATCCTCGTCATCTGGCCGTTGGTTTTGTGGCGCTGGTATCTCTATGAAACCGGTGCTGAGCGATGGGAGAGCAGATATGATCCCCCGCGCAAAGCACATTTTACAGTCGGCTGGGTCATGCCAATCGGGATATGCCTGATTATTCTGACAGGGCTTTCAGTGCGCCAGACTTGGCCAATAGGGTTTGAACCGGTTCAGCTTTCAGCACCGTCGGAAACTGCACAATGAGCGTCAAATACATCCCCGTTCAGTGGAACAACAACAAGTACATTTATGATGCGGTCATGCTCGCGGGTGTCGTGCTGTTTCTGTATGTATTTCTTTATGCGGCACCTGCCGCGCTGAACCATGAGCGCGCGGTCAACCCGCAAATTCACAACGCGCGCGCTTTTGGAGCCTGTGCTTTCGTCATGTTGACGGTCATTCTGTGCATTGGCCCACTGGCGCGGCTCAACCCCCGGTTTCTACCGCTGTTGTACAACCGCCGACATTTCGGCGTGATGACGACATTTGTTGCGATCACCCATGCATCTTATGTGGTCGACTGGTATTTCGCCTTTTCGTCGTCGAACAAATACGAAGCGGTCCTCTTTGCCAATACATCCTACGGGCAGCTTGCTGGCTTTCCCTTTGAGATCTTTGGCGTGTTCGCGCTATTTGTGCTGATTATTCTCGCTGCGACCAGCCACGACTTCTGGCTCAAGTTCCTCAGCCCCCCGGTGTGGAAGCGGCTGCATTACCTCATTTACCCCGCCTATCTCGCCGTCGTGGCGCATGTCAGCTTAGGTATTTTACAAGATCAGCAAAACCATAGCTTCACGGTGATCTTTATTGCCGGCGCGGGCGCTGTGGGCGCATTACATTTAGCTGCTGCGCTGTCCGAGCGGCGACAAGACAAGGCCCAAAAAACGCGGCAAACGGACTGGGTGGATGTGTGCACAACGTCCGAGATGACCGACGGCTTTGCAAAAATCAAACTGCTCGCAAACGGGGAGCGCGTGGCGGTTTATCTGACGGACGGAAAGCTCAGCGCGATTTCCAATGCCTGCGCACATCAAAACGGCCCCCTGGGCGAGGGTCGTGTCATCGATTGCCTCGTGACCTGTCCGTGGCATGGATTTCAATATGATGTCACCTCAGGACGCTCTCCTGCGCCTTTCACCGAAACTGTCCCGACATATAATCTGCGGCTCGACGGAGCGCGGGTTCTGGTCGACCCTAAGGCGAACCCACCCGGCACCTATGTTGAACCCATTGCGGTCCCCAACCCCATGAAAGGACTGTGATGGACAACAAGGACGCCCCCTTTTTCGTCGGCTACCTGCCAACCCCAAAGGGATTACGCGCCCTTTTGCTGGGCATATGCGTGCTGTTCATTTCGGGGTTGGCAGGTTTGGGTTTTGCGCTTGGCACCGCACAGGATGACCCCGGCCCGGGCGCATTTCGGTTCGACTATGGCCGTCAGACTGTGACGGGCGTTATGGAAATGACACCCTATCCTCTGCTGCGTGTCACGCAAGGCAATGACAGGATTCTGCCCGGCGACACGTTGATGCTTTCGGCAGGCGGAAAAACCGGCGTGCAGGGTCGCGCGGCCCCACTGGAAGGTCAACTCGTTCAGGTGTCCGGCGTCATTCTCGAACGCGGGGATCTCAACATGATGCAGGTCCGCGGGGGGCGCCAAGGCATATCAGCCGTTGAAGGCGAACCACCGGCGCAAAGCGTCGAACCTCTTGGACGATGGAAACTGGCGGGCGAAATCTGCGATGGCAAATGTCTTGCTGGTGCGATGCGCCCCGGCATCGGGCTTGCCCATAAGGCCTGCGCCAACCTGTGCCTGTTGGGCGGGGTGCCGCCGGTATTCGTGTCTTCTCAGCCGGTGGATGGAGAAGAATTCCTGTTGATCACTGGGCCAGACGGCACAGAACTGCCGCAAGAAGCGTATGATTACATTGCCCGATACGTATCCCTCGAAGGCGAAATTGAACGGCGCGGCGACTTGCTTGTTCTGATGCTGGATCCTGAAACACTGACGGTTCTGAAGTAATGCGTCGCTGGGTTTCATTGACAGTAATCGCGTTGATTACTCTGATCTTCTTTTATCTGTCTCGCTTTTGGTACCTGAACCTGTGGCCGCGCCAAGGTCTTTTGGGCATAGAGGAATTGCGCCCACAGGGCGGATTGCTCGCCCGGTGGCTGCGGGGTACAGATGCCGCACCGTATGAGTTGCTCATCTGGGCCACCGCCTTTTTCGCTGTGTTGAGCATAGCGCAAAAGATCTATGATAGAATCCCGCCTCGGGAAGGCGAGTGAAGCACGTTGGGATCGGATCGTTTGCGCCCGCATTCACCGTCTCGGATATCGAAATTTCTCTGATCTTGAGACTTCGAATCCATGTCGGTTGCGATCACAGTTTACCCCACGCGCTTCCCTGAAAACGGAAACGGTCCACTGGTTTGTTGTTGCTCTCGGCGCTCCCAAAGACGGAACGCTCTGCATAAATCGAAGCAACCACAACCAATAGAGATGCGCATTTTCCAATTGCTGCAGCTTAGCTCTGCAAGGGTGAGATGATAACGTAAAGCACTGTGAAATATATATTATCACACATCACAGGTTGCAGCGGAAATTCATACTCTGTCATATTTTGACAGACACAGTCCTTGGATGAATGAGCCAGTTCTTGCTTAACACAAAGCGATTGTTGACCGACTCGGAACAATGCGCTCACATTATTGTCATTTAGTATTAGTTAAAAAAGGATTAAAATTATGGCTACGCCGACAGAATGGCTCAATGAATTTCAAGTAAACACCGGCACCGCAGCGACTGGCACTCAGTCGGATCCCCAAATACTCGGATTGAATAACGGACACTTCGTTGTGGCATGGACCGAACAAACCTCGGGTTTGATCGGAACGGACCTTGGCTCTGACATTATCGCCAAGATTTTTGACGCCGAGGGAAATGTCGTCAGAAATTCCTTTCAGTTGAACCAGGCATTCTTCCCTGATGATGAACGAGACTTCGATCTTGTCGCGACGCATGACGGCTTTGCGATGGCGTTTCAGGATGACGATATTGCGAACTCAAACCAGACCGACATCAGATACGAACGCTATGATTTTGACGGTGACCTTCTGCTAAGCCGCAGCATTGCAACCGAAAACGTATTGGCCGAATTTCTGCGCAATCCACAGATCGCCTCGAACCTGATTTCAACCAACGACGATGTCTTCGTGGCCTATGATGACGCGGTTTCTTCCGATGCTGACATCAGTGGCCGGATCATTGATCAGCTTGACGTGATTGGTGCGGAGTTTGCGGCTGGGCAGAATGGGGCTGATCGGAATGCGCTTGGTGATGTAACCGTTCTGAGTAACGGCAATTTTGTGTCGGCCTATGAGGAAACAGATCCATCGGGCGTTGGGATCGAATTCAAGATCGTGTCAGCGGCTGGTGCGCCAATCGCCAATATAAACGTTACCAACGGGACCGTCAGCACAGATCCGGCCATTGCGGCGCTTGAAGGCGGCGGCTTTGTCGTCACCTTTAACACGGGCAATGATATCTTTTTCAGAACCTACAGCAACACAGGGACCTTCCAGAACAGCGGCACAGTCGCCTCCGGGGCCAACAACCAGAACGAAGCGGTGGTCACTGCCCTGCCGGATGGCGATTTTGTCGTGGCTTGGGATGATGACACCAGCGATAACCTTTTTGCGCGCCGGTTCAATGCGGATGGCTCGTCGGATGGGTTTACCTTCGTGGTGGAGAACGCCAACGTCACAACCATCGACATCAGCACCACAGGCGACGGGCGTATTCTCTTTGCCTGGCAGCAAATTGGCGGCGAAATTCTGGCCTCTGTCTGGGATCCGCGTCCGGCGGTTATTGACCCGGATGATTATGATGGACAGCGTGCACATGTGCTCGATTCCGATGTAATCACCACCGGTTTGGGCGGTTCGACCGTTCTGGCGGGTGCTGGCTTCAAGACCGTGCTGGGTCAGGGTGGCAACGACATCATCAGCTCGTCAGGTGCCGGTGAGTATTTTGGCGGTGGCGGTAATGACCGGATCACTGCTGGCAACGGCACAAATGAATTGCTCAATGGTGGCGCGGGCATCGATACGCTGATCACCACGACGTTCAACTTCGACTATGAGATCAACATGGTGAGCGGCGTCACCAATTTCGTGGGCGAGTCGTTCATTAATTTCGAAAACATCATCATGGGCAACGGCAACGACACAGTTGTCGGAACAAGTGGCTCGAACGGGATCGAAACAGGCGCTGGCAATGACTCCGTTGATGGCGGCGCAGGCAACGATACGATCATCACGGGCAGCGGAAATGACACGGTTCTTGCAAGCTCAGGCAGTGACACGATTTTCCTTGGCGATGGCAACGATACCGCGACGTCTTCGGGGACCGATACGATCTTTGGCGAGGCGGGGGATGACCTGATCTTTGCCGGGCTTGGCTTGCCGGAAACCCTTGATGGGGGCACCGGGGTTGATACGCTGAACACGACTTTGTTCAACGGCTCCTATGTCGTCAATCTTGCGACCGGACTGACGAATTTCGCGGGCGAGGTCTTTACCAACTTCGAGAATATCATTTCCGGCAGTGGCAATGATGAGTTGCTTGGCACGTCAGGCGCCAATGAGATGGATGGCGGGGCCGGAAATGACCGGATTCTCGGCCTTGGGGGCAATGACGAATTGATCGGTGGCCTTGGCAGCGACATCCTGAACGGCGGTGACGGCAATGACGAGATCGACGGCGGCGATGGCAACGACATCATGTATGGCGGCACTGGCAATGACGACATGGACGGTGGGGCTGGTGACGATCTGCTGATCGGCAATGACGGCAATGATGTCATGCTGGGCGGCCTCGGCAACGACATGTTCCGCGGTGGCACCGGGGTCGATAACATCGATGGCGGCGCGGGCGACGACGAAGCCTTTGGCGGGGACGGCAATGACACCCTGCGCGGCGATGTCGGCAACGATCTGCTGGACGGCAGTGCAGGCAATGACTTCATCGACGGTGAGGAGGGCAATGACATCCTGGTCGGTCAGATCGGCAATGACACGCTGCTCGGCGGTGCCGGGCTGGATGAGTTGCGCGGCGGCGGCGGCGATGACTTCCTGAACGGTGAGGCTGGCAATGACACCATGTTCGGTGGCGCGAATGAAGACACTTTGTTCGGCGGCAGCGGCGACGACATCCTGCAGGGCAACCAGCAGAATGATGATCTGTTTGGTCAGTCAGGCAATGACCGGTTGTTCGGCGGTGATGGCTTTGATTTCCTTGATGGCGGGTCGGGCAATGACCGGCTTGAGGGCGGCAACGGCCTTGATGTTCTGGTCGGTGGTCTGGGGGCGGATATTCTGCTGGGCGGCGCGCAGAACGATATCTTCCAGTTCAACAGTGTCGGGGAGTCCAACCTTGGCACGCGGGACACCATCATCGGGATGGACGGCGTTGGCGGCGCGGGGGGCGATCGGATCGATCTGTCCAACATCGACGCGAATTCCCTCATCGGCGGGAACCAGGCGTTTACCTTCCTCGGCTTGCAGACGACGGCGTCGGCACTGTCGTTCGGCGCAGGTGTGTTCTGGCTCGAGAACGCAGGTGGGCCAACTTTGTTGTTCGGGAACATCGACAATGATGCCACAATCGAACTTGCGATCCAGATCAACGACGGCGCGGGCGTCTCGGCTGCGGACTATGTCTTCGGTGATTTCATCGTCTGAACTAACAGCCTGATATAACAAACCACCACGCGCCGCTCAGGAAAGAGCACGCGTGGTGGGCACAAAAGACCATCCATTTTACCGTACTCTGGTAATCGCTGTTTTATCTGGTCCGGCGCGCAGAACTCTCGCAGTTCTTTCACTCAAATATCGGGTGTAACGCCATGGCGAAGAGACTCCATGTGATCGCAGTCGCCGATCAAACGAACCTAATCATCTCCCGACTTCAAACAAAGTTCAACGCGCAGGCGCGCGACTTTCAGTTCCTTGAAGACATCAACATACCCATTTCGTTCCGAATAACGTTCTAGATCGCGCATCACGTCGAGCACCCAACAAATGTCATTGCCGTCGAGTGATTGGCTGACACGGTTTCTAACGAACCTCTTTTCAGCACCTTCCGGGACGACGGACAGCTCTCCTTTTTTGTTTTTCATTAAGAAAATCCTAGCGCGACGCTTAAAAAATATTCACTATTTGAAAAATGATTGGAAATACAGATTGATCAATTCACAAAAACCCAAAAACTCATGAGAAATTTCGATACTTCATCAATAGACGGCAGGCTGCTGAAAGTTTTCCTGACCGTCTACGAAGAAAAATCCGTGACCAAAGCCGCGTCTACACTGGGCACCAGTCAATCAACGATAAGCCACAGTCTTGAAAAGCTTCGCCAATGCGTCGGCGATCCACTGTTTGTCAAAAGTGGCAGAGGTATCACACCGACAAATGTCGCAACGGCGATCGCGCCAAAAATTTCCTGGATAATCGGCGAACTGGAAGGGCTTGCCCTTCAATCAGAATACAGCCCGCAGAAAGACACGACCACCTTTACAATAGCTACAAACGTCACAGAATTACTGCCGGTTCTGATCCCGGTGAAACGGGTAATCCGACGTGCTGCGCCGAACGTCATGATACGTTTTACCGACCTTGGTGCGCGCACAAACGCCCTGAGCGTATTGGCAAATGGACTTGCTGATGTCGCGATCACCGCCGCAGTCGGCCCGTACCCGTTGGAGCTGGCCATAGACCATTATTACAAAGACGATTTCGTCTGTTTCTTTGACGCCGCCCGACGCAACGCACCAGATACAATCGAGGCATATAGCGCGGCCCGCCACGCCGTTTTGGACTTTGGCGGCACCACGAAAAGTATCGTCGATGCAACGCTGGAAAATGCAGGACATACGCGACAGATCTTCTTGGCGGCGGCTAACTCCTATGCCCTCGCAAAACTTGCCTTCGGAACGGATCTGGTTGCCACGTTGCCAAAGCGTCTTAGTGCGACGGCGTTCAAAGGGTTTTCCCACGTCACCCCGCCGTTTCCGCTTCCACCTGTGACATATGATCTGGTGTGGCACCGCCGCACCTTGGACAGTTCACGCCACAAATGGCTGAAGAAGGTGATGATGAACGCGATTTCAGATTTTGATGCGAAATAGTCTGATGCGACTTGGGCAAAAGTAACGATCTTACCGTCATCTTTCGCAATACGGTGATTTAGAAACTTGGAACAGCCAAGACGACGGCACAAGCATTGTGGCATCATGATCGCCACATGGAAAAACTCCCTGAGTAAAGAATTTTGAAACCCTCTCTCAATAATGAGGAATCAAATTCAAGGAAATAGGAAGTCCACTATGTCAATCGTGATGCGTATCTATGTTGGAATGGGGGCAATGATTGCGCTCACTATGTTGGTTGGCAGTTTTGCCATTTTTCAAACAAATGGCTTGGCAAAGACCTTTTATGAGTACCGCGGCATTGCAACGTCCGAAGTCTTGGCGACGCATTTGGAAGAAAACCTGTTTAAAACACGAATATCAGCCTACAGGTTCAGATCCAACAAAAACCCGGAGAACCTGCAAGAGCTGTCAGGGCTTGTTGCGGCCATCACTGATCAACAAGCCGAGTTATTTAACCGTCTCGACGGTTTGGCAGCGCAGGAACAAGTCATACCAATCCCTGCATTGCTCGCCGAATACGAAGCATTGATGAGGGATGCTGTCGCACTGCAACAAGAGCGAGATGCAATGGTCGCAAACACAAGCTCCATTGGGAGCAAAGCGCGCCTGCAGTTGTCCGAAGTCATGTCAACTGCACTGGAGGACCGTGACACAGAGGCAAGCTCGCTGGCTGGATTGGCGTCGACCAATCTCATGTTAGCACGCCTCTATCTTGAGCGTTTTCTGGTCGACAACGACCCAGCTGATGCAGAACGTTCAAAGCTGGAAATCGAAAATGCGCGCAAGGGTGTAAGCCGGCTGCTATTTTCGCTCCAGAATCCGGAGCGCAGAGAACTGGCAAAACAAACTCTTACCGACTTGGATCAATTCGAAGCAGCCACTGCGAACGTCAGTGAAATCATTCAGACGCGCAACACCAAATACGCGCGGATGGACGAGATTGGACCAGAGGTTCTGGGAAAGATGGAAACGGTGGTTAACGATTTGTCGGACCGCCAGAAAGTACTGGGTAAAGAAGGTGCCGCTCGAGCAGACAGCGCAATTCTAATTGTGATGGCCATTGTGGCTGTCGGTACAGTTATTGGCGCTCTGCTGGCATTCTTTACAGCGCGTATCATATCCAGCCGCCTGACCAAGATCACCGAAGGTATGGGCGAACTTGCCGATGGCAATCTGGACGTCGATATTGAACGCAGCACAGAAAAACACGAGATAGGCAAGATGACCAATGCCATGGTCGTCTTTCTCGAAAACGCCCGCAAAGCGCGCGACCTCGACATCGAAGTCAAAGAGAAAGAGCGTCTTGAGCGTGAACGTGAGGCGGCTGAACAGGCGCGTGAAGCAGAACTGGAAGCTGAACGTCGTGCCGCAGAAGAGCGCGAACGCAATGCCGAACTGCAACGCATGAAAACGCTTGAGAACTTTCAGAAAGACATGGAACGTGTTCTGGGCGAGGCTGCATCGGGTAACTTCTCCAACCGTATGTCGGACTCACTGGAAGATGCGGGCCTTGTTGCTTTGGCAGGTGTCATAAACCGGTTGCTTGAGGTGACCGAAACAAACATCGCTGATGTCGTAAAAAGTATTGATGAGTTGGCCAAAGGTAACCTGGGCATCAGGATCGAAGGTAAGCGCGAAGGTGCCTTTTTACAGATGAAGGACGACTTCAATACCGCTTTGACAACGTTGTCGGCAACGATGGCACGCATCATGCAAAGCGGGCAAGCCGTGTCAGCAACATCTACAGAGCTTGAGGATTCAGCCTTGGACATGGCGAAGCGCGCGGAAGACAACGCTGCGGCGGTTGAAGAAACATCGGCCGCGATTGAGGAGATTTCAGCCAGCGTTCGTCAGGTCGTCACCAATGCAAAAGCAGCAAACGAAGCAACGCAAAAAGTACGCGAAAGCGCTGACAAATCGCGCGATATTTCAAACGATACAGAAGCGTCGATCAATGCGATGACCGATGCGTCTGAACAAATCAACAGCGTTGTGAAGGTGATTGAGGATATCGCCTTCCAGATCAACCTTCTCGCACTGAATGCCGGTGTGGAGGCAGCGCGCGCTGGTGAGGCCGGACGTGGTTTCTCGGTCGTGGCATCAGAAGTTCGCGGACTTGCACAACGTTCTCAGGAAGCTGTTCAGGAAATTGGACAAGTGATAGAAAAGAACAATCGCAGCGTCGAAGTTGGCGTCGAAAAAGTCGCGCGATCTAAGCAAGCCCTCGAAGGCATCATCGCCGATGTAGAGGTCGCATCTGACCAAATTTCAGCCATCGCATCTGCTGTGGAAGAACAAGCACTGGGCATCGATGAAGTCAATTCTGCTGTACGATCAATCGACGGCACTACACAGACGAACGCCGCTGCGCTTGAGGAGATGACAGCGTCCAGCGTATCACTAAGCCAAGAAGCTTCTGAGTTGTCGGAAACGCTGGGACAATTTCATGGCATCGATCTTGATGCCGGACGTTCTACCAAGCCAAAAGTCGTCCAACGCGACGCCGAAGAACCACAACAGATACAACAACCAATGCGCGCAGCTGTAGGCATGAACGCTTCCAGTAAGACTGGTTGGGAGGAATTCTGAACAATGCAAGCGCAAAGCTCAGAAAGACCCAACGATTCCAATCCAGCCCAGGATGCAGGCGCAGAACATTCATCAGGTTTGGAGCATTGAAAGTTCTCGAGCGATTCTAAGGGTTTTATGACCATCAGAAGTTACGTGCATGAAATACGAGTATCGACCGTACCTTCACAATTGCAGGTCGCACCGGAATAATTCCTTGGTGCGACCAACCTGCTCATGCGTTCATCGTACTCTTAAATCGTGCAGCTAGGCTCCAGTTCCAAGAATAGTTGATCAGTTAGCCAACGCATCCTTATTGTTTAGCTCCGACTGATACAGATAACCGGCTTTCTAGATGACCAGAAACCTTAAAAACACCTACATTCTAACGCAGGCTCCGTCCCAAGTATTGGAGATGGAATATGAAGGAGTGATGGTTCCCAAAGAACGAGATCATAGCGTTGATCAACAAGATGGAGGGCGGTGTCCAAACCGCACGGTCTTATAGAGAGCACAGCAAAAGATAGGAATGCCGTATCGAAAGAGTTGCTTGCTGGACGGATTTTGGCTGACGCATGATCAAAAAACACCGCGTTATGAATGTGGTGACCCCTGCCTAAGGCCTTAAAGTGGTGGTTCACCAGTTTGATCGGCAGGAGCCCAGCAGCCAAACATGCGATGTACTGGAGTCGGGTGCGTTGTATTGGACCTGTCGCGGTTTGATGCCGCCCCTTTGATAGCATTTACTGCAACAAAGGAGACTGACTATGGGACTGAAACGGACGGACGAATTTCGCCAAGATGCGGTGCGTATCGCGCTGACCAGTGGGCTGACACGCAAACAGGTGGCTGACGATCTGGGTGTAGGTATGTCCACACTGAACAAGTGGATCACAGCGCATCGAGACACGGATGTGGTGTCAAAAGAGGATATGAGCCTCGTTCAAGAGAATGACCGGCTGCGCCGCGAGAACCGTATTCTCAAGGAGGAGAGGGAGATCTTAAAAAAGGCCACCCAGTTCTTCGCGGGCCTAAAGCAATGAGATTTAGGTTCATTGAAGAACACAGCGAGAGCTTCCCCACCAATCGGCTGTGTGATGTCGTTGGCGTCAGCACACGCGGGCTACGCGCATTTCGAAGCCGGCCAGCCAGTCGCAGACAGCGGTCTGATTTGGTCACGCTGGCGCACATCAAAGAACAATCTCGTCTGAGCCTTGGCAGCTATGGCAGGCCGCGCATGACTGAGGAGTTGAAAGAGATTGGCCTGGATATCGGTCACCGCCGTGTTGGCCGCCCCCTCTCGGCAGATTTGGCTTTGCCAAATCGCCTGTCGGGCAGTGGATGCGCCAGAACGGCATATCAGTGGTCAGAACACGCAAACACAAGGTCACGACGGATAGAGATCATAAGTTCAATATAGCACCGAACCTACTGGATCGTGACTGCGCGGCAGATGCGCCAAACCAGAAATGGGCGGGCGACATCAGCTATGTCTGGACCCGTGAAGGCTGGGTGTATCTGGCTGTGATCTTGGACCTGCATTCTCGCCGTGTCATCGGCTGGGCCGTCAGTAACCGCATGAAGCGTGATCTAGCGATACGGGCGTTGAACATGGCCATCGTATTCCGTGCGCCACCAAAGGGCTGCATCCATCACACGGATCGCGGTAGCCAATATTGTTCTCACGACTATCAAAAGATTCTGCGCCAACATGGGTTCAAGGTGTCGATGCCTGGGAAGGGCAATTGCTACGACAATGCGGCTGTCGAGACGTTCTTCAAAACCATCAAGGCCGAGCTGATCTGGCGGCGGTCATGGGAAACCAGGCGGCACGCTGAGATGGCAATCTTTGAATACATCAACGGCTTCTACAGTCCACGCCGCCGTCACTCAGCACTGGGATGGAAAAGCCCTGTCGCATTCGAACGGAAGGTGGCTTAAACGAGCACTAGGGGCGGCACTAAAGCGGGACAGCTCCATATCCAACAGCGGGGGCCAAAGTGGTTGACTGAGGCGCTGGCTATGGCAATTGATGCTAGCTTCGCAAACCCAAACATCTCCCTAGCATCCAATATATTACAACAAAAAGGAAAGCATGAATACTCTGGTACTCGGCTTAAATCGTTCAACGGACAGACCACGTCATCCGAAATCGACTTTGCCGACTACAGCCGCATGGCTGGCCTTATCCTTGTGAACGAGAGTTCACTACAATCCATTTTCGTATTCTGGGAGAAGACGCCAGAACTTGGATGGAAACGCGCGTTCGAGCACGCCTTCGGAATGGATGTCCATTCAGTCTACAGGTATTTTGAAGAGACGTTGTAAAGTCATTAGTTATTTGCCATCGTGAGCACTCTGCACCACTTGACATTCTAAGTCTAGACAGGTATCTAGCCGTAAGGAGATTGCTCATGTGGACACTGCAGGACGCAAAGAACAAATTCAGTTCGGTTGTCGAAGAAGCGCTGGCTGGTCGACCACAAGAAGTTACGAAGCGCGGGAAACTAGCAGTCGTGATCTTGTCTGCCAGCGAGTACGCACGCTTGCAACGTGCTGCTGCAGACAATCGAGGCACATTCAAGGATCATCTTCTCAGTTTCCCCGGTGATGACTTCGAACGGTTGCAGTCTTGCCCGCGAGACGTTGAGTGGTGAGAATAATCCTCGACACGAATGTAATCTCCGGTTTGCGAAAACCGGCTCAATATCCAGAAGTTGCGAGTTGGTTGAGGGCTCAGCGAGAAACTGATCTCTTCCTGAGCGCCATTACGCTAGGAGAGATCGAGCGGGGAGTCGTTCTTCAGGAAAAGAAAAACCCAGAATTCGCCCGAGCTCTCAGAACTTGGCTAAACGCCACTGAGTTGCAGTTCTCAGACCGGATCCTCGAGTTCTCGGCCCGAGATGCGCGAACTTGGGGCGCACTCTCCGCCACATTAGGCCATGCAGGCGCAGATTTAATGATCGCCGCAACTGCCCTCAACAATGACGCAAGAGTTGCGACGCGTAACACAACCGATTTCATCCCAACTGGGGTGTCGGTTGTAAACCCATTCGATCAGCTGTAATCTATCTTACGGTAAATATTCTTACAAAAGAGGCTGCTAATTCAGCGACGCTTGTTGAAGCAACCGTACTAACTACGATTGCATGGCCAGTGTTCAAATCGATCAAGAGCAGTATGCATATCCATCTGTTGATACCTAATCCACGCTGTTTTTGCGCAACTGGGTACAACAGACTAAAGTCGGCCCTTCCTCAACTTTTCCAATCATTCGAATGAGAAAAAATGACTGCATAGGGTGCTTTATCCACCATCGTTGTTGTGGGAAATGCTCCATAGTGACGTCAGTAGTAGATATCGAAATTTGCAACATTGCTATTCGAATAGAATTGGAAGGAGCTCTTAAATGGCCCGGGGAAGCTGCCTATGTGGTGCGGTGACTTTTACCACGACGGTCACCCCTCAAGAGCCCGTAATGTGCCATTGTTCCCAGTGTCGAAAACAATCAGGCGGGATTTGGTCGACAGCATATGTCGATTTTTCTGACCTTAGCTTTTCGGGAGACGTTAGTTGGTATGCAGCGAGCTCCGCTGGGAAACGAGGGTTCTGCCCAATCTGTGGTTCGTTTTTGTTTTGGAAGCCCAATGACGAAAGTACGATCAACATAGCGCTTGGCGCATTGGACGGTGACACCGGTCTGAAGCTCGAAAAGCACATCTATGTTGCAAACAAAGGCGATTATTATTCCATCAACGACGGGTTACCTCAAGAAGACTAACTTAAGTGACAAGCGTGACCAGGCCACCCACCCATTCGGCTGCTCGAGACTTCTCCACGGACCCGTAGCACGCGCAAATAATCAATCTGCAGCACCGGACGTATGCCTGACTTGAGGCGAGTCCGGTCGTTGCGATTGTTCCCAGTTAGGCGCACGATGAGAGCGTGCATTTGATGCTGGCAACATGCCCTCACCAAGAACATGGTCAGCACCCTTTGGGAGTGGAAAGAATGTGGGGATTAAGCCGCTCTGAGCTGGCCCTGTCGAAGCCTTCCATCTAGGACTGCGGCCCTAACCGTTGCCACTCGATGTGCGCCACTTGGGGACCAGCGCATCCGGCGCTTTTTGCCCATGCGAGCGTTGGCGATGTCGTTGACCAATCCTTCAGCCCGCGATGTCGAAACCGCTTTCCCGCAACGGCGTCTTTGATCATAATCGACAAGCGCCGCGCGATTGTATTCCAAGTAGGTTCTCAGTTCCATTGTGCGCGCAACTGCCGAAAGCGCTGCGTCATTCGTTCTGCCAACCGTCTGGCCTCGGACGCGCATGCCAAATCCGAAAAGCGTTTCAATCGCTTCCAGCGCACGAGCCGTTTGGCCATGCCAAATGCGCCAACGCAAGTTTTGTACCAGCTTCTCTACCGTCAGACCGTCAGCACCTCCGAGCAGAGAAAACAGGGTTTGAAATGTCGTTTCCACATGGCGGATGCGCATTGAAATATGCCACCAGTCAAGGATGTGATTGACCTCCGCACCGGTGGCGTCGCGCACCAGTCGTCGTAGTGCAGGGTCACCATCGGACAAAACTGTTAAAGTAGTGCCAACACGCCATCCGGCGCTTTCCAGATTCCTTCGCAGACACTCTCCCGGATTGCTCACGCCGATCACACTCAAACCAAATCGGCGTTTCTCGCCACCTTTGCTCTCGATGGAGCCAACGACAATCTCAAAGTTCCGACGCTGATATTCTGGTCTTGACCGAACGTAAGCGCTATCCAGAAATACCGAGAGATCGGATGGCTTTGAGCGATGATCGGCTTTTTCTGTCGCAGAGCGTTCGTTGGACGTAAGGTTGTCAGCTGTGGTCGCGAGCCGATTGCGGATCGTAACATGGTTCTGCCTGGCGCAAGGCGTCAATTCATTTAGAAGCTTTGCCGCTTCCCGAAAACTATGGCGCGCACCCAGTTCCGCCTGCAATCGCCGAAGCTCTGGCGCGGCATGGTCCGGCAAGAGACGGGTCAGAGGAGACCGCGCGACTTTCAGCGTAGGAAATCCCGGCAGCCCACACATGCACATCCGAACCCGCGGTACCTCGACGGTCACCCGACCGAAGAGCGTGTCGATGCGACGTCGGCGGCGATCATGAACCAGTAGATATGTTCCGCAGAAACGACAGACGCGCTCGATTTCGCTGATCTCTTCGACCTGATCCTGCAGTAGCGTACACTGAACTTCCTTCAGCAGCGATTTTGCCTCGGCCAGACACAGCCCAAGGTCTTCGCTCGACGCATCTAACGTTCGGCGTTCCAGCGTACAAATCTCATGTGATCGCGTCTCGCCCCAACCAAATTCCGTCTCCAACTTGATCCTGAATTTCATCGCTAAGCCTCCTGCAAATAAAGAAGAAGACTACACGGAAAACGAAAAGTATCCCCAGTCTCTTTCCACTCCCCAGTGCCATCAATAGGGGTACAAGCAGCCATTGAAAAGTCCTGGAAAAATTAGTTGCTACTCTCTTTAATTAGGGCACAACGACACTTCCAGCCCACATTCATTACCTCTGATCATGCAGCGACCAAATTCCTTTCAGTTTCCACCCGTGGGGTATCTACAGGTTCGCCAATAGCTTTGGGTTTTTGGTTTTTCGCGGGTGTGGTGGCTTGCGTGATACATATCAAGTAAGCTTTTTCACCGCTGATAGAAGATTTTGAAATCAACAGATATCTCATCCCAATTTTATCCATGAAACGTGCCACATGTGGAAATACGACAGCCACAAATCCACAGAGTTTATGCTGATCCCGAAACTCATCCATCAGCTGTGAAATATTTTCGAGCATTACTTTACTTTCATCCACCGAAATGTCGGGCGCGCGACAAAAACGTGTGAGCTCAAAAAGCCGACCTTTCTGTAGCCTCAAAAATTCCGCGGCTCCTGGGAAGCTATCGAGAAAGTGATCTGCAATCATAGTCGAGCAAGTGGTTGGTCGTACTCTGCACGAACCCATGTGCTTCCCATGACGATGAACGATCAGGTACTCACTCTGATCATCATCGTACTCGTCAATCTCATGCCCTTGCTGCGTCACGCGTAGGCTCCACTGCAGTCTGTCTACAAACTGACGCCCTCTATCCATAAAAATGCTGTCTGTTATGCGCGGAGATAGGTTTTGCCGGCGGCTGATTAGTCGTTGCATGTTCACCTCTTGTTTCATTGAGGGCAACGTGCGCATCAGGACTTAACGGGGAAATAACCAATTGTTATTAAATAATAAATATACTTTCTCTTGATTTTCTTGTTCATATTGGTTGCCAAGGGTTTTCTGATTTTCTGCTCAAAAACCCATAGGCATATTAACAGATATTACCTCCAAGAAATGCCGCACCCCATGAAAAAAAGGCGTCGTACAGGGCTGCCCGGAACTATTCTTTTACACAAAAGTCAATGCATCAAATTTTATCAGCAGTATTCAGCCTAAATTAACTTAACAGTATCTATAAAAATCTATCTACTTGTGAGGTTTAGTATGATGAAGCATTGGGTGAGAACCGTCTGTGAAAATCCGGTTTGGGGCGACCAAGACAGATCCAGCAATGCCATGGAAGGCATAAATCGAATCATTCAATTGATTGAAAATAGTGACGTCCACCTCCTTCGAACCGAAGAACTAGAGCAGATTTGTGATCATCTGGTCGACACTGTAGATTTGGAGGAACTATCCGAACTTATGTGGCGAGCAGCTACATCGACCGGCTTTCAGAATTTCGCGATTTTTGTTCTGCATCAAGGACAAGGCTCTTCATTTAAATCCCGAATATGCACATCGTTCCATGACGAATGGATCGCAAGATATATACAAAGCAACTATCAGTATGTTGATCCTGTGATGTCAAAAGCATCTATCTCGGATGATTGGTTTTTGTACTCAGACTTGGCGGGCACTGCACCCGCTGTTGAGTGTTTTTGGAGAGACGCAGAAAAGCATCGGATCGGAAGGAATGGCGTATGTTTTCCTATGACACGCAGTGATGGAACACGCGTCGCAGTCTCTTTTACGACCTTGAATACTAACACCGCGGTTGAAGAAGCTGTTCGTCTCAACGGCTACGATCTCCGGTTTATCGCGGAGTCGGCGGTGGATGCCTTTTGCTATGCTGCATCTGACTCGTCCCTTGAGAATGATACTTTGACCGTCGATGAGTTGAGGTTTCTCCATGTTTTAGCAACCAGTGCTGATCCAGAAGAAGCATTGAAAATAACGCCCAGTTTTGGTTCTAATAAGTCATTGCAAGTATCGATTAGAAAAAAATTAAGCGTCGACACCGTATATCAAGCTGTCGCAATTGCAGCCTCGCGGAATTGGTTCAACACTCTCCCATATGATACGAAAGAAATATTGAAGACCTTTAACACGTTGAGTGGTGTCGAATCGACAGACCATCAGTTATCTTCCAAGTATTACGAAGGTTCTGCACTTCAACAATCACAACCCCAATACTCCGGCTTCTCCGAGGAGATTGGACTTGAGTGCGAGAATGATTCAAACGACTGATTTTACAAGAAAACGTGAATGCTGATCCACGCCGGGTTTGCCGGAGGCTGATTTGTCGCGGTTAATGTGTTAGGATCCGATGCCATAGTTCAGTCTTTGATTTGGACACGATGTGACCTGCTCCCCTGAAATGTCTGGCGTTTAGGGTTACCCTGTTCTCCAACTGAGGAGACAGACGATGAAGAGAAGCCGTTTCATTGTAAGCGGTTTTTCAGCCCGCCCAGTTCCAGGGCAGCAGCTGATCAATGTCTTTCTTTTTATGGCCATTGACGATGGCCGTGAGCAGACCGGTCAGGTAGCTGTGAGGTTCGATTTTGTTGAGCTTGCAGGTCTCAATGAGTGATGCGATGACAGCCCAGTTTTGCGCGCCGGCGTCATGGCCTGCAAAGAGCGCGTTCTTGCGCTGAAGGGCCAGTTTCCGTTTATTCTGCCCATGTCGGGTCAGTTTATCGCGTGCAGTATAGGTGGCACGCATATTTTGGTGCCAATGTAAAAGTCTATAGGTCCTATCGGCGCGGCGATGGGACGTATGTGGGGATTGAACGAGATCCGGGCGTTGCTGTCATGGCTCCGGCCTGGGTTCTGGATGCTACAGTTTGCGGGCTGATGACATTGGGATCACCGGAGGTGTCGGTGGCCGGATTGCTGGATTTGTCCTCAATTCTGACATTGCAAGGTTTTCGGCGAAGCTTTGATGAGAGCGACTCATCGAAGGAAGCCGAACATGACCACCCTCAGAACAACCAATCTGGCGCAACTGCCTCTTCCATTTCATCCGCCAGTGACTGCCCCGATGAACGAGCAGGAGCGAGAGATGCTGAGGCAGGCTCTTGCACAATTGCTTCTGGAAGCGGCCAGCCTGACACAGGAGGGATCAAATGATGGGTAACAATGACCTCACACCTATCGCAATATTGCCGCCTGCGTTGTTGCAGCGCCGGGCTATAGTCTATGTCCGGCAATCGACACAAAGCCAGGTCATGACCAATCTTGAGAGCCAACGGCGGCAATACGACCTGGTGTCTTCTGCACGCCAGTACGGTTTCCAAGCGGTAGATGTCATCGACGATGATCTCGGGATATCCGCGAGTGGAAGCGCTGTCCGACCGGGATTCGAACGTTTGGTTGCGGCTCTCTGTTCTGGCGAAGTTGGTGCAGTGTTTTGCTTAGAAGTCTCTCGATTGGCCCGCAACGGACGGGACTGGCACCATGTTCTTGAGATCTGTGGCATGGTTGAGGCACGCGTTGTGGATCACGATGGCGTTTATGATCCTCGCCTCCCGAACGACCGACTTCTGTTAGGCATGAAGGGCAGCATCAGCGAGTTTGAACTGGGGATACTGCGAACGCGGATGCTGGACGCTGCCCGTGCGAAGGCCAGGCGTGGCGAACTGCGCTACACCCCACCGATTGGCTATCTTTGGGACCGAGATGCCGGGATCATGTTTGATCCAGACGTGCGGATTCAGGAGGTGATACGCGGGATATTCACTCGTTTTGAAGAACTTGGCAGCGCCAGACAGGTCCTGTTGTCGATGGCTGATCAGGGTATCCATTTTCCACGGCCATCGGACGGTATCCGGCTGACATCTTTTGAGTGGCAGCCAATCCGGTATCGCAATGTCATCAGCATTCTCAAAAATACGTTCTACGCAGGCGTTTATGCTTATGGTAAAACTGGGAAGAAGACGGAGATCAGGGACGGCCGCGCCCATGTCAGCTACAAAAATCACAAATCGCCCGAGGATTGGGAGGTGGTTCTCCACGACCACCACGCTGCCTATATCGAGTTGGGGGCGTATGAACGCAATCAGGCGCAACTCGCGCGCAATGCGTTTGGCAAGGCCGGTGGGACAAAGTCGGCCCGCGGTGGTCGAGCTTTGCTCGCCGGGCTCATGTCCTGTGCCAAATGTGGGAGACGGCTGCACGTTGTCTATGCGGGCCGAACACACCGTCCTGTCTATCGGTGTGACAATCCCAACCTGCTTTTGGGCCAAAAGCGGTGCTTCACATTCGGTGGTGCGCGCGCAGAGACCCTCATTGTTAGCGCCGTTTTGCAAGCCGTTGCCCCGCTGGCCATTGAGGCAGCGCTACAGGCGCAAATCTACATGAGCAATGCAGAGGAAGATCGACGCCAGCTGTTGGAGCTGGAACTGAAGCAAGCGGAATATGACGCCACGCTTGCAGAACGTCGATATGCGGCGTGTGACCCGGAGAACCGCCTGATAGCCGCGACGCTGGAGAAACGCTGGGAGGAAGCTCTCTCGCGGGTCCAAGCCTTCAAGGAACGCATGGCGAGCTCTCCAGACGCGCACGAGACCTTTGATCCAAGCGCATTGAACGGATTGGCGCAGGATCTAAAAGCCGCATGGGAGGCACCTACGGTGAGCATGCGTGCTCGCCAGCAACTGCTCCGGACCTTGATCGAGGACATCGTCGCCGATGTGGATGACACAAGCCGTGAGATTGTGCTGGTCGTCCACTGGAAAGGCGGGCGACACACGGAATTGCGGGTCAAAAAACCAAAGACTGGCGAGCATGGTGCAAAAACCAGCGAGGAGGCCTTAGCGATCATCCGCGAGATGGCAGGGCGATGGTCAGATGGATCCATTGCGGCCTCGCTGAACCGCATGGGCATCCGCACCGGTCAGGACAAAACATGGAATGCAAAGCGCGTGTCCTCCATAAGGCGCGTGAACAACATCCGCGGCTACCTCTCCGCTGACAAGGATAGCCCGTGGCGCACCATGTCTGAGGCCGCAAAAGAGCTCGGTGTGACCAATCACGTGATCCGACGGCTGATCAAGGACGCAATTCTGCCTGCAAAACAGGTTGTCGATGGCGCGCCTTACCAAATCAGGACCGAAGACCTACAATCTGGTCAGGTAATACAAGCACTACGCCGCAAAAAGCGCCCGTGTCGCAGACAAAGCGACCAGCAGCTTTCAATGTTTACAAGCACTTAAAAAGGGGGTGCATAATGACCAACCATTCGCGATGGGGCGGATGGTGCGCTCGACGGCGTTGCTGCCCATCTCGATCCGGCCATCAGTCAGGAACAAGATCAAGCCGTCCCAGTATTTGGCGATATACTTCAGGGCTTCACCCGTTGGGGATTTGGCAGAGACCTGCGAACGTGAGCTATCGAGCCATTCTTTGAACGCTGCAATCTTCGGTGCGGATCGGTCTTGCCGGATGGCCTGGCGTTCTTCGGCTGTCAGCCCGCGGGCTTTGCTCTCTATCCGATAAAGCGCCGCAATCTGCCTGAGACCCTCCTCAGCAATGGGCGCGACATTGTTCTCGGTCAGCTCATAGAGCTTCCGTCGCGCGTGCGCCCAGCAGTAGGCCAGTTGGATTGGTTCATTGTCCCGTGGATCCAGCACGCGGTTGTATCCGGCATAGCCGTCCACCTGCAGTATGCCACTAAAGCCGTGCAATATTTGGGATGCGTATTTGCCGGATCGTCCCGGTGCATAGGTAAAAGCAACACCTGGCGGTTCTGGCCCCGTCCACGCCCGATCATCACGGGCCAGTGCCCAGAAATACCCTTTCTTCACCTTGCCCCTGCCAGGATCAAGAACAGGCGCTGGTGTCTCGTTCATGAACAGTTTGGTGGATGTCTTCAGATGCCTGAGCAGCGCGTCGTAGACCGGCACCAGTTCATGCGCTGCATTACCGACCCATGAGGCCAAAGTAGACCGTTCGATCTCGACGCCTTGGCGGGCATAGATTTGTGATTGGCGGAAGCCATAACGCCTTGCAACCCCATTGACCGTCGCGCCATCAACCAATGTCTCAGCCACGATCCGCGCCTTCAGATCGCGCGGCCAACGCGGACACCTACGACGATCCTCTTCGCCATCCGTGAGAAACTCATCGGATATCTCCATGGAGAAACTCCCTCGCAAAAATACAAGGGCTGGAATCGCAGATCAAAAACTCAAGGGGAAGGTCGGGTCAAAACACCGCTTACGTTTCAGCGAAGAACAGATTATTGGGATTGAGCTGCTCCCCTGCGACTAACCCGTCTGCGCCGCGAGCGCATATCCGTAGATGTCGTACGAGCCCGTTCACTCCTTATGGCAAAAGCAGAGGAGACGCAGGCAATCCCACCTAAAGACGGAAATACTTTAGGTTGTTAGCAGCTTTACATTGTCACTAAGGCAGACTGCTTCGTCCTTGAGCAACACTATTTTTTGAGGTTCCAGCTTTGAGCGAGATTTCTTTTAGTGCAACACTTTCAGCTACACAGAAAAACTCCGCAAGCATGGGTAAATCATTTTCTTCCGCGTAAACTTTAAGGTCCGACAAAACTTCCAGAACCCATTCATTGTCATTTTCCATCCCTAAGCTTCCTTGTATCGCTGGCACGCACCCTTCCCAAGGTGTTTTGAACAGGATTCAGTTCATCGCAGAAAATTTAACAAAGTCTTAAAGATGCTGTTGATGGGTTTGAGTGATGCAAAAGATACTCACTAGATAAGCCCATGACTTGGGATCGAATATCTATCAGAGCTAGGCGGGTTTCGCTTAACCCGTTGCTTTCCGCCATCAGAATTGCCAAATTAAGACGGCTAATGAATTCTTCCTTGGTCATACTTTTACTCCCTCAAAGAAAGTACAGAATTGCCAGAATTTCACGCCCAGCATACGCTGGCGCACGAGATCTGGATAACTTCCAAAACCTACCGGTCAAAAAAGGTAAACATGGTTACACGAGTTAAGTATGATTAAACGATTCCTGTTAACCAAAAGTAAACACTACACCACCTTGGCTTTAGGCGCCGTCACTACAGCAAGTTGTTGAGCTTCAGATTGTTCCCGCTATTTGGGCGAACGTTGTGGAAACCTTAAATCCGAAGGCGTGCAGTCACCATCAAATTACGCTAATTGAAACTTCAATCGCTCAAGTCAGGCTGGTAGAGGTTATCCTTGGTCCATAAAAAGTCTGTTATCGGTACAGAAAAGAGGTTTAACATGCGTTCGGGAGAGATAGGTCGATGAAAGTAAAACCCTTGTGCAAATATTACTCCTAAACCCCGAAGAATTGCATATTCTTGAACAGTTTCAACGCCTTCCGCGATCACTTCTAACTTTAGATGCCTTGAAACCTTGCTTATAGCATTTATGAAAATCTTACTGCTTTTCCTTTGGTGGCAATCACTAACCAGAGATTTGTCGATTTTGACAAAATCAACCGGTACTTTGTCAATGTTGGCCATTGTCGAGTTTCCTGTACCAAAATCGTCAATACCTACGCTGACGCCATTTTGTCTAAGCTTACTCAAGTTCGAAAAGACATCATCTGTAAGTAGCATCTTTTCCGATTCGGTAATCTCGATTCTTAGCCTGCTTGCGTCAAGCCCTACAGCCCTCAGTTCACTCAAAACGAAGTCAGCGAAATCAGCACGTAGGAAATCGGAGGGGGAGAAATTTACACTTACAAAGGTATCCAAAGGCCAGTGAATTGCGGCGCTACAAGCCTCTGATAAAATAAAATCGCCCAATTCACGCATCCGCCCTGACTTACCAGCGATTTCGACAATAATCTCTGGACAGATCATCCCATACTTTTCGTGGTGCCATCGTATCAAGGCTTCAGCACCAACTATCTGACGATTAGACATTCGGTAAATAGGTTGAAAGCAAAAGCTTAGCCGTTTTGTCTTTAAATCAGAAAAGAAAACTTTCGCTAACTCTTGCACCATCAGAAGCTTAGAACACGCGTGCTCGTCGAATACTCTTAATTGCCCTTTACCGCTACTTTTGGCCAAGTACATAGCTGTATCCGCATTTTTTAATTGGGTATGTAAACTACATTCATAATTGACCGAAATACTTGCTCCTACGGAACAGCTTAATAGTACTTCATGGCTGAGTAGGAATCGGCGATTATTGAGCATACAAGTGATACCTGCAGCTACTCTTTCAGCGGTCTCGAAGTTTTTGACCGCCGTACACGCAATAAATTCATCTCCGCCCTTTCGGCAAATTATTGAACCAGAAGGCAAATTATCGTTTAGAATAGTTGCAATTTCCGCAATTAGCGCATCACCTAACTCATGACCAAAAGTGTCATTCACCTGTTTTAAGTTATCTGCGTCAGCAAATAATACGAGAATTGGTTTGTCTGGAGGTGTTTTCTTGCGAAGCTTCTCATACAGCTTGCTAAAATCTGTATACTCCAAAAGACTGTTTGCTTGGTTCACTTCTCGGGAGAAGTCCTGTCTCCAAACCCGATTTGAATCTTTCGGGTGCAATGTGTTTCCTGCGGTCATTAAATGTGGTTTCTCTTCATTGTTTCGAATTCGGAGATGCTGGAAAAGTTTCGATCCCGTTGACCAAACCTATTTCATTACTCTTGACTAAGTATTTCAGATTTTACTTAAGCTCGAGTTAAACGGGTCAAAAAATGAAGCTTCCGATTGACCTGTTTGTACCTGTCACGGTTTGAGGCCGCCCTTTTGCAAGCATTTCCCGCACCAAAAGAAAAAGACTATCGGACTGAAACGGAAAAGCGAATTACGCTAGGAAGCACTGCGTATTACGCTGATCAACCGACCAACGCGTAAGTAAGTGACTATTGATCTTGGTATTGGCATGTCGAGGCTGAACAAATGGGTGACGACGCCTCGAGATACGGACGTGGTATCGAAAGAGGCTTTAGGCCTCGCCAAAAAGTTTGATCAGCTTCGACGCGAACACTGTTTTCTAAAGGAGGAGGGAAATTCCAAAAAAGCTCCGGATTGGGGTCCGCTTATGCACGGTATGGACAGTCTGTGCTATGCTGAGCCTCAAGGGCAGATGCCGATGGCTTAGTGGTGGGCTGGACCCCGTTAAAAAACTTAGCACATGGGCTGATGCGCACTTAAGAGTGGTGACGCTGCCGTTGCAGCGATCCCGGTTAGAAAGATGACGAACTTGCATGGCCCACGCCCTTCGCCTTGAGCGGAGGATATGCCATGACGAACCGCAAAACCGATATCAGCGATACAAACTGGCTCTGTTAGCTGTATTCTTATGGGCTATCGCGTGCCTACATGTGCCAGCGCGAACGGCTTACCGAATACGCGACCGCACATATCCAACATTTGCAGAAGGCCCTGATCGAGATGAAACTGTAATTGCACCATGGTGTCTCTGACATCATGAACGCGATTGGCGTGCGCATCATCCGTGCCATCGTCGCCAACGAGCGTAACCCTGGGATTATCGCCGCGTTCCGAGATGTCCACTGCAAATCTTCCATCGATACAACGTAACCGCCCGATTGGCACCGCCTGCCTGATTTCCGCGCGATGATTTAAGACACGTGCATAGCGACGTCGTTAGTGACGTGTCTTATGCGGAGGGTTTCATGCGGGGCGAGGTTCTTGGTGTTGAGCGGCGGCGACGTTAGAGTGATGAGGATAAGCTCTCGATCGTTTCGTCTGTCGGGATTCATGGGGCAACGGTGACGCAAGTTGCGCATAGGTGCGATGTGACCCGGCAGCAGATTTACAGATGGCGGCATGAGTTGAAGAAAAAGGGTCTGTGGGCACCGGGCGCGGGTGCGGTTTTTCTGCCGATTGATTTCCAAGTTGCAGAAGTACCACCTGAGCCGAAGCCGGCTCCCGCTGTGCCACTTGAGCTTCGCTTGCAGGGCGGTCGCTGTCTGCGGTTCGATAGTTCCATTCATGAGGCCGCGCTGACACGATTGATCCAAGCGGCAGACGCGGCGTGATCGGTCCGGAAACTAGGGTTCGGGTTTATCTGGCTTGTGGCGCTACGGATATGAGGAAGGGCATCGCGGGTCTGTCCGCTCTGACCCAGGATGTGCTGCGGCAAAAGCCTGCCAGTGGTGCCGTGTTTGCGTTCCGGGGGCGGCGTGGTGATCGGATCAAGCTGCTGTATTGGGATGGCCAAGGCTTTTGTCTCTATTACAAGGTGCTGGAACGTGGCCAAGCGCCCAATAAGGGGCTGTGCGGATGACGTCTGCGCAGCTCGCGATGCTCTGGGAGGGGATCGACTGGCGGCGTCCGGATTGGGGATCTCGGCCTGCGCGTGTGGGATGATTTTTGGTCTGCATATGCTTTATTTATATGGTGCTTCGGCCTTCTTTTTGGTAATCAGGCGCATGTCGAAACCTATCGAAAACCTTCCTGATGATCCCGCTGTTTTGAAGGCGATGATCGCGGAATTGCAGGCAGAGAACGCCAAGATCACAGCGACCTTGCGGGTCCACGATCAACTGGTTCAGGCCCTTCGGCTGCGGATCGCCAAACTCCAGAAACTGGCTTTTGGCAAATCCTCAGAGAAGATCGAACAGCTGGAACTGGCGCTCGAAGACCTGCTGGTTGCGATAGCCGAGGACGATGAGGTGCCTATAGACGAAGGGCAGGATGAGCCGTCGCAAGAGGCTGGCAAGGCGCCCGTGCTTCGTCGACGGCCGCGTGTCCCGGATACAACCCTGCGCGAACGTCACGAACTCGATCCTGGCACCTGCTGCCCCGACTGTGGCGGCGATCTGCGGGTGGTGGGCGAGGATGTCAGCGAGTTGCTGGACATGATCGCGGCGCAGATGAAGGTGATCCAGATCGCACGCATCAAGAAATCCTGCCGTCGTTGCGAAAAGATGGTGCAGGAGCCCGCACCCAGCCGTCCGTTTCCAGGCAGCATGGTGGGTCCGAACCTGCTGGCGCATGTGTTGGCGTCGAAGTTCGACGATCACCTTCCCCTCTATCGTCAGCATGAGATATTTGCCCGCATGGGTGCCAACATTCCTGAAAGCACGCTTGTCGGTTGGTGTGGGCGCGCCATGAAAACACTGTCGCTGCTGATCGAACTGATCGAGGCGGACATCATGGGCAGCGATCTACTTCACGCGGATGACACGCCGATCCGGGTGCTGGATCGTTCAAAGCGCGACAAAGGGCTTGGCAAAGGGGTCAAACAAGGCCGGATCTGGGCCTATGTGCGTGATCAGCGCCCTTGGGCGGGGTCGTCTCCACCGGGTTCTGTCTATCGGTTTGCACCAAATTGGAAGGAAGAGCACGTTCTCGGCCATCTGGCCAACGTCCGCGGCATTCTGCAAGCGGACGGCCACAAGGGATATGCCAAACTCTACGCGCCTGATCTTGATGGTATATCCCGTTTGCGCGAAGCAGCCTGTTGGGCGCACCTACGCCGTGACTTCCACGACTTCTGGTTCTCGACCAAATCCGAGATCGCCCGCGAGGCACTCGACCGGATCGGCAAACTCTACGACATCGAGCGCGACATCAACGGTCAACCCGCCGACGTCCGCTATGCGGCACGTCAAAAGCTGAGCCTGCCCAAGGTTGAGGCTTTCTTTGCCTGGTCTGAACAGCAGCTACTGCGCATCCCGGGCAAAAGCGATCTGGCGAAAGCTTTCCGCTACGGCCTCGCGCGGCAGGCGGCCTTCAGCCTGTTCCTGACTGATGGCCGGATCGAGATGGGCAGCAACGCCGTCGAGCGCACCATCCGCCCCATCGCGAATGGTTGGTCATTATGCACCCCCTTTTTAAGTGCTTGTAAACATTGAAAGCTGCTGGTCGCTTTGTCTGCGACACGGGCGCTTTTTGCGGCGTAGTGCTTGTATTACCTGACCAGATTGTAGGTCTTCGGTCCTGATTTGGTAAGGCGCGCCATCGACAACCTGTTTTGCAGGCAGAATTGCGTCCTTGATCAGCCGTCGGATCACGTGATTGGTCACACCGAGCTCTTTTGCGGCCTCAGACATGGTGCGCCACGGGCTATCCTTGTCAGCGGAGAGGTAGCCGCGGATGTTGTTCACGCGCCTTATGGAGGACACGCGCTTTGCATTCCATGTTTTGTCCTGACCGGTGCGGATGCCCATGCGGTTCAGCGAGGCCGCAATGGATCCATCTGACCATCGCCCTGCCATCTCGCGGATGATCGCTAAGGCCTCCTCGCTGGTTTTTGCACCATGCTCGCCAGTCTTTGGTTTTTTGACCCGCAATTCCGTGTGTCGCCCGCCTTTCCAGTGGACGACCAGCACAATCTCACGGCTTGTGTCATCCACATCGGCGACGATGTCCTCGATCAAGGTCCGGAGCAGTTGCTGGCGAGCACGCATGCTCACCGTAGGTGCCTCCCATGCGGCTTTTAGATCCTGCGCCAATCCGTTCAATGCGCTTGGATCAAAGGTCTCGTGCGCGTCTGGAGAGCTCGCCATGCGTTCCTTGAAGGCTTGGACCCGCGAGAGAGCTTCCTCCCAGCGTTTCTCCAGCGTCGCGGCTATCAGGCGGTTCTCCGGGTCACACGCCGCATATCGACGTTCTGCAAGCGTGGCGTCATATTCCGCTTGCTTCAGTTCCAGCTCCAACAGCTGGCGTCGATCTTCCTCTGCATTGCTCATGTAGATTTGCGCCTGTAGCGCTGCCTCAATGGCCAGCGGGGCAACGGCTTGCAAAACGGCGCTAACAATGAGGGTCTCTGCGCGCGCACCACCGAATGTGAAGCACCGCTTTTGGCCCAAAAGCAGGTTGGGATTGTCACACCGATAGACAGGACGGTGTGTTCGGCCCGCATAGACAACGTGCAGCCGTCTCCCACATTTGGCACAGGACATGAGCCCGGCGAGCAAAGCTCGACCACCGCGGGCCGACTTTGTCCCACCGGCCTTGCCAAACGCATTGCGCGCGAGTTGCGCCTGATTGCGTTCATACGCCCCCAACTCGATATAGGCAGCGTGGTGGTCGTGGAGAACCACCTCCCAATCCTCGGGCGATTTGTGATTTTTGTAGCTGACATGGGCGCGGCCGTCCCTGATCTCCGTCTTCTTCCCAGTTTTACCATAAGCATAAACGCCTGCGTAGAACGTATTTTTGAGAATGCTGATGACATTGCGATACCGGATTGGCTGCCACTCAAAAGATGTCAGCCGGATACCGTCCGATGGCCGTGGAAAATGGATACCCTGATCAGCCATCGACAACAGGACCTGTCTGGCGCTGCCAAGTTCTTCAAAACGAGTGAATATCCCGCGTATCACCTCCTGAATCCGCACGTCTGGATCAAACATGATCCCGGCATCTCGGTCCCAAAGATAGCCAATCGGTGGGGTGTAGCGCAGTTCGCCACGCCTGGCCTTCGCACGGGCAGCGTCCAGCATCCGCGTTCGCAGTATCCCCAGTTCAAACTCGCTGATGCTGCCCTTCATGCCTAACAGAAGTCGGTCGTTCGGGAGGCGAGGATCATAAACGCCATCGTGATCCACAACGCGTGCCTCAACCATGCCACAGATCTCAAGAACATGGTGCCAGTCCCGTCCGTTGCGGGCCAATCGAGAGACTTCTAAGCAAAACACTGCACCAACTTCGCCAGAACAGAGAGCCGCAACCAAACGTTCGAATCCCGGTCGGACAGCGCTTCCACTCGCGGATATCCCGAGATCATCGTCGATGACATCTACCGCTTGGAAACCGTACTGGCGTGCAGAAGACACCAGGTCGTATTGCCGCCGTTGGCTCTCAAGATTGGTCATGACCTGGCTTTGTGTCGATTGCCGGACATAGACTATAGCCCGGCGCTGCAACAACGCAGGCGGCAATATTGCGATAGGTGTGAGGTCATTGTTACCCATCATTTGATCCCTCCTGTGTCAGGCTGGCCGCTTCCAGAAGCAATTGTGCAAGAGCCTGCCTCAGCATCTCTCGCTCCTGCTCGTTCATCGGGGCAGTCACTGGCGGATGAAATGGAAGAGGCAGTTGCGCCAGATTGGTTGTTCTGAGGGTGGTCATGTTCGGCTTCCTTCGATGAGTCGCTCTCATCAAAGCTTCGCCGAAAACCTTGCAATGTCAGAATTGAGGACAAATCCAGCAATCCGGCCACCGACACCTCCGGTGATCCCAATGTCATCAGCCCGCAAACTGTAGCATCCAGAACCCAGGCCGGAGCCATGACAGCAACGCCCGGATCTCGTTCAATCCCCACATACGTCCCATCGCCGCGCCGATAGGACCTATAGACTTTTACATTGGCACCAAAATATGCGTGCCACCTATACTGCACGCGATAAACTGACCCGACATGGGCAGAATAAACGGAAACTGGCAATAGGACGCAAGAATTGGCTTTTTGCTGGGGCCGATACCGGCGCGGAAACTCTGGCACGTGCCATGACGATCATCGAAACCGCCAAGCTCAACGATCTCGATCCGCAAGCCTATCTCGCCGACATTCTCGACCGCATCCACGATCACAAGATCAACAGGCTGGATGAATTGCTGCCGTGGAACTGGGCGCCACAGGCATCAGTGACGAACAGTCAAGCAGCGTAGGCTGCGGTAGCAATGGAGCGGTTACGTTCCAAACGTGCTTTGGCCTCGGTGATTGATCCTGCAATCCAGCCTCACAGCGCTGGAGATATCGATCATACCAGCGATAAAACGTGGTGCGTGGAATGCCGAGCTTGGCCAGCGTCAGACGAGCCGACAGATGGCTTTCTTCGATCAGCCGGATAATCTCAAGTTTCTCAGATGCGGCATATCTCATTCGTGGTCGCCCCCATCCCCGGTCATGCCTTTTTTGAGAAGACGTAGTTCCAGCGTCTGCTCTGCGACCGCCTCCTTGAGATCCTTTGCCTCCTGGCGCAGCTCCTTCACCTCGTCGGTGTTTGCTGCACGCGCCGTATCGCCGGCCAGCCGCTTCTTACCGGCTTCCATGAAGTCCTTCGACCATTTGTAATAGATGCCCTGCGATATCCCCTCACGGCGACACAGCTCGGCAATGCTATCCTCGCCACGCAAGCCGTCCAAAACGATGCGGATCTTCTCTTCGCTGGAATAATGCTTGCGCGTGGCGCGCTTGATGTCTTTTACGATCTTCTCGCCAGGGCTCTTTGTTGTCTTTCTCATCGTCCACTCCTTGGTGGCTACGATGAGCAACAAACACTCTTTTAGCAAATGACCCTATTTGGCCCCATAGGCGCCGACGTCAGACAAATCAGTCGATCTATTCAAAACAAGTGGCCTGAAAGGCTGCGATCACCTCTTTACAAGTTTAAACAATGGCCATCTTGAAGACAAAAACTCAACCTAAGTCACCCAAAACTCACTGATAGCAAAATCCCAAATGCAGGAAAGTGCAAAAGGGTAATGTGAGTGAAAAATATACTTGTTTCAAAAAATGGGATGGCTGCTGCTGGTTTTGATTTGATATTCTCGGATATTGAGACCGCTATTAGTTATGCAAATTCGGGAGACACAATTAAAATTGAAGCGGGTATTTATCAACCTTTCGATATATCTAAATCTGGTGCAACCGGAGCACCGATTACAATTACATCGCTTTCCGGAAACCGGGATGTAGTGATCAACGGTGCTGGTTTTGATGATAGAGCACTAATTGAGATTTCGGGCGAAAGTTACATAACTATATCCGGATTTCACCTAAAGAATGCCGCAAATTTTGGGGTGTATGTTGAAGGTTCTCAGAACATTGAAAACTCGATAGTAATTGAAAATAATTACATTAATACGACCGCTAATTCAGGGATTCACGTCAATGGCGTAAACATGAATGGACTCGCGGACGTAGGCGCCTTTTATCTACGCGACGTCATGATAAGGAATAATGAGGTAACCAACACAAACACTCCAAATGGGCAAAATGAAGCTATTACATTGGGAGCAGGTGTAGACGGATTTGTGATCGAAAAAAACCATGTTCATAATACTGAACAGTACGGGATTGACGTTAAGGCTGGAGCTACAAATGGCCGTATTTCAGAAAATTTGATACACAATGTTGAAAAGCACGGAATTTATATCGATGCCGGAAGCCGCACAATTTCGAATGTTATAGTTGAAGGTAATGAGGTCTATAACGCAACAAATGGTATCGTTCTAGCCCGCGAGTCAAGGATAGATCCGGACAATCCAAACTTACACAGTATAAAAATAGTAGATAACGTCATATCAAATACGTCTGAGTTTGGAGTGCTAATTTATCGACATGTAGACGACAGTGGAATGGGCGTCTTCAATAACATATCTGTCGAAAACAATCATCTAAGTAACATCATGCGTGATGCCATAAGGGTCGGAAATATCGCTGAATTTTCAAGTGAAATTTCAATTAGTCAGAACTCAATTATAAATTCTGGGCGAGCAATTTGGGAAAATTCAAACGTATCGATCTCAGAGAATGTCGTAGGCATACTTGAAATCAAGAGCGTAGACCCTGATTTTACAATGCCGTTTTGGCTTCTCGATGGTGACGATTTAATTGAGGGCGCAGAAGCCGGTGACGTCCTTGCCGGGCTTGGCGGAAACGACAAGATACACGGCTTTGCGGGATCGGACATAATTAACGGAGGTCAAGGTGATGACACAATATTCGCAGGAAGCGGAGATGATTTCGTCGCTGGCGCGACGGGGAATGACCTGATTTATGGCGGCGGCGGCAATGATACGTTGAGAGGGTATTCAGGTGATGACATTGTAAATGGTGGTTTTGGTGATGACTTTATAATTTTGGGAGACGGCGACGATCAAGCATTTGGAAGTAACGGAAGTGATAATATTTCCGGTGGGAATGGTGCAGATTCACTCTGGGGTGGAAAAGGAGAGGATTTACTTAAGGGAGGTGGAGGAAGTGACCTTATTCGCGGCGGCGAAGGTCATGACAGGATATTTTCTGGAGTTGGAAATGATGAAGTGTTTGGTGGAGATGGCAACGACTTAATGTACGGTGGTTTTGGTGATGATACCTTAAATGGAGGTAGCGGAGATGATCAAGTTTATGCAGGAGGGGGCAACGACATAGTCTTCGGAGGTAACGGTTCAGACATCATTCTTGGCAATGCTGGATCGGACCTTATTTACGGTGGATTAGGTAATGATAGAATTTGGGGAGGCTCAGGAGACGACAAAACGTTCGGCGACGAAGGTGACGATTTAATCGGCGGCGGCGGCGGTGATGACTTTATCCGAGGCGGTATTGGTGATGACTTCATTTTTGGCGGACGTAATTCCGATGCGATTTATGGCGAAGCTGGGAATGACAAAATTTTTGGAGAAGACGGCAACGATATGCTGTTTGGGGGAGCCGGTGAAGATCGCATTTTCGGCGGGTCGGGAGTGGATATTCTATTTGGAGCCGCTGGAGATGATATTTTGGAGGGTGGGACTCAGAATGATGAATTGTTTGGAAATGAAGGAACGGATTTTCTCCGAGGAGGCGATGGTTTTGACTACCTGAATGGTGGCTCAGGGAACGACATCCTAATCGGTGGGCTGGGCAACGATATTCTCGTCGGTGGCGCTGACGTTGATTTAATCAGAGGCGGCTTGGGCAACGATGCTTTCCAGTTTCTTGCTACTTCCGACTCCAGCTTTGATAAGTCTGATCTAGTGTACGGTTTCGATGGAGCTGGGAAAGATAGAGGCGACATATTCGATCTTTCGCAAATTGATGCTGTGTCGTCAACGATGGAGGCTGAAGAATTCATTTTTTTGGGTGAAGCATCTTTCGAGCAAGCGGTATCACACGGAGCGGGTTCTTTGTGGCTGCAAAATGAAGGGTCTACGACCTGGATTTTTGCTCTTACGGACGATGATGGAAAAGTCGATTTCGCAGTTCAGATATTAGACGGGTCTGAAGTTTCTGCGGGCATCTATACGGCAGACGACTTTATACTCTAGAGAGCTGCCGGCCCAGAAGACCCTAAAGCTTTTTTGATTTGATCGTCAGCTGCAAGTGAATGGCTCGGTTTAGTATCCACTCATTGGTCCAAACCCCCCGTCTTCCAGACGGGATCGCTTTAGCGTGAAGAATCGTCTTATGATGGTATCCTCCAGAAAATGAACCGCCGTAGGGTGAAGTTTCATTGTAAGCGGTTTTTCAGCCCGCCCAGTTCCAGGGCAGCAGCTGATCAATGTCTTTCTTTTTATGGCCATTGACGATGGCCGTGAGCAGACCGGTCAGGTAGCTGTGAGGTTCGATTTTGTTGAGCTTGCAGGTCTCAATGAGTGATGCGATGACAGCCCAGTTTTGCGCGCCGGCGTCATGGCCTGCAAAGAGCGCGTTCTTGCGCTGAAGGGCCAGTTTCCGTTTATTCTGCCCATGTCGGGTCAGTTTATCGCGTGCAGTATAGGTGGCACGCATATTTTGGTGCCAATGTAAAAGTCTATAGGTCCTATCGGCGCGGCGATGGGACGTATGTGGGGATTGAACGAGATCCGGGCGTTGCTGTCATGGCTCCGGCCTGGGTTCTGGATGCTACAGTTTGCGGGCTGATGACATTGGGATCACCGGAGGTGTCGGTGGCCGGATTGCTGGATTTGTCCTCAATTCTGACATTGCAAGGTTTTCGGCGAAGCTTTGATGAGAGCGACTCATCGAAGGAAGCCGAACATGACCACCCTCAGAACAACCAATCTGGCGCAACTGCCTCTTCCATTTCATCCGCCAGTGACTGCCCCGATGAACGAGCAGGAGCGAGAGATGCTGAGGCAGGCTCTTGCACAATTGCTTCTGGAAGCGGCCAGCCTGACACAGGAGGGATCAAATGATGGGTAACAATGACCTCACACCTATCGCAATATTGCCGCCTGCGTTGTTGCAGCGCCGGGCTATAGTCTATGTCCGGCAATCGACACAAAGCCAGGTCATGACCAATCTTGAGAGCCAACGGCGGCAATACGACCTGGTGTCTTCTGCACGCCAGTACGGTTTCCAAGCGGTAGATGTCATCGACGATGATCTCGGGATATCCGCGAGTGGAAGCGCTGTCCGACCGGGATTCGAACGTTTGGTTGCGGCTCTCTGTTCTGGCGAAGTTGGTGCAGTGTTTTGCTTAGAAGTCTCTCGATTGGCCCGCAACGGACGGGACTGGCACCATGTTCTTGAGATCTGTGGCATGGTTGAGGCACGCGTTGTGGATCACGATGGCGTTTATGATCCTCGCCTCCCGAACGACCGACTTCTGTTAGGCATGAAGGGCAGCATCAGCGAGTTTGAACTGGGGATACTGCGAACGCGGATGCTGGACGCTGCCCGTGCGAAGGCCAGGCGTGGCGAACTGCGCTACACCCCACCGATTGGCTATCTTTGGGACCGAGATGCCGGGATCATGTTTGATCCAGACGTGCGGATTCAGGAGGTGATACGCGGGATATTCACTCGTTTTGAAGAACTTGGCAGCGCCAGACAGGTCCTGTTGTCGATGGCTGATCAGGGTATCCATTTTCCACGGCCATCGGACGGTATCCGGCTGACATCTTTTGAGTGGCAGCCAATCCGGTATCGCAATGTCATCAGCATTCTCAAAAATACGTTCTACGCAGGCGTTTATGCTTATGGTAAAACTGGGAAGAAGACGGAGATCAGGGACGGCCGCGCCCATGTCAGCTACAAAAATCACAAATCGCCCGAGGATTGGGAGGTGGTTCTCCACGACCACCACGCTGCCTATATCGAGTTGGGGGCGTATGAACGCAATCAGGCGCAACTCGCGCGCAATGCGTTTGGCAAGGCCGGTGGGACAAAGTCGGCCCGCGGTGGTCGAGCTTTGCTCGCCGGGCTCATGTCCTGTGCCAAATGTGGGAGACGGCTGCACGTTGTCTATGCGGGCCGAACACACCGTCCTGTCTATCGGTGTGACAATCCCAACCTGCTTTTGGGCCAAAAGCGGTGCTTCACATTCGGTGGTGCGCGCGCAGAGACCCTCATTGTTAGCGCCGTTTTGCAAGCCGTTGCCCCGCTGGCCATTGAGGCAGCGCTACAGGCGCAAATCTACATGAGCAATGCAGAGGAAGATCGACGCCAGCTGTTGGAGCTGGAACTGAAGCAAGCGGAATATGACGCCACGCTTGCAGAACGTCGATATGCGGCGTGTGACCCGGAGAACCGCCTGATAGCCGCGACGCTGGAGAAACGCTGGGAGGAAGCTCTCTCGCGGGTCCAAGCCTTCAAGGAACGCATGGCGAGCTCTCCAGACGCGCACGAGACCTTTGATCCAAGCGCATTGAACGGATTGGCGCAGGATCTAAAAGCCGCATGGGAGGCACCTACGGTGAGCATGCGTGCTCGCCAGCAACTGCTCCGGACCTTGATCGAGGACATCGTCGCCGATGTGGATGACACAAGCCGTGAGATTGTGCTGGTCGTCCACTGGAAAGGCGGGCGACACACGGAATTGCGGGTCAAAAAACCAAAGACTGGCGAGCATGGTGCAAAAACCAGCGAGGAGGCCTTAGCGATCATCCGCGAGATGGCAGGGCGATGGTCAGATGGATCCATTGCGGCCTCGCTGAACCGCATGGGCATCCGCACCGGTCAGGACAAAACATGGAATGCAAAGCGCGTGTCCTCCATAAGGCGCGTGAACAACATCCGCGGCTACCTCTCCGCTGACAAGGATAGCCCGTGGCGCACCATGTCTGAGGCCGCAAAAGAGCTCGGTGTGACCAATCACGTGATCCGACGGCTGATCAAGGACGCAATTCTGCCTGCAAAACAGGTTGTCGATGGCGCGCCTTACCAAATCAGGACCGAAGACCTACAATCTGGTCAGGTAATACAAGCACTACGCCGCAAAAAGCGCCCGTGTCGCAGACAAAGCGACCAGCAGCTTTCAATGTTTACAAGCACTTAAAAAGGGGGTGCATAATGACCAACCATTCGCGATGGGGCGGATGGTGCGCTCGACGGCGTTGCTGCCCATCTCGATCCGGCCATCAGTCAGGAACAAGATCAAGCCGTCCCAGTATTTGGCGATATACTTCAGGGCTTCACCCGTTGGGGATTTGGCAGAGACCTGCGAACGTGAGCTATCGAGCCATTCTTTGAACGCTGCAATCTTCGGTGCGGATCGGTCTTGCCGGATGGCCTGGCGTTCTTCGGCTGTCAGCCCGCGGGCTTTGCTCTCTATCCGATAAAGCGCCGCAATCTGCCTGAGACCCTCCTCAGCAATGGGCGCGACATTGTTCTCGGTCAGCTCATAGAGCTTCCGTCGCGCGTGCGCCCAGCAGTAGGCCAGTTGGATTGGTTCATTGTCCCGTGGATCCAGCACGCGGTTGTATCCGGCATAGCCGTCCACCTGCAGTATGCCACTAAAGCCGTGCAATATTTGGGATGCGTATTTGCCGGATCGTCCCGGTGCATAGGTAAAAGCAACACCTGGCGGTTCTGGCCCCGTCCACGCCCGATCATCACGGGCCAGTGCCCAGAAATACCCTTTCTTCACCTTGCCCCTGCCAGGATCAAGAACAGGCGCTGGTGTCTCGTTCATGAACAGTTTGGTGGATGTCTTCAGATGCCTGAGCAGCGCGTCGTAGACCGGCACCAGTTCATGCGCTGCATTACCGACCCATGAGGCCAAAGTAGACCGTTCGATCTCGACGCCTTGGCGGGCATAGATTTGTGATTGGCGGAAGCCATAACGCCTTGCAACCCCATTGACCGTCGCGCCATCAACCAATGTCTCAGCCACGATCCGCGCCTTCAGATCGCGCGGCCAACGCGGACACCTACGACGATCCTCTTCGCCATCCGTGAGAAACTCATCGGATATCTCCATGGAGAAACTCCCTCGCAAAAATACAAGGGCTGGAATCGCAGATCAAAAACTCAAGGGGAAGGTCGGGTCAAAACACCGCTTACGTTTCATTTTCTGGAGGATACGATCATGCAATATGTGACCGGCAAGCATTGCGTTTACTATCACCGCTATCACATCGTCTGGTCGACGAAATACCGCTTCAAGGTGTTGCAAGGCCAGTGACCTGAGCCCCAAGTCTCCTCCAGCTTTGCGCGGAGTCCTTGGGGTTAAATCTTTGGCCTTATGCAGCCATCTTGTCCATCGCCTTTCTCTGCAAGAATTCCATGGGTGTCAGGTTGCCCAAAGCTGAATGTGGTCTGCGCCAGTTGTAGTCTTCCTGCCATTCTTCCAGCGTTTGTCGGGCGTCGCGCAATGTGCCGAACAATGTTTCGTTCAAGCACTCATCTCTGAGCTTGCCGTTGAAGCTTTCAATGAAACCGTTCTGCTGGGGCTTTCCGTGCGCGATGTAGTGCCAATCGATGCCTGTATCCTGAACCCACTTCAGAATTGCCATGCTGGTGAACTCGGTGCCATTGTCCGAGACTATCGTTTTTGGCACGCCCCGCTCCGAGATCACACGGTCCAGCTCACGCGCAACCCGCTGGCCTGACAATGATGTGTCCGCAATCAGTACAAGGTTCTCGCGGCTGAAGTCATCGACAACCGCCAAGATACGAAACCGGCGTCCATCTGTCAGCGCGTCAGACACGAAATCCAAACTCCAACGTTGGTTCGGGCCATCCGGCAGCACCATCGGCTTTCTTGTGTCCAAAGCACGTTTCCTGCCGCCTCTGCGCCGCACCTGCAGCTTCTCTTCACGGTAGATGCGCCGCACTTTCTTGTGGTTCACCTCAAAGCCCTCTCGCGCAATCATCACATGGATGCGGCGGCAATCAAACCGACGCCGTTCACGAGACACGCGTTTGATTGCATCTCGCAGTTCGGCATCATCGCCACGGCGCGACAAATACCGCACCGTTGATCGATCAATCTGCAGCACGTCACACGCCCGCCCCCTCCCGGCAGATTGCTGCGCAATCGCCTGCCGGGGCAGCGGCATGGCTCACACCGTGCGCTTCGCACAGGTGAACCACCGCTTCCCGCCTCACAGCAGGCGTCACCATTTTATTGAATTGATGTCTCGCAACGTGGCGTTGTCCAACATTTGTTCAGCCAACAGCTTCTTCAGCTTGCCGTTCTCGTCTTCCAATGCACGCAATCGCTTCGCATCAGACGGCTCCCCTCTCACACATGCAAGCATGTGTTGCCGGGCAATGCATGCCGCCGTACTTCGATTTGTATTTGTAGAACGTTGCTAAACTGACCCCATGCCGCCGACATACATCAGTGGTCTTCTCACCGTTACTCGCTACAAATGATCCCCCGGATCATTTGCTAAACGCTCAAACCCTGTTCCTTGATCATTGCTATGATCTGTTCGTCCGTGAATCGTGCCTTCATTTGTCCGTCCTTTTGTTGCTGTGATTCCTTAAAATGCCCTCGTTTTTGGTTAGAGTTTTCCGCTAGATATTCCTGAGCTGGGAGAGGAGCGGAAACGCATGAAAGCATCGAAGTTCACGGACGCGCAAAAGGCGTTCATCATCAAGCAGGGCGACGAAGGCACGACTGTTTCTGAGATCTGTCGCAAGGCTGGCATCAGCCAAGCGACGTATTTTAATTGGAAGAAAAAATACGCAGGCATGTTGCCGACAGACATGAAGCGGCTGCGTGAGTTGGAAGATGAGAATTCCCGGCTGAAGAAGATCGTCGCTGACTTGGCACTGGACAAGGAAATGCTGCAGGATGTTCTGAAACGAAAGCTCTAAGGCCTGCTCGGAAACGAACGCTGGTTGACGAGATCAGAACTGATTGGCGTGTGTCGATCCGGAGGGCGTGTTCGCTGATCCGGTTCGACCCTCGCACATATCGGTACAGGTTCCGTCGACCCGACCAGGCCGCGATTGAACAGCGGATCAAAGAGATTTGCCAACCCGCGTGCGGTTTGGCTATCGGCGTGTGCATGTGCTGTTACGGCGGGAGGGCTGGGACCTCAATGCCAAGAAGACATATCGCATTTACAAGGAGTTGGGCATGCAACTGCGTAACAAGACACCAAAACGTCGGGTCAAAGCCAAGCTGCGCGAGGACCGCAAGGGCGCAGTCCGGCCTAACGACGTTTGGGCGATGGACTTCGTACATGATCAACTGGCAACAGGCCGCAAGATCCGTATTCTAACGGTGGTCGATACCTTCTCGCGGTATGTTCCGGTACTTGATGCGCGGTTCAACTACAAAGGCGAGAACGTCGTCACGACGCTGGATCGGGTCTGCCGTCAGATTGGCTACCCGAAAACCATTCGGGTCGACAATGGGAGCGAATTTATCTCTCGAGACATGGATTTGTGGGCTTATCAGAGGAACGTCACGCTCGACTTCTCACGTCCCGGAAAACCCACCGACAACGCCTACATCGAGGCGTTCAATGGCAGGTTCCGTGCAGAATGTCTGAACGCGCACTGGTTCATGGGGCTTGAAGATACGGCCGAAAAGTTGGAGGCTTGGCGTAGAGACTACAACGAAGAACGACCGCACAGCGCAATCGGGAACAAAGTCCCAGCTGCGCTGATGAAATTACAAGACGTATCCAGCCCGTCTGTGTGATCAAAGTGCGGAAAATCTAGCCCTGAACGGGGACACTTTGGGTAGCACAGCAAAAGTGCGGAAAATCTAGCCCTGAACGGGGACACTTTGGGTAGCACAGCATTGTTGGGCGGACTATACGCAAATTTGGAGGAGACTTGGGGCTCAGGTCAGATGAGCCAAACTCTATCTTAGGTTAGACCGCTCTTGGTCACAAAAACCCTGACGACGGACAGTATTGTATTTAAGGGTACAAAAAACTTCCAAAAGCGAGCCTAACCCGCAGAATCTAATTATTTAGGGTACAGCGACAGCAGGTGCAAAGAGTAGCTCAAATCGCATGATCCAGCCGTCATCACGTCTCTTCTCGCGCGATGCAAATTAACGCAACAGTCCTGAAAAAACGGACTAAAGACAGCGTGTTTTCTTGCTTTTTGATGGTGACTATTGCGACTTTACTGCATCATTTTCTGCAGCGGAACACTCCAAAAAATCCTGTCCGACTTCCAATCGCTGCAGTGTTGGGAAAGACTTCATGATGTCGCCTTCAGTGAACGGAAGCTGATCAAACCATCCTCTTGCTGCTGCTCTCGCAACTGCTTGATACACCGTTTCGACTCCCAATTTGGCGCGGATTGACGCCTGTAATGAAGTGTTTGAACCAAAACTTGAAGTTACTTTTATTGCGTCTTGCGGGTTTGGGCTGGTTGATAGCACGTATAAAAAACGTAACTCTGCTTCAGTTAGAGTATCATCAGATAACAAAGTGTCTGTCGCCGCATAGCAAAATACATCAGCAGCGATTTGGGCAATAAAATTCATGTCGTAACTATTCGCGTAAAATATTTCCTGGACCTTATTTGCTGTATCCTGAGTTGAAAAAGAAACGCCAATTTTCGAGCCATCTCGTCGGGCAATGCAAAAACATACACCATTCCTACCAATCCTATGGTGATCGGCATCTTGCCAAAAGGTTTCAACCACTGGCGATCCGACTGGCAGGTCCGAATACAAAAAGCACCCGTCATTTTCGGATGCCTTTGTCATCACAGGATCAACATATTGGTATCCTTGATCGACATAGCGTGCTACCCATTTAGCATTGCATGATGTACAAATCTTCGGATTGAAAGCCATACCCGGACCTTGTTTGAGGACAAAAATCGCAAAGTTTTGGAAAGCTAGCGTTGTTGTGATTTTCCACATTGAATTGGATAATTCTGTCACATTATCGGCCTCGTAAAGCTCATTGGCCATGTTTTCCAGATCCTCAGTTCTGAAATGATGCACATCGCTACATTCAAAAATCTCAACGATTCTCATAATGTCACTTCTCAACTGTTCTGACACGTTTTTATTGCCCCAAGTAAGGTCTTCAAAGACCGTTTTTACCCAATGATTCATCATGTTTATCCTGCAGAATACAAAGAATTTTATAGAACGCTTTAAGTTAATTTTGGCTGAATCATGCTGATGACGATGGATGTGATCTGCTAAACGCTTAAACTACCGCTGAATGTAGTACCGCGGCGGCACCATATTTTTAGGGAATCCTACAAACATGGCCGCAGTTTTTTATATCGGAAACGATCGTGGTCAATTCATAAGTTCAGTGCAACGTTTTGATAATATTTCTGAACATAGAAAATTTTAGCATAAAAATTTAATAATTAAAAATAATAGCTTACACAATATGCAAGCATCTTTGCAGACGTTCGTCTCAGTAAAAACATGAGGTGAACATGCAAAGTGCTATTTTTAATCGTCATAATTTGCCAGCCCGCTTGTCCAATGGAATTTTCAAGGATCGTCGACGCCAGTTTATCGACAGGTTGCAATGGGATTTGTGCTTAACAGCATCCGGTGAAGAGGTCGACGAGTACGAAGATGACAAAAGCGAGTGTCTAGGCAGCACACTCGTTAATTCTTGTTTAGAGGCAAAGGTTTGTGATTCATTTCGTCCAAACAACGGGTGGGAGGATGCAAGTGGCGCGATCAGACATGAGCGATCTGGAATGGGAATTCATCAAAGCTGTCTTGCCGAACAAAACGCGCGGCAAGAGGCGGGTAGATGACCGCCGCGTGGTCAACGGCATTTTCTACGTCCTGCGCACCGGCATCCCTTGGGCCGATCTGCCCAGCGAATACGGCCCACCGACAACGGTCTACAACCGCTTCAACAGGTGGAGCTATGCGGCCACTGGGACCGGATCATGGGTGCTATCGCCGACGCGCATAACGTGGACACAGTGATGGTCGACGGGACCAGCGTGCGCGCGCATCATTCCGCCACGACTCTCAAAAAAAGACCCGCGCCGCTGTTTAGGTTGCTCACGGGGCGGATTAGGCACGAAAATACATGCACTTACCAATCAGGATGGGCTGCCGATCCGATATGAATTGACACCCGGCCAAGTCCATGACGAACCGCCGTGCAAGACGTTACTGGATAATTTGCAACCTGGCCAACATGTGCTCGCAGACAAAGCATACGACGCAGACTTGATCTGGGAACAGGGCGCTATTGACGTGATCCCTCCCAAGGCCAACCGCAAACTGCCCGCCGAATTTGATGCTGAAATCTACCGGGAACGCAACAAAATCGAGCGTTTCTTTGGCAGGCTGAAAGCCTCGTTCCGCCGCATCGCAACCCGATACGAGAAGACGTCACGCAATTTCCTATCGATGATCAAACTGGCATCGGTCAGGCTGTGGATCGAGTTTTATGAGTCCGCTGCCTAGTCATTTACGACAAAGACCTCTATGTTGGATCGTGCCGAGTCCGTCCAACAACTTGCACAACAATGACAACATATGATTTTCAAGATAGCTTTCCGGATGCCACCGGTTTCCTAAATATGCAAAAAGGTCGCATTGACGAGCTTACCCGGTTTTGCCGCTCACCAGATATTTCTGTAGATCAAAGTTAAAGAGATGTTGCAAACAATCATGTGCTTATGGATCGATACCAAGACAGCAAAAATCTCACCGGTTTCGTGGCCGTGGTTTTCACGAAGGTGGCACGATTTATGGCCACAATAGGTATGCGCCATATAGTACTAGCGAAGTCTTTAGTGAACAATCAAAGAACCTATTTAATTTGCATTACGCAGGCTAGCGCCTAAAGTCTCTCTTCCCCAAAGCAAAAAAACTTTGAAAAGCCAGATACTAGTGCAGCAATGGCGGCATAATATGCTTTGTAGTGGTTGAGACCCCCCCCTTAAATTATGGTGGTTAAAAGTAGAGCTTTCTAAAGAAGATACCTCAGGGGGCGTTGTTGCACAAATCTCCTGCTATCTGATTTAGGCGCAGCTTGTATCCTTCAGGATGTTGTAAACGACGCACAATTTCAACGCAGATTGGCGTGGCAAGATCCCGAAACTGAAGTATCGCATGACTAATTGGGCTACTTACAATGAAGCGCTTCGTCGGCGCGGTGATCCGATAACGTGGATTTGTGAAGACGCAATTAGTTCATCGGCTGCGTTTACGGGTGTTACTGTGGTGGGTAGCGCAAATATTCAGATCTGCGATTGAGATGTGCCGGACGCTAGGCACGGCGTTCCGCCACGAAAAGGAACTGGAACGCCTTGTCACTGCACGCGCACCAGACTTGATGGCATCGCATGAGATTGCAATGCTGACCGTGGCAGAGATGTTGATCCTCGTTGGCAACGATCCAACACGCATTCGTTCCGAAGCCGATTTTGCAAAGCTATGAGTCGTCTGCCCTATCCCAGCGTCGAGCAGAAAAACACGTGGCTTTCGATTGAACCGAGGTAGAAACAGGCAAGCCAACGCAGCCCTATACCGCGACGCCAACGTCAGGATGCGAAGCCACGCGCCAACGCTCGCCCATGTCAAGAAACGCATACAAGATGGGAAGCGTAAAAGCGAGATCATTCGTTGCTTGAAACGCTAAATCGTCCAGCAAATCTACAGCCAGCCCTGCGTGCCCAAATCGGCTCAAATCACCGTTTGACAAATATAGGAGCTTCAACGCAGCCGTCGAAACCTTCTTCAAGACAATCAAGGCTAAATTGATCTTGCGCCAGTCATGGCAAACGAGGAGGCATGCCGAGATGGCCATCTTCGAATACATCAATGATGGGGTGGATGCCCCACCCGGCGGCATCACAATGTGCCAGAATGATAGCAGTTTAAACTGTTACACAAAGGAAGAGCATCCATGGAGAATGTTAGCATAATAGGAATTGATTTAGCAAAACGGAGTTTCCAACTGCACGGGGCGAGCCCTGATGGTTCTGTGGTGTTCCGCAAGAAACTGTCGCGGCCTCAGCTTACCGCGTTCCTGAGTGAGCTTCCAAAGTGCATTGTTGCGATGGAGGCTTGCGCCACATCCCATTATTGGGCGCGCGAGATTGGCAAGCTTGGCCACGAAGCGCGTTTTATCCCACCTGTTTACGTTAAGCCGTTTGTGAAGCGTCAAAAGAACGACGCAAATGACGCAGAAGCGATCGCGGAGGAGGCATCGCGCCCGACGATGCACTACGTCTCGGTCAAAAGCGCAGAACAACAGTCGCAGGCCAAGGTCTTTCGAACACGCGATTTATTTGTCCGCCAACGCTCCCAGTTGGTAAACGCTTTGCGGGGGCATTTAGCAGAATACGGTGTCGTCGTCGCTCAAGGGATGGTTCAGTTTAGACGTATGATAACCAGCTTTGATGAAGTCGCGGTTGACCTGCCCGCGCAAATTCTCAACCTTTGCCAAGCATACATTGATCAGATCGCTCTTTTTGACGAAAGGATAGCGGTGCTGGATCATGAGATCAAAGGCCGAGCAAAAACAGATGAAGCAACATCACGGCTTATGACGATCCCCGGAGTTGGGCCTATGTGTGCCACGACCATTCAGGCCTTCGCGCCACCAATGGAAGAATTTTCTAATAGGCGTGAGTTTGCAGCTTGGTGCGGGCTTGTACCAAGGCAGAAGTCGACCGGTGGGCGACAAATCCTGGGTAGAACCTCAAAAATGGGACAGCGCGATATAAGGCGATTGCTGATCACAGGCGCCCCTCTCATTCATGTAAACATGCACTGCCGGGCAGTGAATGGCCGTCATCCGTTGGGCCATCCGGAAAGGTCCACCACCTGGATCATGGCTTGCCAAGATGCCGGCGCGCAAGCCTCGTATGCTGGTGGCGACTGCACTGGCAAACAAGCTTGCGCGTACTGTTTGGGCATTAACAACCACAAAAGAGGACTATCGAATTCCACCGCTGGCTGCACAAGCTTTGCACCATGCGTTGGAGTAAACCGGCAATGTGAGAAGGGCGAAGGAGAGTAAGGAACAACGGTCATAAGACGGGGTTGGGAAAACCAGATAGAAGCCAGGAGCCTTGTGCTCGCATCAACGATTTGGACCCGATCCACGGACACCATACAGGCCAGCGGCGTTTGAAAGCCGCATTCAAAGGCCCGACACACGACTGCACTGATCACTTGTTCCAAGCAATCCGAAAAACTTCTTGCATTGAAAGGGGCGTCCACACATGGCTTCTACAATCCGCGCCGGCGGCACTTAGCATTGGGCTGGAAAAGCTCCGTCGCTTTCGAATGGAAAGTGGCCTAAACGAGAACTTGGGGCGGCACATAAAATGGACGGGTCCACTTCAAAAATTAATTCACTTTAAGGGTTTATAAACCCAAGCGAACGCTCTGTTAAATTGGATTATACAACTGAGTGGCATTCTGGCAGCGAACACAAAAACGGGAGTTTTCTATGCTATCCTAAATGCAGATAATTGAATTGAGCTGAAGTCAATACTTGGGAAGTAAAGCCCGTTGCTTTGCAACGCACGCCTAAACGAATTTCGGTTTGCAAAGTATACCTATGATTTGGTTAGGAGAATCTTTTTCAAGAAACGCAGCATAGAAAAATTCAGCCCTCGGTGAATTGATTTGTTCAACATAGCTTAGCGTTAAATTGACAAATCATTTCGCGTTCATAAAAAAATAGATGCCGTTCTTAACCAAGCAGGAGGCCAGCTCGTTTACATCCATAAACTGACTGTAGTTGGCAAAATAATCTGACCTTTAAAAATGCACAAGATAAGGAAAATACCATGAAATCTGACTGGATTTTGGAAGTGCTTGCAGATATGCAGACATTTGCGGCGACCAACGGTTTGCCACTTCTGGCGACCCAATTAGAAACTACTACGTCAGTAGCTATCGCTGAAATATTAGATACGATTGAAGATCCTGTGACCTAGGGGAATATGTGACACTCTTGTGGGTTACCCAACCCCCTGAAATCATGCCAATGAGGTGTTAGTAAGCCGTCTGAGCAAAGGATGGAATGTGAAACGCAGATTTTCAGATGAACAGATCATCAGGATGATGAAAAATGAGCTACTCCCCAGTGTTTGGACAGGATCTGGCGTAATTAAAGCTACTCTTTGCACCTGCTGATAAGGGTTGGTAGTTTCAATTCGCTGCCAGTAGACCACGGCAGGCGGTTTGCCGCCAAGGGCGGAATGTGGGCGTTTGTGATTGTGGAAGTCGATCCACTTCTTGGCGCTTGCCTTCGCCTCTGATCCGGTTTCCCAGGCATGCAGTTACACGCTTCATACTTCAGAGATCGCATGGCTAGTTTGAACTGAAGTGGTCCGGCAAGACTGGACGGCGTGCTAAGATGTATCCAACTTCGAAGACAGGATACAGAAATGACCAAAAGATGCAGTTTTTCAGACAATTTCAAAGCGACGGTGGAGTTTGAGGCGCTTCGTGGAGAAAAGACCGCGCAGGAGATTGCGGCCAAGCGTAAGATCCATCCGACGCAGGTGACGACGTGGAAACGGCAAGCGATTGACGGCCTGACAGGCGTGTTTTCCGACAAGATCAGGATCGCGGAAGACAACGAAGCCGAAGTCAAAGAGCTTAATGCAAAGATCGGAAAGCTGGCGGTAGAGAATGATTTTTTGTCACAAGGGCTGAAGCGATGAGCCCGAGCGAACGCAAGGCGAAGATCTGTAAGGACCGCACCGATCTGAGCCTGACCAAACAGTGCCAACTGCTCAAGATCAGCCGGTCGTCGCTTTATTATGTGCCGGTCGGCATGGATGACGAAACCCTAAAGCTGATGAATGGAATAGACCGTGTGTTTACGAATTACCCGTTTTTTGGCAGCCGCCAGATTGCAGCTTATTTTCGGAGAAATGGGTTCCACCCAGGTCGCCATCGGGTGCGGCGTTTGATGGGGATCATGGGCTTGCAGGCTATCTACAGGGGGCCAAACACCAGCAAAAAGCATCCCCAGCACGGGATTTATCCATACCTGCTGCGGAAGTTGCCTATCACACGTCCAAACCAAGTTTGGTGCAGCGATATCACCCATATCTCGGTGCAGCGCGAGTTCTTGTATCTGGTGGCAATCATGGATTGGGCGACGCGTAAGGTGTTGGCGTGGCGGCTGTCGAGCACGTTGGACGCCAGCTTTTATGTCGACCCATTGAACGAGAGCATCACCAAATACGGCAAGCTGGAGATCATGAATACAGACCAAGGATCGCAGTTCACTGGATCAGCCTGGATTACAACCTTGACCGAGGCAAATGTCAAAATATCGATGGATGGTCGAGGCCGATACCTCGACAGCATCTTCATCGAAAGGCTGTGGCGGTCCCTTAAACAGGAGGCCGTCTATCTGCATGAATTGCAGGACGGTTTCCAAGGCAAACGCGTGATCAAAGACTGGATCGGGTTCTACAACTCGGAGCAGCCCCACACGGGCCTCGACAAACGATCACAGGACGACGCATTCTTCGACAGAGAACCAACCCAAAGAGCGGAATGAAACCAGATTGCATCTTAGCTGAGCTGCAAATCTGTCCGAATAAGTGGGACCACTTCAAACTTCGGGCGTGTGAGCTGACAGGCCTGTCTTCCAGTATGATAAGCAGCATCGGGGTGATGATGTATTGAGTAATCGGCTGCGTGAGTTGACAAACGAACGCCGTCGGTTCGGATATCGCCGTTTGGGCATTCTATTGGCCAGAGAGGGCTTTGAAGTGAACTCTCACCCGGCAGTCGCTGCTTGCAGCGATGAGCGGGCACAAGAAACTGTTCCGGCTCTACCCTGAGCGACGCGTCCCGTGCGGGGCAGGCGATCCCGCAAACGGGCATTGGGCAAACGCAGGCCCATTCTGGTGCGGGGTCGCGCCAATCAGCGTTGGTCGCTCGACTTCGTCTATGATGCCCTCGAAGATGGCCAGAAGTTCCTGTGTTGTACATCGTGCATAATCGTACGCGCGAAGCCTTGGCAACTGTAGTCGATCGCTCATTTTCAGGTGCGAGGATGACCGGCGAACTGGATGATCTGATCCGCAGACGCGACCAGCCCGACATGACCGTCTCCGAAAACGGAACGGAACGGAACGGAAATGATATCGCATGCCATTCTGACGTAGTGCCAAGACACGGGCGTGGGCTGGCACTATATCGCGCCAGGAAAACCGGCGCAGGTTACCTTTATCTAAAGCTTCGATGGCCGATTGCGCGATGAGTGCCTAAACGAACACATCTTCGGCAACCTCGCTGAAGCACGGGAATTAGTTTAAACTTTGAGGATTTACTATAGAACGTAACGACCACACACATCGCTTGGCGGATTGGCACCAACCGTCAACAGCGATCTCAACCGTGCCAGCCGGTCTGCTTTGCTTGAGTTCCATAAGGGCTTCGCTCAGCAGGCCTTGACCGCAACCAAATCAACAGAAAGAAACAGAAACGGTTTCTACACCTGTAAGGTCCGGATCGGAGGGCCGGGTCACCTGCCGAAAAATTCTACTTTTGGGATACAACTAACTGTAGGGGGGATTGCCTGGCGAACGGCTTCTGCCGTCCGCCAATTGTTCAGATACCTATTGTTCCTTGAAGTGCTCTGCGCGTCTTCAAGCTCTATCCCGAGGCGATCACCGCATCATACCATAGATACCGAGAAAATAAGACTATGCGATTTGCAGTTCACGCCCAGCGGGCATATCTTCCCGGTCAAGTGATAGAGCGTACATATCGTCATATGATCCACGGTCATAGAGTGAGGCTTCTATCAAATGACTGTAAATCTGAGCATTAAACTGCCACATGCCTACGCTGATCGTGCCGGATACATCTTTCTCAGACCCTAAGACGAGGGGCGGAGAGCCGAAGCGGCGATATGTACGCTGCATGCGAGTATCAAACACGCCCAGAAAGGCTCTCAACTTTTGAGCTTGCATGAGCTTTGCTGCACCTGCGAGTAAGGAAATGGCAACATCTGCTCCGGAGTTGGGAGCAATACATAGCCGGGTACATTCCCACACTTTTTCAGTCTCAAAAGTAATGCCAGGAATGACGTGGCTAAAATGATCTCTAATCATGTTTGGTGTATTTGTTGGGATAAGCCGCATTGATCCTTTATGATATCCGTTTGAATCAGAGCAAATTACATACGTGGCATCTGCTCTGTCATATTGGTCAATTTCATATTCCTCATCTGTGGCCTTCAACTCCCACCCGAGTCGGTCAATAAATTGGGTTTTTCGATCTCTTAGCATGCTATGTTTCAGTGTGGGAAAATCACAAAGCTTAGTTCCAGTTAAAAAGTGTATCATTTTGATCTCCAATGTAAGACACAGGAGAAAAATGTAATTTAAGTCTTTATTAACAGTAACTTGGGAGTGCGTTCGGTGCACGCTTCCTAAACTTTGATTAGAAAAGTCTGAATGGAAATCTTGTATGTTTACATATTGGACAGCGCATTCGACTTTCACAAATACAGTTCTTTCAACTAGGAAATGCAGCCAGTTAAGTAACGGAAGCCTTTAAATAACTAGCAGCCGACTTTTTAATCCAGGCCAAGGCACTAACAAATCAGTGTCGTGCAAAAGTATTTTCACAGAATTTATCTGTTAACCCTTTTGTAACCACAACCAGAGATTGTGTGAAGAATTCGTAAAATACATCTTCAGATTTATATGGAGAAACTTCCGTGGCAAGGACTGCAACACTGAACGATTTACGCGGCGCAACACCCAGATGGCTGCCTGAATCAATTCTAATATTCATTGCACACAAAAGTTACGGGTTATCGATGCGCCAAATTGCCCGAGAGCTGGATATCCAACCTTCTACGGTGTCTAGAAATATTAAAAGAACATCTCACAAGCTTACAGATCCACTCTTTGAGGCAGGCTTAAAGCGCGTTTCATTGGCTCTCCCAAAACACGACCGACCAAACGATCAATCGACTGCTACATTCCAGCCCGCAATTTGTTGTTTAAAGCGCACTCAACAAGCTAAAACGCTATTAAAAGAAGATAAGTTTCGTCAGGAAAGCAAAAGGCTTTTAGAGGCATTGAGTGCTCCGAATAAACGTCTGGTCCTTTCGCCGGAACTAGATAATGCGGTAATTATCAACATCGATTACAACGCAACTTCCAGAAAACAGGAATATTTTGACCGTTCTCTAGCCGAAGCTTTGGTAATGAATGATTGGATAGAGATAAAACACCAAAGCAGGCTTCTATCCTATGCGATAACAGACAAAGCTAGAAACCATATTAGGCATTGCTCTGCTATCGACACGAAGAAAAAAACCTACCTCCGTGGCGATCTGTCAAAAAGCACCCAGCCCATTCACACTCAACTGGAGGTGTCCAAAACCGTCGTCGACAATAGAACCCTTGTCTCTCCTGAAAAAAAAGGCGAAGCGCCTATTCTGGCTTTATCTCGACTGCGGGATAAAGCCGGCGAATCTTTTCTGAACTCTGGACTTGTTACAGCTGGCCAGTTGCTGCGAGAAGATTTTGAACTTGCCAGTTTCATCTCTTCGATAGAAAATACAAGAGATATGGGTTCTGAAACCAGTCCTTCTCCAATCACGAGGCACAGTAGTATTGTGACCACGGATCCTGAAGCTCGTTTGGCTCAAGCTTTACATTTTCTTGGCCCAGGCTTGTCAGACGTTGCAGTCCGCTGTTGCTGCCATTTGCAAGGTATGGAACAGATTGAGAAGGAACTAAACTGGTCCGCACGGTCAGGGAAAATTGTTTTGCGAATTGCGCTCATGCAACTGGTGCAGTTTTATAAGTTGGAGACACCCACCAAAGTGACAGAACTTGTGAGGTGACCTAGCTTCCTAGACAGGTGACTAGATCGTACGCCTCTGTTTGATATTATACTCAACCCGCAACAAAATGCTGTTTTTCGCAAACTTTTGGCTTGGATTGTCAAGTATTGTAGGCAGCGCACTGATCACACGGGTTTAGCGTTGTTTCAGGGCAGCAGCCGGTTGATGTCAGTTTGTTTGTGTTTGCCAGTAATGGTTATCAGGACGCCAAGCAGATAGCCATGCGGTTCGATACTGTTGAATTTGCAGGTTTCGATCAGCGAGGCGAGCATGGCCCAGTTTTGTGCACGTGCGTCATGACCGGCGAAGAGCGCGTTCTTTCTTTGCAGGGCCAATTCCTGTTCATTCTGCCCATGTCGGGTCAGTTTATCGCGTGCAATACAGGTGGCACGCGTATTTTGGTGTCGATGTTAAAGTCTATCGATCCTATAGGCGTGGCGATGGGATGTATGGTAACCGCGCGATTGGTACCGCCTGCCTGATGTTGGCCTGATGATTTAAGACCCGTGCATAGAGACGTCGTTAGTGACGTGTCTTATGTGGAGGATATCATGCGGGGCGAGGTTCTTGGTTTCGAACGGCGGCGGCGATGGAGTGATGAGGATAAGCTCTCGATCGTTTCGTCTGTCGGAATTGACGGGTCGACGGTGACACAGGTTGCGCATCGATGCGATGTGACCCGACAGCAGATTTACAGATGGCGGCATGAGTTGAAGAAGAAGGGTCTGTGGCCGCCGGGCGCGGGCACGGTTTTTCTGCCTGTCGATTTCGAGGTTGTCGAGCGGATGCAACGCAGGGGCTATCGCTATGAGGCTGCGGAGGTCATATGCCGCAGGTTCGACCGCTTTCTGCAGCAAAGGCCCGATCTTGATGGTCAGCCACTAGAAACCCTACTTGAGCACTACGGCAAGGCGAAGGCGACCGCGAACCATACTGCTGAGTGCGAGAAACTGGCCCGTATCCTGAACAAGGCCCTGTGTCATGACGATCCGTCACGGCCCAGACGACCTCCTGATCACCGGCCCGCGAAACAGGTCGCGCGCGGTTGGCGACGTCCGTATATCTACAGCCCCGAGGACATTCAAAAACTGCTTGCCATCGCGCGGACCTATCCGTCGCCGCGCGCGCCCTCGCGTCCGATCAACCTCTATACGATGCTGGTTCTGGCTTATTGCGCCGGATTGCGGATCGGCGAAATTGCAAGGCTGACGCTCGGCGACGTCGACATGCAGAGCGGGACCATCGCGATCCGGGAGACGAAGTTCTTCAAATCCCGTCTGCTGCCGCTGTCGGAGAGTGCAATGGATGCCTTGCGTGCCCTTCTAAAGGCAAGGCAGGTGGCCAACGTCTCTCGCAATCCCGAAGCTGGCGTGTTCTGGCACGATCAGAATAACAGGCACTATTGCCGCGCATCGATCAGCGCCAACCTTGTCACCGTTCTGCGGATGGCCGACCTCAAACCGACCAAGGGCAAGACCGGGCCGCGCGTTCATGATCTGCGCCATACCTTCGTCGTTCACCGGATTCTCGAATGGTACCGGCAAGGCGTGAACCCGCAGGAGAAACTGCCGTATTTGGCAACATATCTTGGCCACCGCGACATCAACTCAACGCTGGTTTACATCACCGTGACCCAAGAGTTGCTGCATGAGGCAAACGAACGGTTCCGGACATTCGCCTCGCCTGGCAACGCTGAACCGGGGGAGGTGGCATCATGAAGCTTGATCCTCTCCCCCAGTTACTGCGCATGTTCTTCACCGACTGGATGGTCCAGCAACGCAACGCGTCCCAGCACACCGTCAAGTCATATCGGGATACCTGGCGGCTCTTTCTGCGCTTTGTCGCAGTCCGGTGTGGCAAGCCGGTTGTTCGTCTCACGCTGAGCGAGTTGACCGCCGCAGAGGTCATCGCCTTCCTGCATCACCTTGAGAGTGTACGCGGCGACACGATCGGTACCCGCAATTGCCGCCTTGCTGCCCTGCGCAGCTTCTTCGGCTTTGTGGCAACGCGCGAACCGGAACTGATGGCGCAATGCGCGGAGGTCATGAATGTGCCAACGAAAAAGGCACCGATCCGCGCGCCGGATTACCTCGAACCCGAAGAAGTGCAGGCAATCCTGGCGCAGCCCGACCGGTCAACGCTGATCGGCCAACGGGACCATACCTTGCTGTCGTTCCTCTACAACACCGGCGCACGTATCCAGGAAGCGCTTGATTTGTGCCCGCAGGCCATCAGGTTCGAGGCACCTGGCTGTGTGCGATTGTACGGAAAAGGCCGCAAGGAGCGGATCAGTCCGCTCTGGCCAGAGACGGTCGCATTGCTGCGATCCCTGTTGAAGCGCGTGCCGAGACCGGCCGATGCAGCGCTCTTTGTAAACCGCTATGGCAGCCCGCTCAGTGCTTCAGGCGTGCGCTTCAAGTTGGCAGAGTATGTGAAGGCCGCAGCGGTGGATGTACCGACGCTCGCGCAGAAACACGTGACACCACATAGCTTCCGGCACGCAACCGCAGTGCATTTGGTAGCCGCGGGCGTGGATGTCACCGTGATCCGAAGCTGGCTTGGCCATGTCAGCCTGGAAACCACAAACCACTACGCACAGGCCAATCTGGAAACCAAGCGCCGAGCGTTGGAACAGGTTGAAAAACCGAAGACCGATAGCCCGCCGTCGTGGCGGCGTGACCAAGACGTGCTCGACTGGCTCGATACGCTCTGACAACCATCAAAATAATGCGGAGGAAAAAACCCAGTAAACCCAATGATCGAAGCCCAGCTGGACTTCCTCCGCATTATGCCGTTCTCATGATAATTTTCAACTTTGGAAACGGATTGGAGAAAAAGTCATGACCGATATTATTATAACCGAAAACTTGGATATTCCGATAAAGAGAGAGATTGGCTTTGTGTCAACAACGGATGTATCAGAAAGCGCAGAAGCAATTGCCCAGCTAAAAAAAGAAGCGATAAGTTTGGGGGGTAATGCTTTAATTCTGCTACGCGTGGGAAAAGCAAATTGGGACACTCATATTGCCACAAGCGAGTTTTACGCACGTGGTGTAGTTGTTGAGGTTTGAAATGCCATTTTGCAGTAGGGGCCAGTTAGGTTGGCTGCGCGTCGTGAAAACCGGTTGCTGGGGAATAGTCGATTTACTTCTCTGTGGTAGAGTTAGTCAGAAAAGCTCTCTTTAATTCACTTCGTTGAAAAGGCTCAAAGCAGCGGTTTTCACATCCTCGTCAAGACTGGCTTCATCAATGTAAGCTTCGAGTGCCACACTCAGGCCTTCGATTAACCCGTAATAGTGGTTTTCTTGTGCGAACTTTTGGAGGTCGAGAATTGGTTGTAAAATTCGTTCGTGTTCGGTCATTCGAAACTCCCAACTAATATTAGAGCCGAGAGTCGGTCAGGCAGGTTAAGCGCGAGTTAACTCAAAGGATTATAGCTCAAGCTCAAGGACGCGGTCTGCGATTTTGTTGCATTTGAGACACGCTCACATAGAGCCATGTCGCGCAGCAGTAGCCGCATGGCATCGGCGGTATTGGCGAAGCCCTCTGCCTCAGCATCTTCGACAATTTGTTCGGCGATTATCAGAGCGTCGGATAGTTGCATCGGAACTGCCTCATTTTTGCTTTAAGTCTGATATACTTCTCGGTGAGACACATTAACAACGGGTAAATCCCCGAGTGTCATTGCGCAAAAAACCGCCGATTTGGTGCATCATATCGCATAATATGGTGACATTGCGCCGCTGCCCTACTGAAAGTTGTATTTACTACAAGAGCATGCCTCGTATGCAATTCTACGTGAATACCACGTTACTGGCTCACCACCGATGCCCCGCCAACCAGATAGGGCAACAACCACGGCATAATCTCTTTCTCTAGTTTGGCATTTTGATCTAACGTGCATTCTGGATTGTTTAGGTCGGTACCTTGCGAAAACCTCATGAGATGAAAATAATAGGTTATTGTATTTTGCCTTTCGGGGGAGCCAGCACTGACAAACCAAAAAACCGGCAACGACCTGCTATCAGCTTGCGAAGCGCAAAGTGACGTCCAGCTAGGGGTTTGTGTTGGCTACATCATCGGCACTTGGGAAGGCATCAAGATAGGCGGCTTTCAAACGACCCTCCCTGCGTTTGAGGGAAAAACAGCGACAGAGGTAGACTATTTCGTCAACCGCATCCTTGGCGTTTGCGTACCCGCAGGCGTCGAAAACGGCCAGATAAAGGACGTTGTCGTCGGGCACCTTCAGAACTCTCCAACCACGCGGCACAATAGCGCGCGCACTTTGCTTTTGGAGTCGCTAATTGGAGCGTTCCCCTGTCGATGATGTCATTCTGAGAGTGAATCAGATTTAGTCAGGTAGAGTTCTTTACAACGAATTTCCGCTTCATCTAATCCCACTTCCTGACCGATCCGGCGCGCATAACGTTGCGGCCCATTTTGCGGCCCAGCCTCCGAAATTGTCGAGGCCAAAAAGCTGCGCATTGTGTCTGATCCGCCAACTGGACTTTCAATCTGGGGAAGTTCGGTTCTCGCGATTGCGTTAATACCGCGCATTCCGATGTTCAGCGCCCCAGTCATCAGATCTACGGGCGCGCCAAGTGTCAAAGCAATGCCTTCATTTACATCGCTCATACCCTATTCAATCAAGTCGGTTTGGGGTTGCGCGCCTTTAGCTCGTGCCTGCATCTGCAAAAGCCTTAGGCTAGTCCGCTGATAAGCACCGTAAACTTAATGCACCAGCCTTTTTGATGTGCGAAGGGAAGGCATAACCAAATCTAGCCCATCTTCGCTTTATCAGCGCCATGGTTTCCCGTAAGATGTGATGGCTCAGGCGGTCTGGCTGTATTTCAAATTTCCACTCAGTTTGCCCACTCCCCTTCACAGGATGCCGTCACGATCCTGATCATCAAGCTGCTGATCGACACAGGATTGCGGATCAGCGAACTGACAAACCTAAAAGTCCGCGACGTCTCGCCGGACAGCGGCCAGATCCTCGTGCAGGGCAAAGGTAGCAAGGAGCGGATCGTTTTCGTGCCGAACCGTGAGCTGCAGGAGAAGTTTCAACGCTACTGCCAGGCGCGCTCTGACGACGGCTCCATTACATCACCGCTGTTCCTCAACACGGAGGGGCGTCGGCTCCGCTCGGCCACCTTCCGAAAGCGACTGCGGACGCTGTCAAAACGCCTCGGGATCGAACCGCACCTAACCCCACACCGGTTTCGGCACTCGGCCGCGACGCTTCTCATCGAAGAGGGCATCGACATCCGGATAGTTCAAGCGCTCCTTGGGCATGCGAACCTCAAAACGACCAAGATCTACGTGCGGGTCTCGAACCATGCGCTGCGGCGCGCGTTGGAGCGAGTTGACATCTTGGGCGAATTGCGACCGTGACGGCCAAACTGCCATCCACATTAGGAGTCTGATGCTACGATGCGGCCCGCCGTTCCCCGCAGCGATGCAATACTAATCCGGTCCTTCCAACTCCAGCCAGTACCGTGTATACCGGCGTTCGCCAGTACGCGTGAGGGCACCAATTTCGACAAGTTCCTGCAGGTCCCTGGTCGCCGTCGCCCGCGATGTGCCGGAGATCGAAATATAGTTCTCGGCACTCAGGCCACCTTTGAACCCGTCAGGCCCCTCTCGGAACATCCGCTCGATCACCTTGGCCTGTCGTTCGTTCAACGCGTCGCGATGCCGATCAAAAAATGCGCCTTGGCAATGAAGAAGCCCACGCGGTCCAACGTAACTTGCTGCGCTTCCAGAACGGCCTCTGCGAACCATACAAGCCACAGTGTGACATCCAGTGTCTTATGGTGCCGCTCAAGTTGACCGTAATAGTCCTTCCGCTTTCGCTCGATGGTGAAGGCGAGCGCGATGAGACTTGGTTGGCCGATATTCTGAGCCAGGGACTTTTCGGCTAGGGCTCGACCCAAACGACCATTTCCGTCTTCGAATGGATGGATACTCTCGAAATAGAGATGGCGTAGGCCTGCTCGCGTCAATGCTGGCAAGGACTCTCCGTCATCCGGCGCTGTTCGGTTGAACCAGTCGACATATCGGTCCATCTCGCCCGGAACCTGCGCAGATGATGGGGCCTCAAATTGCACGACCGTGCGGTCAAGACGACCCGAAACAATCTGCATCGAATCTTCATGCCGGCGATAGGACCCGATGGTCTCCAACCGTTTGTCGAAAGATAGGAGCATTTCGTGCCACCGGAAGAGCGTGTCGTGCTCGAGGGGCTCGGCATGAGTCGAGTATACGTCGACCATCATCTCGGCCACGCCCTGCTCTCGAGCTTTGTTTGGGTAGCTGTCGGGTTCTAATCCGAGATATCTGCGCAGCGAGTATTGCACACTGCTCCACCTGGACCTGTCGCGGTTTGATGCCGCCCCTTTGATAGCATTTACTGCAACAAAGGAGACTGACTATGGGACTGAAACGGACGGACGAATTTCGCCAAGATGCGGTGCGTATCGCGCTGACCAGTGGGCTGACACGCAAACAGGTGGCTGACGATCTGGGTGTAGGTATGTCCACACTGAACAAGTGGATCACAGCGCATCGAGACACGGATGTGGTGTCAAAAGAGGATATGAGCCTCGTTCAAGAGAATGACCGGCTGCGCCGCGAGAACCGTATTCTCAAGGAGGAGAGGGAGATCTTAAAAAAGGCCACCCAGTTCTTCGCGGGCCTAAAGCAATGAGATTTAGGTTCATTGAAGAACACAGCGAGAGCTTCCCCACCAATCGGCTGTGTGATGTCGTTGGCGTCAGCACACGCGGGCTACGCGCATTTCGAAGCCGGCCAGCCAGTCGCAGACAGCGGTCTGATTTGGTCACGCTGGCGCACATCAAAGAACAATCTCGTCTGAGCCTTGGCAGCTATGGCAGGCCGCGCATGACTGAGGAGTTGAAAGAGATTGGCCTGGATATCGGTCACCGCCGTGTTGGCCGCCCCCTCTCGGCAGATTTGGCTTTGCCAAATCGCCTGTCGGGCAGTGGATGCGCCAGAACGGCATATCAGTGGTCAGAACACGCAAACACAAGGTCACGACGGATAGAGATCATAAGTTCAATATAGCACCGAACCTACTGGATCGTGACTGCGCGGCAGATGCGCCAAACCAGAAATGGGCGGGCGACATCAGCTATGTCTGGACCCGTGAAGGCTGGGTGTATCTGGCTGTGATCTTGGACCTGCATTCTCGCCGTGTCATCGGCTGGGCCGTCAGTAACCGCATGAAGCGTGATCTAGCGATACGGGCGTTGAACATGGCCATCGTATTCCGTGCGCCACCAAAGGGCTGCATCCATCACACGGATCGCGGTAGCCAATATTGTTCTCACGACTATCAAAAGATTCTGCGCCAACATGGGTTCAAGGTGTCGATGCCTGGGAAGGGCAATTGCTACGACAATGCGGCTGTCGAGACGTTCTTCAAAACCATCAAGGCCGAGCTGATCTGGCGGCGGTCATGCTCAATGCAGGCACGGCGGCCGGCGGGGCTCAGAAGTTTCCCCTCGCTGCTTCCGTCAGAATGAGTTTATCGAGCGTCAGATCCGAAACCGCCAGTTTCAGGTTCTCATTCTCTTTCTGAAGATGCTTGAACTCCTTCAGTTGTTCTGTGCCCATTTAGCCATATTGCTTGCGCCAGCGATAATAGGTTTGCTCAACGACGCCTATTTGTCTTATCGCATCCAGACGCGGCATGCCTTGCCCCATCAGAACGTCAACGTGCCTTATCTTTGGGCTTGGCTCGCTTGTTTGCCATTTGTGATCCTGTGTTTCCTAAACATAACGATGGACCCGTTCAAAAGGGGGGGATCACTGCTGTCTAACCATGGCTTACTGGTTTCAGGGTCTCCTAGCTTCGGGCGGGTCAAGAGTCACAGCCAGATGTAACTATCCCTCGTTGGTCCAGAAACAGATGATGTGATCCACCACCTTTGGTTTGGCCCGACATTCAAGCCGATCTCTTTCAGTTCTCCCGTCGTCCGTGGTCTGCCATAACTGGCCAAGTCGACGCGCGGTTGGTCATTGAAGTGCGTCAGCGTGACCAGATCAGACCGTTGTCGTCGGCTGGCACAACGTGCGCAAACCACGTAGACCAACGTCCATCACGCGGGACATCCGGCCAACAGGAACCGCAGATCGGCGTCCCGCAATGAACTTAAGCATCACCGCTTTTAGCTCGCCAGAGATACCATCGCCTTTTTTTTAAGATCTCCGGCTGCTGATGAAAATGCGGTCCTTGTGTCAAAGGCGGTCTTTCTACAGGGCGAGATTTATGTCGTCCTTAGACACTACCTCTGTCTCTAAATGCGCCGTGATCCATTGATTCGGCGCCACGTTGCAGACACCCAGATCGCATGCACCTGTTTGCGTCCCTCTCATCGAAATTGCGTTTCGACTGCTGGCCAATGCGATACGCGGCGTATCCTCGCGAAAATCGTATGCCGTCTCAGTCCTCTCTCGGGATCATGCCGCGCTGTGCGTTGTCAATCTCCTTTGCAGTTGCAAGCAACATCAAAGGAGCAGCTCTAACCCTCGACACGTACAGTTTGGTAAACGACACCTTCTGAGGCGTAGTGGTTTTGAAATACTAAGGGGCCAAGAAGGTCCGGATCCCGCGGTTTCCCGGGGCGGAGACACCAAGCTTGTTTCGCAGCGGACTTCAATGCGCTGGAGTATTTGCATTATCTGATTGGCTTCGCGCCCGGAGCATATTCATTGCTTAACACTGTCGACAACAACCTCACCTTTGATGATATCATGTCACCGCGCAACATCAGTATAGCGGATGTGATCACAAGAAATAACGTTTTGTTTATTATAAGTTTTTTGGCCCAGAACACACTACCGCACAGAAAGAGATTTGGTCATTTCGCCTCCACTTTGATGGAAAGCGGTTCGAAACTTTAAACTGCGGTTTTAAAACGCAGCGCAAGTGCATCCACGGTCGGCCCTCGGTCAGGCTGGGTGATTTGCTGCAAAACAGTGCGGTAGGACCTTGCGGCAAGGCGGATTAAATCATTGTCGCGCCCAGAGCGTTCGGGAACCAAAGGGGCTGCCAGGGGCTGTCTCAACGCGACTGTCCGCGACCCACGTTCAGTGGATGATATATCTGTCTGCAGGTCGGACTTTGCTGCAGTTGAACCTTGAGCATTGACAGTCCGACCCCGGTTTTTCGACTTGGATGCGCGACTGTTCGAAAAGTCTGTATATTGTGGCTGCCGCGCCTTGGATGCTAGCTTTGCTTTGTCTCGGATATGAGCGATCAGCGTGTCGGCGGCTGCATTGACGCGCGCCATGTGACGGCTTGATGTGGTGACATCGGGACGGCGATCAGGGTGATATTTCATGGCAAATTCGCGACGTGCGCGCCGCACGTCATCCATGCTCGCTGTTTCGTCAAGTCCAAGTACGCGTGCTGCATGTTCTGGTGTAGCGGCCATGAGGATTCCAAACCATTTCGATAATCTGACTGTCTTCCTTTCATATTATAAAAAAATTTAAACAAATACGTTGATATTTGTTTGTGGTTAATTGCTCTCTCTGAATTCCCTCAGGCAAAGCAGAGCCATGAGATGGTGTCGCAATTGGGAAACTATGCCAAACGCGAGAGCCGCAGTTTTCGGTTATGTCAGAGGCTGCTTTATCCGGCGCCAATTCTAACGGTCGCGAAGACACGTAAATTGCCAGAGGAATTACAGTGCAACACGCTGTTTGCCTGTGTCACCGTCTCGTCACATATAGCACAAAATGGATAGCCATCATTTTCAACGGCATCATCTGCCGTGCAGGTTAGCGGATGCGCGGGATATTACATCCCGCGCATCCGCTTTTCATTCGTGTGATCAGTAGATTGGAAAGGCGTCACAAAGGGTTTGCACGCGCGACCGGACATTGTCCTCGACTTCGCCGTTCTCTTCTGCACCGTGGCGCGCGAGGCCATCCACCACCTCGACAATCCAGCCTGCAATCTGCCGGAACTCTGTTTCAGAGAATCCACGCGTTGTTCCTGCGGGTGATCCTAACCGCAGACCGCTAGTGATCATCGGCTTTTCGGTATCAAACGGAATGCCGTTTTTGTTGCAGGTGATATGCGCCCGGCCGAGCGCTTTTTCCGCTACGTTGCCCTTGACCCCTTTCGGCCGCAGATCGACCAGCATCAGATGGGTGTCAGTTCCGCCCGTCACGATGTCGAGGCCGCCATTGATCAACTCATCCGACATGGCCTGAGCATTTTTGACGACCTGTGCTTGATAGCGCTCAAAGTCAGGTTGCAGCGCTTCACCAAAGGCGACGGCTTTGGCCGCGATAACATGCATCAACGGACCGCCCTGAATGCCCGGGAAAATCGCGGAATTCACCTTTTTCGCGATTGCCTCGTCATTGGTCATTATCATGCCGCCACGGGGACCGCGGAGTGTTTTATGCGTGGTCGTCGTCGCGACATGTACATGTGGGAATGGCGATGGGTAATGCCCGGTCGCGATCAACCCGGCATAATGCGCGATATCAGCAAGCAAATAGGCACCAACCTTGTCTGCAATCTCGCGAAAGCGTGCGAAATCCAGAGTGCGGGGAATGGCCGATCCCCCGGCAATGATCATCTGTGGCTTATGCTCCAACGCCAATGCCTCAAGTTGGTCATAGTCGACGTCCAGCGTGTCTTTTCGCACACCGTATTGAACGGCGTTGAACCATTTTCCGGATTGGTTTGGGGCAGCCCCGTGGGTCAAATGACCACCCGCGTCGAGGCTCATCCCGAGGATCGTGTCACCCGGTTTCAAAAGCGCCTGAAACACGCCTTGGTTGGCTTGGCTGCCTGAATTCGGCTGCACATTGGCAAAATCACATCCAAACAGTTTGCACGCCCGCTCAATCGCGAGGTTTTCCGCCACATCCACATGCTGGCATCCGCCATAATACCGACGCCCCGGATACCCTTCGGCGTATTTGTTCGTCATGACAGAGCCCTGCGCCTCAATCACGGCCTGACTAACGATGTTTTCTGACGCGATCAGTTCGATTTCATCGCGCTGGCGTTTCAATTCCAAGGCAACCGCAGATGCGATTTCAGGGTCTGTTTGTGCAAGGCTGGAAGTAAAGAATGTAGAAGTGTTTCGGTCAAGCGCGTTCATTGTCGCCTCCAATTAGTGTCAGATGCAAAAGGTTGTTAAGTTAGGCGACGCGGTCGCGTGGCGGACGTCCGTCAAAGAAGTCGGCAAGGTTGTCCAGCACACGAAACCCCATCGCCTCGCGGGCCTCGCGTGTGGCGCTTCCCAAATGTGGCAGCATCACCAGATTGTCGCATTGCGCCAGCGTTGGGTTGATCCGTGGTTCCCCGTCAAACACGTCCAGAGCGGCACCTCCAATGGTATCAAACATCAAGGCTTGCGCCAGCGCGAGTTCATTCACGACTTCACCACGCGCGGTATTGATCAGGAATGCGTCTTCCTTCATCAGGTTCAACCGCTTTGAGTTAATCATATGACGGTTTTCTTCGCCACCCGGGCAGTGCAGTGATACGAAATCACACAGCGGCATCAACTCATCCAGCGTTGCGACCTGCTGCGCGTTGAACTGCGCCAGTACCTCAGGCGCTATTTTTGAGCGGTTAAAAACCATGATCTGCATGCCAAAGCCGTGATGCGCACGACGTGCCATCTCTTGACCAATGCGTCCGAAGCCCACGATGCCCAGCACCTTGCCGGACACTTTGGTGCCGACCAGATGCGTTGGACGCCAGCCAGACCAGTCACCAGCGCGCAACTCGCGTTCGCCTTCGCCGGCACGTCGCGCCGCCATGAGCATCAGCGTCATGGCCAGATCGGCCGTGCATTCGGACAAAACATCTGGCGTGTTAGTGATGGCAATCCCTTGGGTCTTTGCCACATCCACATCAATATGTGTGTAGCCAACCCCGTAGTTGGCCAGAATTTTCGTTTGGACGTTAGGGGCATCAAGTGCGTCGGCCCGGATTTTGTCGGTAACGGTCGGTAAAACGGCGTCATACTTGGCGATCGCCTCGCGAAACTCTTGAGAGGTGAGGGGCCGATCCGTCCGGTTAAGCTGCACATTGTATTTCTCTGACAGGTGGTGCTCAACAATCTTGGGCCACCGACGTGTGACGAGTACGCTTGGCTTAACCATCATGCGGCCTCCATCACTTTTGCAATCGTCTCGCCAATGACCGCCGGATTTTCAGCAACGGTCACACCTGCGGCTGAGAGGATTTCGACCTTTTCAGACGCACTTTCCCCAAAGGCCGAGATGATGGCGCCCGCGTGGCCCATCGTGCGCCCTTTGGGTGCGGTCAGACCTGCGACATAGGCCACAACGGGCTTGGTGATGTGCGTGCGGATGTACTCCGCCGCTTCTGCCTCTTGTGGCCCGCCAATTTCACCAATCATTGCGATAATATGGGTGTCTTCGTCTTCTTCGAAACGCTGCAGGATGTCTTTGAAGGACGACCCGTTGATTGGATCCCCGCCGATCCCGACCGATGTGGACACACCGATGCCGCGTTCTTTCAGCTGCGCTGCAGCCTCATAGCCTAGGGTGCCCGACCGGCCCACGATACCCACGTTGCCCTGCAGGTAAATGTGCCCCGGCATGATCCCCAGCAGCGCCTTGCCCGGGCTGATCGTGCCCGCACAGTTTGGCCCTGTCAGCACCATGCGGCGCTCTTTTGGGTAACGGTACATATAACGCTTCACCCGGATCATGTCCTGCGCGGGGATACCGTCCGTTATGCAAACACAATACTGGATCCCCGCATCTGCGGCTTCCATAATGCTGTCAGCCGCAAAAGGCGGCGGCACAAAAACCAGCGATGCCTCGGCCCCGGTCTGCGCGACCGCCTCTTCCACGGTGTCAAACACAGGCACACCTTCGACTGTTTCACCGCCTTTGCCCGGCACTACGCCACCGACAACGCGGGTGCCGTATTCAAGCATGTCCTTGGTATGGAAACGGGCCATCTTGCCTGTAATGCCCTGAATGATAACTTTTGTGTCGCGATCCAGCAGGATACTCATGATGCAGCCCTCATTTTTGTGCCCTGTGAGAGGTCATTTTTCCATGCGCCCACAGCGCGTTCGGCGGCTTCGTTCAGTGTCGCCGCACGAATGATCGGAAGGCCGGATTGGGCGAGTATTTTTTGCCCCTCCTCCACGTTGGTTCCGGCAAGCCGAACAATTACAGGCACATCCACCTGCACTTCTTTAATGGCTTGCACGACACCTTCGGCAACCCAGTCGCAGCGATTGATACCGGCAAAGATATTAACCAAGATTGCCTGCACACTTTTGTCTGACAAAACCAGACGGAAAGCTTTGGCAACACGCTCTGGTGTTGCTCCACCGCCGATGTCCAGAAAGTTTGCAGGTTCACCGCCAGCAAGTTTGATCGTATCCATCGTCGCCATCGCAAGACCGGCGCCATTCACGATGCAGCCAATGTTTCCGTCCAGCCCGACATAGGACAGACCTCTGTCCGCGGCGCGGCTTTCGCGCGGGTCTTCCTGAGACTTATCGCGCAACTCGCTGATCTGGGGGTGACGGAACAATGCGTTGTCGTCAAAGGTCATCTTGGCGTCCAACGCGATCACGCGGTTGTCCGTCGTGATCACCAATGGGTTGATCTCGACCATTGTCGCATCCAGTTCGGTGAAGGCCCGGTAACACCCTTGCAGCGTGCGCACCATCTGCTGAATCAACCCTGCGTCCACGCCCAGTTTAAATGCGATCTGCCGGCATTGGAATTCGCGCAGGCCCACTGCAGGTTCCACGATGGCCCGCACAATGCTTTCGGGGCGTTTCTCTGAGATTTCCTCAATTTCCATGCCGCCTTCGGCGCTTGCGACGATCATGACTCGCTGCGTTGTACGATCGAGCACAAACCCCAGATAGATCTCGCGATCTATCGGTACCGCGGCCTCGACGTACACGCGGTAGATACCTTTGCCTTCAGGACCAGTTTGATGCGTGATCATCTTCTGACCGAACATCCCTTCGGACGCTTTCTGGATTTCGATGTCATTGGAACAGACCTTGACGCCGCCCGCCTTGCCGCGCCCGCCGGCGTGTATCTGGGCTTTTACAACCCATCGCTCTCCGCCGAGTTCGCGTGCACGGTAGGTTGCCTGTTCCGGACTGTATGCCAGTGCGCCGTCCGGCACAGTGACCCCAAAATTTGCAAGAACTTCTTTCGCTTGGTACTCGTGGATATCCATGGTCGCTCCTCCCAGAAGACGTGGATGACGGTATTATTCTGCGGCGATTGCCTGTCCGTAGTGATGGCTGAGTGCAGCCGAGACCGCATCCTGATCAAAGCTTGCACCGAGATCGCGCATGGCTTGCCCGAACTTGTCGACGATGCCTGAAATGGCCTGCTGGTTGAGCAGGTTCAGGATACCGATCCGCACTTGCACAGGCTCAGACAATGTCGGCCAGATGCCGAAATTCTGTGCCCGGCAATGCTGCACCAGCTCCATCTCGCGCCCGGCCATCTCGGCTGGCAGGTTGAGCACGATCAGCGACGTCATGTTGGACGTGATCTCACACCCCATTTCGGTAAGTGCCGCACGAAGTGCTGCCTCGTGATAGATGTAGTCCTTGGCACGTTGCGCAACAGTCTGCTGCAGCGTAATGCGCAGTGCCTCGTGGAAAGCAGCAACGGCATAGGCCGAATGAGTGCGGTGGTAGGTGCCTTTTTCGACGTCCTTACCGTCCACAATGCCCCAGTGACGCGCTTCCATGATCGGGTGGTGTACGAATGTGCGCGTGCCTGTCTTCTTCAACTGCTCAATGAATTGGTCGGAAAAGGATACGGGTGCGTAGGTCAATGGCAGGCAGCAAATGCCCTTTTGCGGGCAGGACGCCCAGCCATGAACGCCGGGGTAATCATCGATGCGAAAGTCTTCGACGCCTAAGGACGATACCGCGTCGACCAGTCCCATGGCGCCATGCGCCTCACAGGCATCCGAGAAACCCTGAATGTCATTGACCCGACCTGACCCGGTTTCCCAATGCGCCATCGCTGCCCACTGCGGTTTGTGCTCGGACAGCGCCTTATCTACAATCTCGCCTGTCACGGACTGGCCGTGCGGCACTTCGATAATCGTCACGCTAGCCGGTTTGGGATCGCTGGGGTTCGCTGCAAGCTCTTCGGCTGTTGCCGCTTTCATCCGGACCGTCAGGCCATCGATGCCCGAGAAAGTACCGTTCACGAACATTACAACAGTATCGCCGGGCATTACCCCGCTGAACATCACGTCAAGGCCCGACCAACCTGTGCCGGCGACGCCGAAGGTATGCACGTTCTTGGTGCCCATCACATCACGCAACATCTGTTTGCATTCGACCATGCCGCGCAGGACGTCAGGATGCATGTGGTCGGCCAATCCCGCTCCGGCAAAGCGTGCGAGAACCCGCGCATCCGTATTGCCAGGACCCGGGCCGGCTGCGATTGTCTCAGGGATTTCGAGTTGCGGGAAAATGGTCATAGGTCCTCCGAAAATTATGGCGAGCAGCGATCACGGCTCGATTGGCGTTGATGCAACATAATCGCGTGGACAATTGCCACAACGCACCTTACTCCTGCTTTTGGGTATCTAAATGGGTAGGAAAAACCCCGCCCAAAGGTATAAAAATACCATCGTATACCGAAATTCAACCCACCAAAACGGGTAGTAAACTTGGATTATAGAAGATGAATCAAGCCGTTAACCAAGATCGCAAACCAATTGACGTTATGCTCGCTGACAGTAATCCGCTCGTTTTGTCAGCCTTGTCAGAGGTAATCGACCGGGATCCGCGATTCTCTCTCGTAGCGACCACCGCCACGGCTGAGGGTTTTCTGGGGACGGTGATGCGGGTTCCCGTGCAAATCGGGATTATCAACTGGAGCCTGCCTGCCTTGGGTGGCGCAAAGCTGATTGAGGTTTTGCGCGATCAGGAAAACGCGCCGCGCATCATCGTCTATGCCGATGATACCGGCGATCTGCCCCGGCTCGCTATGACCGCAGGCGCGGCTGCTTTCGCATCGCGCTCATCCCCGGCTGAAACATTGCTGGATACCTGCGTCGATGTTGCCGCGGGCAAAATGGTTTTTCCGTTTCTCGACGTACGCGAACTACAATCAGACCCAATTCACCTGTTGTCCCGCAAGGAACGCGCGACACTGGACGCTTTGTCCAAAGGGTTGACCAATAGGGAGTTGGCGAAAGAGCTGTCGATTTCAACGAATACGGTAAAGTTTCACCTGACCAATCTGTACGAAAAACTGTCCGTGAAAAACCGGGCACAGGCGATTGCTTTTTACTACTCTTCTCGGCTGGCGCTGGAGCGGGATCAGGACGACGGTATACCGAAATAGACCGAAACTCTGCTTGACATAATCAGTCTCAGGAAACCTATCTGGCGCAACAATATTACCATCCAGAAAGGATACATCCCATGTCATTCCATCCTGTTGATCAGGCGCAAGCCCGCCTGAATCGCTCTGAACTTGCCGTTCCGGGGAGTCAGCCGCAAATGTTTGAAAAAGCAGCACAATCAGACGTTGATGTCATCTTTCTGGATCTGGAAGACGCCGTTGCACCGGATGAAAAAGAACAAGCGCGCAAGAACATCATCAAGGGCCTGAACGAGATCGACTGGGGCACGAAATCGATGTCGATTCGGATCAATGGTCTGGACACGCACTACATGTATCGCGATGTGGTCGACGTTGTTGAACAGGCCGGAGAGCGGCTCGATCTGATCATGATCCCGAAGGTGGGAACCGCCGCGGACGTCTATGCCGTCGACATGATGGTCACCCAAATTGAGGACGCAAAAGGCTATTCAAAACGCATCGGTTTCGAACACATTATCGAAACAGCACTTGGCATGCAGAACGTCACTGAAATTGCCGGTGCATCAAAGCGCAACGAAAGCCTGCATTTCGGCGTGGCAGACTATGCCGCATCCACGCGCGCGCGCACGACGATCATCGGGGGCGTGAACGAGGATTACTCCGTTCTGACAGACCCCGACGCCGAGGGTAACCGGCAAACGCATTGGGGGGATATGTGGCACTATGCTCTTGCGCGCATGGTCGTGGCGGCGCGCGCAAACGGATTGCGCCCGATTGATGGCCCTTTCGGTGATTTCAAAGACCCCGACGGGTACAAAGCGGCTGCCTACCGGGCAGCGGTACTGGGCTGCGAGGGCAAATGGGCGATCCATCCCAGTCAAATCGCACTCGCCAACGAAGTGATGAGCCCGTCTGACGCCGAAATCACCAAAGCACAGCGCATTCTGGAAGCGATGGCGCAAGCAGAGGCCGACGGCAAGGGCGCGGTGAGCCTTGATGGTCGTTTGATTGATTATGCCTCCATTCGTCAGGCGGAAGTTCTGGTTGAAAAAGCAAAGCAAATTTCAAACGCCTGACCAAAGTGATCGCCCTCAATCGGACTGGACAATACAAAAACAAGCGTTGCGCAGCTTACACGGCGCAACGCGTCCCGACGTGCCGACCGTGCAGCGGGAAACGCTGGCCAAGCCGCTTGCCGAATGTATCCGCAGCACAGGTACATTGGATGCGACCACAGGCTATTTATAAGTTGCGATCGCTACTGCGGGCTCAATGACAACCACCCGGATCACATCATGTGCCCTGTCTCTGGATTGCGCGCTCTTCAAAACGCAAACGCGTCTGCAGTTCCGGGCGTACAGACAAAAGTCGTGTCGCACGGTCCTTGTTGTGTGTGTCATTTCATAGCAAAGTTGCACCAACAGTGGGTCATCGGGGAAAAAGGTATGTTTGTGACAGGTGACGGCGGCAACACTCCATGACGCTGGGGCTGTCGGTGCAGGACCTCAGCTTTACCTATGGCGCGAAAACGGCGCTGGACAAGGTCTCTTTCACGGTGGAGCCCGGTCGGTTCTGCGCTCTGCTTGGGCCAAATGGCGCGGGAAAGTCGACGCTGATCTCTTTGCTGACACGTCTATTGGTGGCGTCGCACGGCGACATTTCGATTGCGGGGCATGATCTGCGCGCGACCCCGCGCCGTGCGCTGGCCGAACTGGGTGTCGTATTTCAGCAACCCACGCTCGACTTGAATTTGAGCGTGCGCCAGAACATGAGCTATTTTGCGGCTTTGCACGGGTTGCCACGTACCGAGGTGCCCGGCCGGATCGATGAGGCGCTGGACAGGTTGGACATGCGGGCGCGCGGCGATGAAAAGGTCCATGCGCTGAATGGCGGGCACCGACGGCGCATGGAACTGGCCCGGGCCTTGCTGCACCAACCGGCTGTCTTACTGCTGGATGAGCCAACGGTTGGATTGGACGCCGCCGCGCGCCAGAGCATTACAAAGCATGTCCATGACCTCGCGGATCAGGGCCTGTGCGTAGTATGGACAACCCATCTGACTGATGAAGTGCGCGACACCGATGCGTTGCTGGTTTTGCACAAAGGCAAGATCATAGAGTCGGGAAAGACTGGCGATATACGTGGCCACACACCTTTATCTGATTGGTTTTTGTCACAAACAGGGGCAAAGGCATGAATGGGTTCTGGGGCGTGACGCGGGCGATCGTCGGGCGCGAATTTTTGCGGTTTGTACACCAGCGCGAACGGTTTTTCGCCGCTCTCGTGCGGCCGTTGGTCTGGCTGCTGATCTTTGCAGCCGGGTTCCGCGCGGCGTTGGGCTTGTCCATTATCCCACCGTATCAAACATATATCACTTATGAGACCTACATCGTGCCGGGCCTGTGCGCGATGGTGCTGCTTTTTAATGGCATGCAAAGCTCGCTCAGTCTGGTTTATGACCGCGAAATGGGGTCCATGCGGCTTTTGTTGACCAGCCCGTTTCCACGATGGTGGTTACTCTTTTGCAGGCTGTTTGGCGCGACGACCATTTCCGTGCTGCAGGTCTATGCATTTTTAGGCATTGCAGCGCTCTTTGGCATCACGATGCCCCCGCTTGGATATGTCGCCGTATTGCCCGGGCTGATCTTGGGCGGGCTGATGTTGGGCGCTTTGGGATTGGTGCTTTCAAGCTTTATTTCGCAGCTTGAAAACTTTGCTGGCGTGATGAACTTTGTGATATTCCCGATGTTCTTTTTATCATCCGCGCTTTACCCACTTTGGAAAATGGGGGAAAGCTCACCGCTGCTGCGCGACATCTGCGCCATCAATCCCTTTACCCATGTGGTAGAGCTCATTCGCTTTTTGCTCTACCTCCAGCTAAACCTGACGGCGCTGGCGTGGGTACTAGCCAGCACACTGGTTCTGGGGGTTGTTGCTGCTTGGGGATATGACCCAGCGCGCGGCATGATGAAGCGCAAAGGATAAGCGGGATGTGCTCAGATCTCGCGTTCAGCGAAAGAAACAGCGCGACATCGCCAGCTTTTGATATCTTGATTGGGGTGGGACGCCGCCCATTTGGCAAGTTCGGGCTGTGCACCCATCAAACACTGCATTGGTGTGACATCGGTGAATACGAGACTGCGTTCGCGACATTGGTCCGGTGCTGTCGCAAGGCATGCAACAAACAAAAGTTCAATCATAGCTCTGACTTTCCTGTAATCTGCTTCTTTTCGTCCTCCCGCACACGTCTCAAACCTAGACTAAAGTCGGTAAATTCGACGTTAAGGCAGCATCCGCACGTCAAAAACCTGATCAAATGCCCAAATTTCTGGCATAACAAACCCGCGACACCTAATTGCTTTGCAGCTGCAGCAAAATGAGAACGACCAAAGCATCCACACTATCGTTGAAATTTCGGCTCGCGGCTGGCGCGGCTCTTTTGAGCGCGGGCACCATCCTGACAGCGCTCACGCTTTATCTGGGGCTGAATGAGGTTGCACAACGGCTCGACGCAGCGGTGGCGTCGGAAACGCGCGTGGCCCGCTATGCCAGCTTGTCGACACAAGCGGCGACATTTCTGGTAGTCGCCAGCGAAGCCGTCCAGACCGGCTTGACCCCGGAAATTCGCAGGGATCGCATCGCCCCGGTGGCAGACCAGTTGCGCCGCACCTTCACGCAGTTGCACCGCGACGTTGAACAGGCGGTGTTTGCAGCGCGCGCCCTAGGGATCGACGCACAGTCACGCTATGGCACTCAATCTCTTGGCCTTGCGCGCATGGAGGCGCTCCTCGGCTCTACGCTGAACGGATTGGAAGATGACACCAATGATACGAACCGGCTGCGGACGCACATCGACACCTTTGCCTCAGGATTGGACCCCTTGCTAAGTCAGGCGGTGAATACCGAACTGCTGTTTCGCAACAATATCATGAGTGGTATCGGCGATCTGCGCCTGCAACTGACTCGAATCGCGCTGGCAATTGTTGCGGGTACCGTGCTTGCAGTCGCTGCTTTCTACTTCGGTCTCATCCGACCGCAATTCAACCGGCTGGACCGCCTGCGCAGAGCTGCCACACAGATAGGGCAAGGCAAATTCGATGTTGCGCTGCCAGTCTCGCGCCTCGATGAGATCGGCCAGCTGTCTGCTGAGACCAACCGTATGGCCGCTGCCCTGATTACGCGGCGCGATGACGTGCAAGCCCAATGGGACCGTCTGAATGATACGATCGCTGAGCGCACGGAAGCACTGCGTTCGGCCAATGATGCCCTCGAAGAGATTGACGACAAACGCCGTCGCTTTTTCGCTGACATAAGCCATGAGCTGCGCACGCCTCTGACCGTTATTCTGATGGAGGCGCAGATCGGCAAAACAGGCAGCCCCGACCCGGCAGCCGCCTTTGCCACGATCGAAGCGCGTGCCGCGCGCCTCAACCGCCGCATTGATGATCTGCTTAGGCTCGCCCGGTCGGACACGGGGCAACTGGCGCTGGATCCGGACAGGGTCACTCTTGGTGAACTCACAGAAGACGTGGCCGCAGAGGTTCAGGCGGAGGTGGATAATGCAGGCATGACACTGACAATTGACGCGATGCCGGACGTTGCCGTTTATTGTGACCGCAACTGGATACGTCAGGTTCTTGTGAGCCTGATGCGCAACAGTATTCGCCATGCCCGCGCGGGGCGTATGCTCCATGTTTCATCAGTGCTGGAAAAGACCTGCGCCGGCGTCAGCGTCACCGATAATGGCGGCGGCATTCCCGCCCAGGATCAGGCGCATGTGTTTGATCGTTTTTCACAGGGCAGCTCGGCAACAGCGAACGAAGGCTTTGGGGTCGGACTTGCCCTCGCGCACTGGGTGATCACCGAACAAAACGGCAGTATAACGCTGACAAGCCCCGTGCCTGTCGATCAGGCACTTGGCGATGCACCCGGGACGAAAATCGCGGTTTGCCTGCCGCGCGCCAACACCTAGTATAACGCATATGAGCGCTTTGTTGATCATCGACGACGACCCGGAAATCACCTCCGCCCTGTCGCGGGGACTTGCCTTGCATGGATATGAAACAGATGCTGAAAACCGGGCGGACCGGGCATTGAGCAGGCTGCAAACCGGGGTGTATGACGGCGCTATCGTTGATGTGATGCTGGGCGCGGACAGCGGGATCGATCTGGTGCGCATGGCCCGCGCCTCTGGCGTCAGCATGCCAATCCTGATGCTGTCCGCATTGTCAGATGTGGAACACCGCGCCGCCGGGCTTGAAGCAGGGGCCGACGACTATGTTGTCAAGCCATTCAACTTTGATGAGTTGGTCGCCCGCCTGCGTGTGCAGGAGCATCGTTCCGCTCAGCACCGCCCCCTGCCCCCGCTTTTGGTACGCCGCACCCGTGAGCTGAAAAACGACTGCGCCAGCGTCACCTTGACGGAGCGCGAATTTGCGCTTTTGGACCTTTTGGCCCGACATTCCGGGACGCCATTGTCGCGCGGGGCGATCTTTGACACGCTCTGGGCCGCCGAAGGGTCAAGTAACGAGAATGTGGTTGATGTGTATATCGGGTATTTGCGCAAAAAGCTGAAGAACTACAACTTTCACTTTGAAATCAAAACACTACGCAACCAAGGATTTACTCTTGAGGGTCCAGCACCGCAGATCAGCGAGCTCTAATACCGATTAAAGTCGTATATGCTCTTATAAATTAAGAGTCGCGCAAACCGGAATCCTCTGTCAGGATAAGACGATAAATCAGTGGAGGAGACCCCCATGGCTTGGACGAAACCAATCATCCGCGAAATCGAATGCGGCATGGAAATCAACATGTACGGACCAGAGAACGAAGATCGTCACGACGACCGCGACGACTTGTTCTAAACATATAGCGCGCGGGCAGACATAATGACTTTCCGCGCGCATATCCTTGGGGCCGCCGCAGGTGGCGGTTTGCCTCAATGGAACTGCGGATGCGACAATTGCAATCTTGCGCGTACCGGTGAAATTCCGGCGCAGTCCCAATCGTCTGTTGCAGTGACCGCCGACGGCGAAAACTGGGCGATCCTGAATGCATCGCCTGACATCAGACATCAGATGGCCGATTGTGCCGCCTTACATCCAAGCGGATTGCGAGAACTGCCGCTGCGGTCAGTGCTGGTGACCAATGGTGACATTGATCATGTGGCAGGTTTGCTGACCCTACGCGAGATGCAGCCGTTCAGTTTGTTTGCCACTGCCGGGATACATGATGTACTGGCCCAAAACCCGATGTTTGACGCCCTTAACAGTCGTGTAGTTGCGCGCGAAACCATTGCATTGGATGCAGCTTTTGAACTGGCGCCAGGGCTGATTGCAACGCTCTTTCCAGTGCCCGGAAAAGTCCCCCTATATCTCGAGGGGGAGACAGTGCAAACAGACCTCATCGGCGATCAGACCGTGGGCGTAAAACTTGAGAGCGCGTCAAAAACCGCATTCTACATCCCCGGCTGCGCCATGCTGAACGACGATTTGCGCGCGCGGTTGGAAGGGGCGGATTGGCTGTTTTTCGATGGCACCCTGTGGCAGGATGACGAGATGGTCCGCGCCAATCTGGGCCAAAAGACCGGCAAGCGGATGGGCCATATGTCGATGAGCGGCCCTGATGGATCCATCGCAGCTTTCGAAGGGCTTACAATCGGCAAAAAGATCTTTGTACACATGAACAACACCAACCCCGTACTTCGCCCAACCTCTGCCGAGAAGGCCAAGGCCGAGGCCGCAGGGTGGATCATCGGGCAAGACGGCATGGAGATCACCTGACATGACCCAATCCAGAGAAGAGTTCGAAGCCCGCCTTCGCCAGATTGGCGCGGAACGATATCACGACCTGCACCCGTTCCACGATCTGTTGCATGGAGGCGGCTGCACACCTGATCAGGTCCGCGCATGGGTGATCAACCGGTACTATTACCAGCATTCAATCCCCATGAAGGATGCAGCTTTCATGAGCCGGGTCGAGGACCCTGCCCTGCGCCGTCAATGGCGCTCGCGCATTGAGGATCACGACGGCACGGACGACAACGAGGGCGGCATCAAGCGCTGGCTGCGGCTGGCGCAGGCGGTCGGCCTTGACCCCGATTATGTCGCATCTTGTGAGGGCGTGTTGCCGGCGACGAAGTTCGCGGTGGATGCCTATGTGCGCTATGTGCGCGAAAAAACATTGCTCGAGGCAGTCGCGGCATCGCTCACCGAACTCTTTGCGCCCAAGATACATGCAAACCGCATTCAGGGGCTGCTCAAGAACTACGATTTTGCAGATGACAGTTCGCTGTCCTATTTCAAGAACCGCCTGAAGGAAGCACCAAAAGACGTGGCCTTTGGTCTGGCCTGGGTTCTGGATCAGGCAGATACGGCCGAAAAACAGGACGCGGCGGCGGCTGCCCTGACCTTCAAGACAGATGTGCTCTGGTCGCAACTCGACGCGCTTTGGGGGGCCTATGTTGCCCCCGCGCGTGTGCCACCCGGCGCTTGGCTGCCCGGCGACGGGTTATTACTGCAAAAGGCATCATGAAATGATGAACACCGATATCCCCTGCTTGCCGCGCGGCGTGCGCCTGCACCATGATCGTGTGCGGGATGCATGGGTCCTTTTGGCGCCTGAACGTGCGATAACTCTCGATGCGGTGGGCCATGCGATCCTGAACGAAGTGGATGGTACACGCAGTTTTGGCGAAATCACCAGCGTATTGGCGGACCGCTATGATGCGCCTCAGGACCAAATCCAAAAGGATAGTGCGGGCTTTCTGGACGCCTTGCGCAACCGTCGCTTTCTGGACGTGTCTGAATGAAACCACCTGCACCGATCGCCATGCTGGCAGAGCTGACGCACCGCTGTCCTTTGTCCTGTCCTTATTGCTCAAACCCCGTTGAATTAACCCGGCAAAATGCCGAACTTGATACGCAAACATGGGCGCGCGTTTTCCGCGAAGCGGCAGATCTGGGTGTGCTGCAGCTGCACCTGTCGGGGGGGGAGCCTGCGTCGCGCCGTGACCTGACTGAACTCGTGATCGCAGCGCGCGAAGCGGGTCTTTATACAAACCTGATCACCTCGGGCATCGGCCTGACGCAAAAGCGCCTCGGCGAACTGGATGCGGCGGGGCTTGATCATGTTCAACTGTCGCTGCAGGGGACAAACCCTGAAATGGCTGACGAGATTGGCGGCTATAACGGTGGCTTCAAGCGCAAGATGCAGGTTGCCGAATGGATCGGCGCGATCGGCTTTCCACTGACGCTCAACGCCGTTCTGCACCGTCGCAATCTGCACCAGCTGCCCCGCGCGCTCGAGATGGCACAGGAAATGGGCGCGCGCCGGATCGAAGTGGCGACCGTCCAGTTTCATGGCTGGGCGCTGAAAAACCGCGACGCCTTGATGCCCACGCGTGCGCAGGCACAAGAGGCAAACCGCATCGTGGCAGAGGCCCGCAAGCAACTGACAGGCACGTTGGTTATCGACTATGTGCCCGCCGATTATCACGAAGACTATCCCAAGCGATGCATGGGCGGCTGGGGGACATCCGGTTTCAACGTGATCCCGGATGGACAGGTTCTGCCTTGCCATGCGGCGCAATCCATCCCGCATCTCACCTTTGATCGTGTGCAGGACAAATCGCTAGGTGACATTTGGTACAAGGGAGAGGCGTTCAACGCCTATCGTGGCACCGAGTGGATGGCGGAGCCCTGCCAAAGCTGCGAGCGCAAGACCATAGATTTTGGCGGCTGCCGGTGTCAGGCGCTGGCCATTGTCGGTGATGCATCTGCGACCGATCCCGTTTGCATCAAATCGCCCCATCACGGCGCGTTGCAGGCGCAGGCGGACACCCATGCAGCACAAGTCGACGCCCCCCTCGTCTATCGGACATTCCCCGGCAAGGAAACGGAGCCTGCCGAGTAGGGCGAACCCGCCCCAAGGAAATGAGGCTTGATGAACAACGGGTGCGCTGTTAGCGCTGTTGGCATGGATAAGGTCATCGTCTGCATCAACTGGGGCACCAAATATGGTGCACCCTACATAAACCGCCTCTATGAAATGGTGGATGCCAACATCACGCCTCCGTTTCGTTTCGTGGCATTTACCGACACAAGCGACGGCGTTAATCCGGCGGTTGACTGCTTTGATCTGCCGGAAATGCCCGGGTTCATGCCAGAAAACACGATTGGCCAGTGGCCCAAATCGCGGCTCTGGGCGCCGGTGCTGGGGGACCTCTCGGGTCCTTTTCTTTTTGTTGATCTGGATGTGACGATTACCGGCTCCCTTGATCCGTTTTTTGAATTCGGATCGCCCGACGATGTGGTGCTTGCGCGCAATGCAGCAAAACCGCTGCAAAAGCTTGGCCAGACATCAATCTACCGGATGCCCGTTGGCGCATTGGCACCTCTGCAGGCACAATTTGCGTCCGACCCGCAAGCGGTCGCAGACAAGTATCGGTTTGAGCAGCATTTTGTGACCAAGAATGCGCCCAATGGGGTCAAATTCTGGCCCGTGAAATGGGTTCGACATTTCAGAATTGAGTGCATTCCAAGGTTCCCATTCAACTATTTCCTCGACCCGCGCCCCCCAAAGGGAACACGTGTCGTGATTTTCGCCGGTGCCATGAATCCCCCGGATGCCATCGCCGGGCAGTACAACCGCAGAACCCCTCATCTGCCCCCGCTCGCCCATGTGAAGCGCGCATTGAAATCAAGCAACAAGCTCAAATCGCTACGCCAATATGCACGCCCCGCAAAATGGGTGGAAGAAATCTGGTCGCAGTCAAACGCGTACAATTCAGCAAATGAACGCGAGGGAAAATAACCTCAAAGAATTTGTGAAGATGGTATTGCACCTTTTGGATCGGTGACATAGTTAGACGAACATTGGCGCGGGATGGAGCAGCCCGGTAGCTCGTCAGGCTCATAACCTGAAGGTCGTAGGTTCAAATCCTACTCCCGCAACCAAAATTACCAAACAATACCAAAGCCTTAGGCCTCGCATCACGCGGGGCTTTTTGCTTGTGTGCATTCCACGTCAACGCCAAGTCAACGTTTGACGAGTCGCGCAACAAATTTTCAATGAAATCAACGCGACTGCCCGATGGCGGCACTCTGTCACCCCGAGCACTTTGCGGACACCGTTCGTAGGAATTCCTGCCAAGTGACACGATTTCTGGGAAACACTGAACGAATCCATTCTCAAAAGGCTTGGCCCGCCCAAGCTTGCCGAGCTGGTGATGGAACTGGTGCAGGGGTCTGCAGCCTGTTGAACCCCGAAGCGAACCCACGGCCGAAGATGCAATTTTGCGATACCCGACCTTCGCCGCACGGGTCACGAATTGGTAAGGTGCGGGACTTTGCGGTCATTACGTGAAAAGCCCAAAGTGTAGCGAAACGGCCCAAAGCCGACGTTTGCATAGTTTATCAACGCGGCGATTAAGCTCACGAAAATGCACCATTCATTGTCTGAGCAAGACTTTGAGTTCATAAAGACTGTATTCGATACCAAGACACAGTCGTCACAGCCGCTACAAGCCATTGATCGCAGCGCAGGCATAATTAGTGACCGAGGCACGTTGCGCGCTGATACTCTCGTCGCCCAACACTTTGATTTTTCTGTCTTGGTTCAAATCCACGCATCGATAGTTGGTTGAAGGCCCATGTCGTTGGCGGGGGAGTCTCCCAATTTCAACCACACGGGCCCTCAGCATTTTTTAGTCTTCGCCGTCCAGAAGTGCTCCTGCTCCGGAGTCATCATGGACGTCGATCGTAACTAATTCCGGGTTTACGCCGATCGTGTGTTCGTTCAGCCATTTGTTGACCTCGATTGCTTCGAAACGTCCCTCGGCTTCGACCGGAAAGCGTATGGCTTCACCGGCCTTGACGGGCAATACTTCATTTTCCTTGACCACAATCGTGCCGTTCACAATGACATATGGAATACCTGTCGTCGGCGTGCCGTGCTCGCCAACCTTGTAGCCGGAATTGTCCGTGATCGTTAGAGGATCAAAGATGGTAATGTCTGCCACTTTGCCCACCTGCATTCTGCCACGGTCTTGCATAGATTTGAGCCCGGTATCACCCAGATGTTTGGCAACCCAGTAGCTGGCCTGTGCAATGGTGAACATCAGTGGTACGCCTTGTTCACGGCCCATACGGAAGGTCGCCCCGCGGGTGCCGGACGTTCTGGGGTGACCGCGATAGTCGGAATACTCCGCGTCCCATGGCAGCAATTCACCATCTTCGCCGACACCCGCCATTGCATCGCTGGCCAGTGTCATATGCGGAACCGTCAACCAGTAGGGCATCCATTCTTCGCGGTATGGAAAGAACACGACAACAGCCCGTCCCGGATTGGATTCAAGAAGTGCCGCGTATGTCTCATCTGTGAGATAGGCGTCATCGACCGGATCATAGAGCGTGTCTTCGTAGCGGTAGCCATATTTTTCCCGCCATTCCGCCGGGCGCAGGAAGTCTGCACTCACCGGCGTCGATCCAGCCGCATAAGGATAATACTCCGACCACATATTGAGACCCTTTTCGCGGGCCATCTGGAGTTTTTCCTCGATTTCCCACCAGCCGTAATCATTGTTGTGGGCCATCAAAAGTGGCGCATTGAGCAACATCGCGTTGGTGAAAATCTCGTCAAAGGCGATGGGCGCTTCCGTCGGTGTATCCTGAATCAGATGATACCGAGTATGCACGGACGTGAGGCGGCCATAGTTTGCGGCCGCCCTTTGTGCGGCGAAAAGCTCGTAGCTGGTCAGACCGCGCGCCATATAGGCGGCCCCCACCCCAACCCCAATCGCTCCGTCCTTCAGGTCGGTGTCCAGAATCTGCATGACCTCGTTCATTTGGTCGATGGACGATCTGGTGACAGACCATCCGACAATTCCATCCGCGCCCGCCGCAGCGATATAGGGGGTTGCTCGCGCATAATCAGTTGGTTCACTTAGTCCAGCCTCAGGATCATGAACCGCCATCCGTGCCATTATCATTCCTGCTGTGGTGCCATAATTCACCTGCCATCCGGTTTCGACTTTTTCATCATACCACCCACCGACATTGAACGCGCCAAGTTCCAAATCCATCCCCGTGGTGACGCCATCCCGCAGCGCCATCTTGGTCGCGAACTCATCTACAGCGTGATAATGCGTATCGATGAAACCCGGGGCCACAACGTGACCGGTGGCATCTATGGTTTCCGTACCGGAGAGCGGTTGCTTGCTGATGGCTGCGATGCGCCCATCAGAGATGCCAACATTGGCGATGTCATCGAACATCGTCTCAGGGTCCATAACCCTGCCATTGTTGATCACGAGGTCATAGTCTTGGGCGTACGCCGCTGATACGGCCAGACCGCCCACAACAACGGTCGTCGTTAAAAGTCTAAGTCTGCTCATTGATGAATGCTCCAGTAGGTCAAAAAATTTCATTTCGTAACAGTGTTGCGTATTGGTCGACCGTATGGCGCGTCCAGCACCAGTTCACCGTCGCGCACTGCGAAGCCACCGTTTACCAGCACGGTTTGCACACCAAGGGTCAGTTGGTTCGCATTGGCGAAAGTGGCCAGGTCGGCGACCGTCAGCGGATCAAAGACGACAATGTCGGCGTCCATCCCCACTTGAATTCGACCCTTGTTGCGCATCTGCGGCACGCTTTCTTCCAGCGTCTGGGCTGGCATCAGCGACATCTTGCGGATTGCTTCGGAAAGCGACAACAGCCCACGCTCGCGTACGTAGGAGCGCAGGATTTTGGTATAAGACCCAGTAGACCTTGGATGGCCGAACACCTTTTCTGGCAACGGCCATTCATCTCCTTCATAGAATTTCACATTCCCATCTTCGTCGAAGTACGACCAGAACACTGAATCCGAGGCGATCAACACCGAAGGATGTGTTACCGAGGCATCCAGCAGGGCGAGATTTTCCGGATTATTCTCATCGAGGAAGTGCCAGGTGATGAAGGTGCCGGGCTTGTTCGCCTGATAGTCAGCCAACTCCTCCTCGGACATCCGGTCCGCGCCAAGCTGGAAATTGTTGGCGGTCGAGTCCATCCGCTCGCGCCAGTCAGGGCCGCTGAACATGGCCGCCCCGACGACAGTGTTAGCGGCACCATAAGGATAAGCTTCTGTCGTTACGCTGATGCCTTGGGCCTGCGCCTCTTCTATCAACGCCAGAGTGGCATGAATATCCGAGAGCGAGGTCGAATTTATATGACACAGATGCATATGCGCACCGGTAATCGCGGCGTTGCCGATCAGTTCCTTTACGGCCTCGAAGGAACTTTGCGGCTCAGTATTGCTGGCGTACCGAACGTGCGTAAAGGTTGGAACGTTGTATTCCTTGGCCAGTTCGGCAAGCGCGAAATACTCCTTCTGCCCATAGCCCGGCGCGTAGCCTGCGTTGATGCCGATGCCAAGCGCACCTTCCTTTAGGCCTTCCTCGAGCAGTGAAAGGATGTGCTCGGATTGATCCGCATCGGCGATGTCCATTTTCCAGTCGTTACGTATCTGTGCATCCTGAAAATAGGCGGCAGTTGCCAGCGGATCGGTATCGGAAAAGGTTGCGATCCGGCTGTATGTCCAGCCTGCAGCCGCACCATAGTTCATTGGCAGGTTCTTGGTGGCCTGCGTTTCATACCAGTCGCCGATGGGTAAAAGCCCGGATTCAAGCTCCAGTCCTGTAGTGACGCCCTGAATCACCTGCATCCGGTAGTCACCTATATTCTGGCCATGATGATGCAAATCGATGAAACCAGGCGACACCACGTGCCCAGTGGCATCGATCACAACATCGCCCTCGAGTGGGAATTCGCTGATGGCCACGATCTTGTCGCCTTCGATGGCAACATTCCGAATGGCATCAAGCCCGGTCTCTGGGTCGATCACCCGACCGCCCATGATCACAACGTCATTGGCCAGCACGACCACAGTTGAGGAGAATAGAGCGGCTATCGCAGAAGCAGCCAAATACTTTGCTTTCAACACATTCAATTCCTTCGCATTTTCAAATCTTCCGACCCGTCCAGTCGCCAGAAATTCTATCTCAGGTACCGCAGACATCTACCATGGTTCTCGAACTGGTTATTTACATCTCGCGCCATCCAAGCGAAAATGCTGTCACCTGAAGTAAATTTTTAGCAGAAAGGCGGGAGCCCGGATGAACAATCGGTCTGACCCAAAGTTCACACGGGCAATGCTGGTGCTGCTCCCGCTCACCACAGTGTTTGCCCAACGGGGCGGCGATGTTGAAGCTCTGTTGCTTAGACACAAGATACCCAACGCCGCGCTGACCACTCCGACGATGCTTGTCGATGCGTCCGCATGCTACGCCGCAATGGAGGATATGGCGGAAACCCTCGGCGATGTTCATTTCGGCGCAAAGGTAGCAACTGAAGCTGCAAACAAAGGCGCACCAGCCATTTGGAAAGCAGCAAAAAACGCCGTGACTTTGGGAGATTTTCTTGCCCGGATCGTTGTGGAAATCGCGACGCAAGTTGACAATGTGCGCTACTTGTTTTCCGCATCAGCTGACGCCGCCAGTTTCGAAGTCAAGCGTACTCTGAGGGTTTCAGGGCCAACTACACAACTGGATGCTATCGGCGTTGTCTTCTACGTAAGCCTGATCAAACGGGGATTGGGAAATACATTCGATCCAAAAAGCATCATCGTTACTGCGCCAACCAATGCAGGCTTTCCACCGGGCTTCCTGCCTAAAAGCTCTTTCATCAAGTCCAACATTAACGGCCTGCGAATTTCTTTCCCTCCGCAATGGCTCTGGGAGCCGTTTTCACCCGGCTGGGACGTGGTTGAGACTCCGAGGGGAAAGTTCGCACGCGATGGTAGCGACGACGGTGCAACGGTTGCCTATTTTCGGAGCCTGCTTGTGGCGAATATCGGTGTCGAGGGTCTGTCGCTAAACCGTTTTGCTGAATTCTGCGGCACGCACCCACGCCAGATGCAGCGCATTCTGTCGGCCCAAGGCGTCACCTATAGTCAGATGAAAGACGAGGCCCGTCGGCACCTCGCGGTTGAGCTTGTCGCGAACACAAACACACCTATCGCGCAGATCGGATTGCGGGTTGGCCTCTCGAGCCCGTCAGCACTAACTCGAGCATTCAGGCAGTGGACCGGGAAGACACCTTCGCATTTTCGTGCCGAAACCACGCGAGCCCAAAAACCATCAGAACTGTGAATAGCGGGACGCTGGAAGTCCGCTTTCCACCCTTCGCGACGGATTCTGCACTTTTCGTCAAAGGGAACTAAGGGCTCATACCGAACCTTAGCTGCGCGATACCTGAAGGACCGAAGAGCGGACTTTGCCGACCTTCGCTGCGACGGCGCTAATGGCGGCTTTCGAACTTCCTCAAAATCGGATTGGCTAAATTATGTAGATTTGGGTGCATCCCCTCCCATTCGGTAGTGGTTGATACTTGATGTTCCTTTCAACTTGTTTGAATCTGTATTTATGCGCGTCTGATGACCTGATTTGCGGCTCAGCTCTGCAAATTGGCAAGACTTCTAGGGATTTGAGGAGGTATTGGAATGGAAGATTTCTTGTCAGCGTTACCATTAGTAGCAAGTAGCGGGTACGCATATATTGCTTACATTCTTACTCTGATAGCTTGGTTCCTGATTGCTTTGCGGGTTCGAAGGCACTCCATACTTATGAAGAATCTGCGCGCTTTGCCGTCTAAGGATAGGTTGCAAGCAGTGCAGATGGAAATGGGCACAGCAAGTGTTCCCCCCGATTTGACCCCAGATCAATGGCTCCAATCAAAAGTGAACTTTTACTATCTGGTAGCTTTTGGCATTTTTTGCGCTGTTTTAGTTGTCATACTGAGTCTTGCATACTTTGATCCGAGTGGAGAAGTGATTGGGAGGTTTGGAAGTGCCGAGTGATGTGCCGACGGCGTTCATAAGGTTTTTATTTGCTGCATTTTTGTTCGCGAGCCCTGTCAAAGCAGACCAAATAGTAAACCTGCAAAACGGCAAAATGCCCTACTCATTCGATGAAATGGTTTTCATGGGCTGGCCGGATCGAAATTTGTCTAGTTTTGAGGTCTCTTATTCGACTTCGGTTAATGGGGAAGCTGTTCATATTTTTCCAGATTTCGAGTACCTGAATTTTCTTAAGGAAGAAAAATCGGTAGTTGGAGTTCATTTTTGGTGGTCTCCGTTTGAATTTGTCCTTCCGGAGATGGCTATTCGAATTGCAAACGACACCCAAGATCAAGTGTTCGTAGATCAGGCAAAATTCTATGTACGATCGAGCGAAATAGACTACAAACCCGTACCTGTTTTCGAGCTCCTTACTAGGATCGACTCAATACATATCATTAATGAGGGTTGGGGACCGATGGAAGATGCCTCGACGAGACTCTCAATAGTGAGCCACGAGCGATGCATTCAAGAAGATCAAATTGTTATTGAAGACGGTATATTTGAATTCGCGCTCGGCGAAATAGAAGAGCAAATGAATTTCTCGGTTCTAGAGGCGATCCCGTCTGACCTTTTGGCTCATCCCATCGTCTGTGCGGTGGGTGAACTTACTTACAAAGAGCGTTCCGGACATTCTCATAAGATACCATATCGAACTACTGTGAATCGCATCGATCCTCCGCCCGGTGCGCCTGCGCCACCATCGGCCACTTATTTGCTTCGTCTCGTAGCGGGGAAATCAGGTTACGAAGTCAGCGTTCCACTCTCTCAAATCATATCTCCACAAAGCTTTGACCACTTTCAGATTGCTGTCATTTCCGACATGTCAGCCAACTATCAGTTAAGTGGGCAAGTTGAGACTATTTCCGGGGATGTGGTTGCTAATGCGAACATTGAAATTGACTACTTTCGACCGCGAAGCGCATCTGAGCCATCTTTACCGGATGTCTTCTACCAAGAAGTGAGCTCAGAATACCATCCTCAGGGTGAGTTCAGTGATCTTTTTGTAAGGGCGACACAGAATCCATCAGAGCCAGAAAATTTCATTCTATACGTCACAAGCGATTGGTTGAATCTCGACCGGGCGAATAGAGATATTCTGCACCGAGCGATCAGTGCAAAGCTGCAACAGCTTGGCCTTAGCGAGGGTTACTATCGATACGTGGTTGGAAACGACGAGTTCGGTGGAAGTGGGCCTTTTTATTGGAAGTAGCTAGAAGGTGCCCAGTCCGAAAGACTTCGAGATTAGACAAAGTGTAACAAGTAAACGACCGTCAATTTGATACACCGCACACCGTTAGCCGACATCCATGCGCAATGCAGCATTGGTCGATCAGGGCTCTCACCCGGCTTTCGCCGCACGCTACACGAAAGGCCGCTGTCGGGAAAACGGGCCAAACTTTGCAAATTCCGCCCTCTGAGCACAGATGCCGTTCGATCTAGGGAATTCGAACGGCTGTTATCACTGGAACTTGCGGTTGCACCGTTACAACGCTGTCAATCATCTATCCGCTTAATCTCAGCCAGTGCGTATCTCCCGCTGCTCAGCCGACCTTGCAGCCCCAGAAGGAAGTGTGATCGGCCGCGAAGTAGCCATCCGCGACCCTGAAATAGCCCTGCAGCTCGACGGTATCGCCCGCCGTCAGCGGCACCATGGTCTGCAGCCAGATCGCGGTGGCGAGCGAGACATGGGTGGCGGAGCTCTCGCCGAAGGAGCCACGAATTTCGGTTGCGCCGTTCAGCACCAGCCGCCCCCGCATCCTCGCCGTCGCGCTGGCGTTGATCTTGTAGAGCAGCGTCGCGCCGAAGAGGTAGGTGCCGTCGACCGGTGCTGTGAAGAGGTTGGTCCCAGAATCGAAACAGCCCTGATCGTTATAGTCGGTGTTGTTCAGGCCGATCTTCGTCCAGGTGCCGACACCTACATAGTTGTCGTAGTTCGTCCAGGCCTTGAAGCGCGGCAGCTGCGGCTGGTCGACGATGCCGTTCGTGTTGTCGACGGTCAGCCCGTCGAAGAAGGTGCTGCCGTCAGCCGAGACCGCGAGGCGGAAACTGTCGGAGCCGAAGATGCCCACCAGCGCCTTCGTCACGAAATTGGTCTGGAGCGTGAGCCCGAGATCATCGGCGGCGTTCTCCTTATTCATCGTGTAGAACAGATCGCCGGTCCCGCCTTCGGCGACGGTCGTCGCCGTCCAGAGGGCTGCGTTAAGCTTGGCTGAGAACGGGTTGGCGGCATCGGCGGTGGTGCCCAACCCCAGCAGCGCGAGGTTCTGCAACTCGCTGGGCGTGGTGCCGACCCAGCCGGTTCCATCGTAGACCAAAAGCAGCCGTTCTCCGGGCAAACTCTCCCCCGGAGAGTTTGCTGATCCGTCGAACTCCTCAACCCACGCCCGCCAACCGGGCCGGGGTGGGAGTTGAAGCCAGGCCCCATCGACCCAATAGGCGATGCTGTTGTCCCAGCCGGACCAATCGTCCGTTGCCCCCGGGGCGACGAGAAACCGGTCGCCATCGTTCGGGTCGGGCGGTGGCGCGGTACGGGCCGCGCCGCGAACAGAAAGGTGCACGAGCCCGTCGAGCAGGCGCAGGGCCTCGTTGTGGGTGACATGCTTCTGGGCCTGCGCCGCGAGGATGTAGGGCAGTAGCAGATTGGTCGTGTTGTCGGACATGGGTTGGCCTTCAGAAGGTTAGCGTGACGGTTTTGGCCGCACCCCGCCCGATCAGGGCGGAGAGCTGGAAGATGCGGATGTCGAGCGTATCGCCGAGGCCGAGCAACGAGCCCCAATCGGCGGTCTGCTGGGCAGCGGTGTAGATTGCGCTTGTCGTGGTCACGCTCAGCACCCGCTTCACCGTGCTGCTATCGAGGATCTCGACCTCGTAGGCTTCAACCTCTTCGATCAGCGGCACCTCCACCGCGCCCCAGCTGACGGCTGCGAGGGCCCGGGACCGCCGCGTCCAGCGGATCGTCAGATCGCCGGGCGTGCGCGGCCCTCGCCAGGGCTGCTCCACATGGGCCACAGAGAATGGCCGCAGACCGGCACCAACTGGCGTAAAACTCTTGGCGACATAGGTCTCGTCACTGACAGAGCGACTTGCCGGGCCGATGCGCCAATTCCACGGCAGCCCGAGATCGGCCTCGGCGATTGGCAATGACGCCAGCGCAGCGTCCAGCACCACGACCCGCGCGCCTGCCGGAGCCGGACTGCCCATCGCGCCCTCGGTGCCGCGCTGTCCTCGCAGGAGCCGCGTCAGCCTATAACGGCCCGGCGCGATCAACTCGGCAGCGCCTGCCTGCAGGATCTCCCAAGCGCCGGGCGCGCTTTCCACGGCCAGCGCATTGGCCCCGCCAAAGAGGGTCAGGTGCATGACGCTCTCAAGCGTTCCGGTCAACAGCTCAACCACCAGCTCATTGCCGAGATCGAAGCGCGAAGTCGGACCTGCGTAGAAATCCGAGACCAGCGCGCCGATCCGGGCACGGCCGCCGAAGGTGGTCAGCAGACCGAACCCGTCCGTCGTCGGGCTGCGAAAAACTGCCATTTCACCTGGCCAGGGAACGGCATGGGCAGCGATGAGCGGCCGATGTGCGGGCTGATCCTCGGTCAGCTGTGGCAGGTCCATCAGCACCACCTCGGGTGCACCGAACACCACGGCCTTTGAGAGCGACGACGGTCGTGGCGATCCGGGCGGCAGGTCGTGGGCTTCCCGGTCCTGGCGAACGGCTTCGATCCCACGTGCATCTGCATCGGCGATGGAGACCAGCCGCAGCGGAATGTTCCGCCCGTCATGAGCCAGCGTCACCACATCGGCCGGATCCAGTGCCAGCCGCGAGGGCGGCAGTCGAAACGCGGCCGTTTCCCTCCCGGTCCAGGCTTCCATCACCGCGCGGCGGCAGCGCCGTTCAGCTTCCTCAGGCGGGACCGCCATCGGAAAGCTCTCCGAGGCAATCCGCGTCGTGTCCACGGTGATGCGCCGCGCCTCGACGAGGGCGGCGTCATAATCCTCGTCAGCCCGTGCAACCTGCCATTTGAGCGCCTGCGGCAGTTCGGTTTCCTGCGCGCGGGTCAGTTCCAGAACGTCGCCGTCGCGGGCCCCGCTCCCCGCGTTCGGGGCAACCAGATCGTCGTGCGTCACGCTGGCCACGGCGGCACGCCCGCGCATGACAAACCGGATAACGCCCTCGGTCTCCACCGCGTCGAAGCCGAAATGCCGCGACAGCGTTGTGATCGAGGTGCGCGGGCTTTCGAGCGCGCCAATGGCGTAGCCCTCGACCGCGCCCCAGAGACCGGTGACGTCGATCCGGGCCTCGGGCATTCCGGAGTGCAGACAGAGATGACGGACGAGTGCCGCCAGCGATACCGCACCAAGCCGCCCTGTCAGCCAGTGGCCGAGACGCCAGTTCGCCCCGTCTGTCCAGATGTCGGTCAGCGCCGGGAAGAACGGATAGCCGAAGCGCGGCGTTCACGGCGATGGCTCCTGATACGACACCTGTTGATCGGGACCATCATTGGAACTTGCGCGGGACTTTTTGCTATTCGGGGCATCTTCATATCTCCAACCACAAACATCGTAGGCGTTAAATAAGTGGTGAAGCCCATTACATTGCAATTGGTCGGGTTCGGTGCGGTTTCGAGGATTAGGCGAAGGCGGGCTCCCGCAACCAAACTAACTTGCAAGGCGTCCTTCGGGACGTCTTTGTTCGTTTTAAAACCCATCAATCACGGCTTTTTGTGCCGTAATCGCCAAATCGGTCAGTTGTGGATGAACTTGTGCCTTGGCGGCCATTCCAAGACTGCCCACCAATTCGCCGTGAAGATCAGATACCAGACGGTTTTCGCCTACGGATGGTGTAATAGCAATCATCTCAACCGGGGATCGAACCACATGAGCCGCCTCAGCACGATGCTCAGGCACATTCAGGGTTTCAATCAGTTTGCCGACCTACTTTTCATACAGACGGGCCTTGTGTGGATGACTTAGAGGCAGGGCCACGGCCGCTGCTCGTCGATTTTTGACGTTGTCACTTTTTCCAGTGGTTTCTTGAGTACAACGTAGTCCAACTTCGTATCCGCCAGCGAACGCTCCAGCTGCGCTTATTCATCGGTGATAGCAAGTAACTTTGCCGCATCGGCATCCTTCATGCCACCATTCTGCGACTTGAGCCTGTTGGACGCCTCCTGGCTGAGACCGTTCCTGCGGCGCATTTGCGCCGTCGGCAGCCCGGTTTCTTGTTCTTTGATCATCCCGGTAATCTGGACTTCGGTTGTTACGGGTCTTGCACGTCGGTTTGTTCCTTCGAAAGGGTGAGCAAACTCTAAATTGAAGAGAGGGAGGTTTCGGGAGGCAGGGCATTGACCAAAGCACCTCATAAGACACTCGGCAAACACCTATAACTGGGTTTCAATTTGGATTTTCAGCTCAGAACTCACATGAAAGCCCGATACTGAACGCCACATTTTCAAGGGTGAATTTCATGATTTATATCAGACCATTAAGAGCGATTTGGCAAGAAGTGCCTGAATAAAACACCCCCACCCCATGCGTAATCCAGTCAAATTTTAATCAATGTTTCCGCTCCAGTGACGGAAAACACCCAAATTTGAAATTCAATAACAACTTGTATAAACTTTATCTCAATGCGGCGGGATTGATGATTGCCGTACCGTACAAAATCTGGGTGGGGCAACGCTTTGGAGTTTGTACATGTGGTCCTGGACCTTTCTGACGACCGTTTACGGCGTGATTGGCTGCGTAAAAAGCGGTTGTTTCAACTGCGTCAGTGGTGTTGTTCCAGCGCTTAATCATCTTGGAAATGACAGTTCCACAAGCCTTCGACGCTTACAACCGGCCGTCGTGGCACGAACGCCCGATTGCAATCGTACCATGAAAACCTTTTTCAACAGGCGCCGCCAGCAGGTTGAGTCCACGTGCAAAACCCATCAAGTGCATGCGTAAAAAAACCTAACGAGTAACCAGTAAGAGCAGAGAGCTGCTCAGTTTTTTAAAAAGTGAGGATCAAAAATGACTGTAAATCTGGCCAGAGCGCGCAGGCTGAATGCTTTGAACCGTCGCAATACAGACCGCATGCTCGTCGACCCGGCAGCGCATTGTTCGCAGGTCAACCTGCCCGATGATGGCACGGTTGCAGCCTATCTGATTGATGCTCTTGGACACGGGTGCTGTGTAGAGGCTCTGGAAACAGAAACCGGTTGGTCAAAGTCCACCGTGGTCATCAATCTTTACAAGGTTGCGAAAAAATCAGGTGTGGGTATCCGCCGGAGCGCCAAGGAACTGCACCTGGTGCTGCCAGAAGGTTCAGATCATATTTATCCACGCGCGAAAGTCGTAGCCACCGGAACCACACTACACCCCATGAACGACAGGATTATAAACATGCCAGATCAGACGGCGTGACTGCACACTTTTGATGAACCCTGAAAATGCGGCTGTCAGAGAGCAGATGTGCTGTGAACCCGCGGGCAACGGGGTACATCCTTTAAACGATCACGTCCTGCGCGCGTTGTGCACCAACGTCGAACACGCGCTTATAGCGTTCGATTTCCGAGGCGGGGCCCATCGCCTTGTTTGGATTATCGGACAGTTTCACGGTGGGGCGCCCATTTGCTTCGATGGCTTTGCAAACCAGTGAGAATGGCGCAAGGCTGTCTTGCGGCACCAGATTTCGGAAGTCATTCGTCAAGAGAGTTCCCCACCCAAAGGATGGTTGCACCCGCCCCGAAAACTGGTGGTGCAGGCTGCGGATCTTTTCCACATCCAGACCATCACTGAAAATCACCCGCTTTTTGCTCGGGTCTTCACCTCTTGAGCGCCACCAGGCGATCGCGTCTTCGGCGGCTTGCACAGGGTCACCGCTATCCACTCTGATCCCTGTCCACCCGGCCAGCCAATCCGGCGCTTTTTCCAGAAAGCCGCTGGTGCCGAAGGTGTCCGGCAGGATGATGCGCAGGTTGCCTTCGTGCTCATCGTGCCAGTCAGACAGGACGTCATAGGGTGCTTGCGCCAAAGCGCTGTCACCCTCCGCGAGGGCGGCGTAAACCATCGGCAATTCATGCGCATTGGTTCCGATTGCTTCCAATTCGCGGTTCATGGCAATCTTGCAGTTGGATGTGCCGGTGAACGACGCGCCAAGACCTTCCCGCATCGCTTGAACGCACCAGTCTTGCCACAGGTAGCTATGACGCCGACGCGTGCCAAAATCAGCAATCGACAAGCCCGGAATGTCGCGCAAACCTTCTATTTTTTCCCAAACCCGCGTCATTGCCCGCGCATACAGTACTTGCAGCTCAAACCTGTCCATCTGATCGAGTACCGCGCGCCCGCGCAGTTCCATCAGCACTGCCAAAGCCGGAATTTCCCAAAGCATGACCTCGGGCCAGCTGCCTTCGAATGTCAGCTCAAACTGATCGCCTTTGCGTTCGAGGTGATAGGCCGGGAGACGGAGGTTTTCGAACCATTCCATAAAATCCGAACGAAACATCTGACGTTTGCCGTAAAAGGTATTGCCGCGCAGCCATGTGCTTTCCCCGCGCGACAGGGAAAGTGAGCGAATATGATCCAGCTGTTCGCGCAACTCCCCCTCATCAATGAGTTCGGCAAGGGGGATATGTGTGGATCTGTTGATCAGGCTGAATGTCACGCGCGTATCGCGTTTATTGCGGAAAACCGACTGACACATCAGAAGCTTGTAAAAATCCGTGTCGATCAACGAGCGTACAATCGGGTCGATTTTCCATTTGTGGTTCCAGACGCGGGTTGCGATATCAACCATTCGCTGTCTCCAGACGCACGCCGGCATTTTGCATCGCTTGATGTGCTGCATTACGCGACCCATCAAGGTCAATCGCGCGGCACAGGTCTTCGCGCACTGTGACGTCGAATTTCAATTTGGCGGCATCGATGGCCGAATAATTCACGCAAAAATCGAACGCCAGCCCGACCAGCGTCAGTTTTTCAATCCCCCGGCTGCGCAGGTAACCTTCAAGTCCTGTTGGCGTTTTGTGGTCATTTTCAAAAAACGCGGAATAGCTGTCTATGGCCGGATTATACCCTTTGCGCAGGATCAAATCTGCGGCGTCACTTTGCACATCAGGATGGAACCGCGCGCCGTCAGAACCCTTCACACAATGGTCCGGCCACAACACTTGCGGGCCATAGTCCATGTCGATCAGGTCGTAGGGCGCCTGCCCCGTGTGCGACGAGGCAAAAGAGGAATGACCCGCCGGATGCCAATCCTGTGTCAGCACAACGGCATCCGCCTGCTGCATAAGTGAGTTGATGCCCGTGACTATCCCATCCCCATCTGGCACGGCAAGTGCGCCGCCTGGACAGAAATCAAGCTGAACATCGATGACAATCAAAGCGTGGGTCATGCGTTTTTCTCCCGTCTGGAGTATGGCTAAGCGCCTGCGTGCAGCCCGTCAATGCCGACGGCGGTGATGCGCCACAACACTCTTGCCTGAGAGGGCGCGCAGGCGTATCCCCTCGCCCATGTTTATTATTGCCGCACTCTATCATTTCACCCGCTTTGACAACCCGGCGGCCCTGAAGCCTGCCTTGCTGGACCTTTGCAACGCACAAGGCGTGACCGGCACGTTGTTGCTTGCACCCGAGGGCATCAATGGCACGATCACAGGATCGCGCGCCGGGGTTGATGCGGTTATTGCACACCTGAAGGCTCTGCCCGGATGTGCCGGTCTTGAGTGGAAAGAAGCACAAAGCGAGCGGGCAAATTTTGGCAAGATGAAGGTCCGCATCAAGCGTGAAATCGTGACGATGAAGCAGCCGGATGTCGATCCGCGTGCGCAAACGGGGCATTATGTGACCCCGGCGGATTGGAATGCGCTGATCGCGCAACCCGATGTCGCGGTGATCGACACCCGCAACGATTATGAGGTCGAAATCGGCACGTTCTCAGGCGCGATTGACCCCAAGACCCGAAGCTTTGGCGAGTTTCCTGCCTGGTGGGAGGCCAACAAGCACCGCTTTCACAATAAAAAGATCGCGATGTTCTGCACGGGTGGTATCAGATGTGAAAAATCCACCAACTACCTGCTTGGTCAGGGAGTTGAGGATGTGTTTCACCTGAAAGGTGGTATTCTCAAGTATCTCGAAGACATCCCGCAGGAAGAAAGCAGTTGGAACGGTGCCTGCTTTGTTTTCGACAATCGCGTCAGTGTGGGCCACGGCCTTGAAGAGGGGCCGCATCTTTTGTGTCACGGGTGCCGTCAACCGATCCTGCCGGACGACAAAAACCGACCTGAATATGAGGAAGGTGTCAGCTGTCATAAATGTTTTGAAACGACATCACCCGAGGATAAAGCACGGTTTCGCGAACGTCAGAAACAAATCGAGCTCGCCAGAAAGAGGGCTGCTTCCTGACCTGTTTGATGCACAGGCCTTTTTTTTAACGGTTGTGAGACAGGATAAAGCCGCCGCCCTTGCCCGCGTGAGTGCGATCCGTAACCCAACACTCACCCCAAAACCCAGTCAAACGTTTTCGCCGTTAAGCGAACTGAAACATCTTTCAGTGTATTGCTGGCTTTGGGTGAACTAAAGAGTGGTGGAGACATGGCTGCGCAGAGTAATCTGGCACCAGTCATCATCAAGAAAAAGAAAAAAGTCGTAGGAGGTGGTCACCATGGTGGCGCCTGGAAGGTCGCTTACGCGGACTTCGTGACTGCGATGATGGCCTTTTTCATGATGATGTGGCTGTTGAATGCAACGACTGAACAACAACGCGCGGGCCTCGCGGATTATTTTGCGCCGACGATTCCGATCAATCGGATCTCCGGCGGCGGCGACGGGGCGTTTGGTGGCGACAGTATCTTCTCCGAAGAAACCTTGCCGCAAAACGGGCTCGGCGCAACATCACAGCACGCGACCCGCAAGAAAGCCGCCAGCGGAGAGAGTGGTAACGATTCTGACGGTGGCGAACAGGATTCGTCCGACGAAGAACTCCAGGCCCTCATCGAAGAGCTTATGGGCCGCGGTGGTGAATCGACCGTCATGGAAAATGCACTTGAACACATCGTGACCCGCATCACGGATGAAGGTCTGGTCATTGAACTGTTTGCTCTGGATGGCCAGCCGCTATTCCAACCAAACTCCGATGATCCAACGCCCTTGATGACACAGCTCGTCGAACTGGTAGCAAGCGTTGCTTTCGCTGCAACGAACAACATCGCAATCGGGGCTCATGTGCCATCACGTCCAATCGTTGTCGCACAAAACCCTGTGTGGGACGTGTCGACGGATCGCGCGACACGCACACGGCTTATGTTGCAGGAAAATGGTCTTGAGCCGGAAAGAATGCACCGTGTCACGGGTCATGCAGATCGCGAGCCGGTCCACCTGAACCCAATGGCAACACGCAACAGCAGAGTGGAAATCGTGCTCCTTCGTGAATAATGGCAGAAATAGGGCGCATTTTATATGTTAGCTCAGTGTTAAGCCCAAGCCGCTATCTGATGATACCAAGAACGGATTATCACATCAGAAAGGCGTGCCCATGTCGATTTCATCTTCGCTCAATGCAGGCGTTGCAGGTTTGCAGACAAATTCGCAGCGATTGGCGTCCATCTCGGACAATATCGCAAACTCGTCGACCTTTGGATACAAGCGGGTGCAAACTGACTTTGAGTCGATGGTCCTCTCCTCGGGTGGCGGGTCATATGCTGCCGGGGGTGTGCGGGCGAATACGCAACGCCTGATCGATGAGCGCGGCACGCTGGTCTCGACGTCAAACTCTACTGACCTCGCAGTGCGTGGGGGTGGCATGCTGCCAGTGGCACAATCAGCACAGGTCCAGACCGCAGGTGCCGACGCCCCAATGTTTCTGACAACCACCGGCTCGTTTCGCACGGATGCTGAAGGGTATTTGACATCGCAATCTGGTCTCGTGCTGATGGGGTGGCCCGCTGCAGCAGACGGGTCAATTCCTGTATATCCGCGCGATACAGCTGACGGGCTGGAACCAGTTCGTATTGCCACTGGGCAACTCGCTGGAAACCCGACGACCTCCATGTCTTTGGGCATAAACCTCCCGGCTACGGAAACAGAGGCGGATTCAGCCGGTCTCACTGAGCAAATTTCTGTTGAGTATTTCGACAACCTCGGCACCTCGCAGAGCGTTAGCATCACCTTTACGCCAGACGTGCCAGCGCCGGGCAACCCTGCGACCAACACCTGGACGATGGAGATGTTTGATTCTGTCAATCCGGCCGTTTCCATTGGTTCGTACACTTTGGAGTTCAACGACTCTCGGACGGGTGGCGGTTCCCTTTTTGATGTGACACCAATAGGTGCAAGTCCCGCTTACAGTGACACGACAGGCCTGATCACAATCAACGTGGCAGCAGGCCCGATCGAAGTCGACATCGGCGCGCTTGGTGATACCGAGGGCTTATCCCAGCTTTCCTACAGCTTCGCACCGATCTCGGTTACAAAAGACGGATCAGCAATTGGCAACTTTGTCGGTGTTGACGTTGACCCCAATGGGTTTGTGCGCGCGTCATTTGACACCGGTGAGATCAGGACAATTTATCAGATTCCGTTGATTAATGTGCCTAATCCAAATGGGCTACAGGCCTTTGACAGCCAAACGTACCTTCCCTCCAGACAAAGTGGCGCGTTCTTTCTTTGGAATGCGGGTGACGGGCCGACTGGTGATATTGTGTCATTTGCACGTGAGGAATCCACAACAGATGTTGCTGGCGAATTGACCGATATGATCAAAACCCAACGAGCCTATTCTTCGAATGCGAAGGTCATTCAGACTGTTGATGAAATGCTCCAGGAAACAACCAATATCAAACGTTAACCCGCAGTAACTTTTAGCAATTTAGCAACCTAGAGAGGCCGAGATGTCAATTTCAGGAGCACTTTCCAACGCGATGACCGGCCTGCGCGCAGCAGGACGGACGTCAGAAGTCATATCGGCAAACCTTGCGAATGCCATGACTCCGGGCTACGGCGTACGAAATTTGTCTCTCTCTTCGTCACAGCTTGGGGGCGTGGCTATTGACGGTGTCATGCGCAGTGTCGACCCAAGTTTGTTGGCGGATCTGAGGTTAGCAGACGCAAGTTTTGGCAATGCAACCGACCGGACCAAGTTTCTAAACGACTTTGAAAACCTCCTTGGCACTCCTGACCAGGCTGATTCACTGGCCGGGCGCATGGCTGAATTTGAAACGACGCTCATTACTGCGGCCAGCAGGCCCGACGCGCCGGAGCGATTGAACGGGGTCGTTGATGCCGCTCGGGATATCGCAAATCTGATCTCAGCTGCGTCGGACGGAGTCCAGCAAGCGCGCAGTGATGCAGACCGTTCAATCCAAGTGCAAATCGATCGCCTGAATACATCTTTACAGAACGTCAAAGAACTCAATTCGCAAATTACACGAACCATATCAACAGGGAGCGATGCCTCAGCACTCTTTGACAGCCGCCAGGCGATTGTCGATGAGATAAACGCAATTGTCCCAGTACGATTGGTGCCACGGGACAATGGGCAGATCGCGCTCTACTCAACAGGTGGTGCAATTCTGCTCGACGGCGGCGTTGCCGAAATCGAATTCAATGCGGTTAATCAAGTCACACCATTCATGACGCTGGGCAATGGGACTTTGTCAGGGCTTAGTGTCAATGGCTACCCTGTCAGAACGGATAGCGCCAGAGGCACCTTGGGTGGCGGAACCTTGGGTGCGCAATTCGAGATCCGAGATGAACTGGGTACATCCGCTCAGACGCAATTGGACGCCTTTGCCAGAGACCTAGTCGAACGTTTTCAGGACCCTGCCGTTGATCCAAGTCTAGCTGCGGGTGATCCCGGGATTTTCACCGATGCTGGTGTAGCATTTGACCCATTGAATGAAGTCGGCCTTTCTGCACGGTTGGGCATAAATGCTGACGTCGACGAGCGGCAAGGCGGAGAGTCCTGGCGCATCAGAGATGGCGTTAATGCCGTGACCCCGGGCGATGTTGGTGATGCACGGCTTATTCAATCTCTGTCAGATACTTTGACCGCAAAACGTACTCCTGCATCAGGTGAATTTGGCGCCGGGTCGTTTTCAGCCATGAACCTGATCTCGACGTTGACCTCGCAGGTCGGGTCAGATCGGAGCAGAGCAGAGCAGTCACTGAGCTTTGCGTCGTCTCAATTTGATGAGTTGACACAGCAGATCTTGGCCAATGGTGTGGACAGCGATCAAGAGTTGCAGCGACTTCTAATTGTCGAACAGGCTTACGCCGCAAACGTCAGAATGATCGAAGCCGCAGACGAAATGATGCAAACTATTTTGAGGATATAACAAGTGAGTTCAGTCTCTTTAGGCGATTTATCCCAAGCTTTCATGATGCAGCGGCGCAGTGTCGCTCTTCGCCAAGACATGACCAAGCTCACCGAAGAGCTGTCCAGCGGTCAAGTCAGCGATATCAAGGAGGTTCTAGCTGGCAATCACAATTACCTTTCTGGTTTGGAGAGGTCTTTGGAGACGTTGAATGGGTACTCTGTCGCAAACAGCGAAGCCAAATATTTTACTGGTGCCATGCAGTCCTCTCTTGACCGTGTCCAAGACTTCAGTGGCCAACTCGGGCTGGATCTGATCCTTGCGGGTGGCGGGCCTGTCGGTGTCATCGCAGGTAGCCCTTCGGAAAATGCAAAAACGCAACTTGAAGGGATTCTAAATTCTCTCAATGCGGACATTGCAGGCAAGAGCCTGTTTGCGGGTGCAGCAACAGACCAAGTACCTCTTGAAAGCGCCGAAACGCTCCTTACCGAACTGCGCATTGCGTTGGCTGGTCAGACCACGCCCGATGACATCATGACAGCTGCTGAGAATTGGTTTGCTGATCCGGCGGGTTTCGATGCCTTGATTTACACAGGCTCCGCAACTGCATTGGCACCTTTTTCCCTTTCCGAAACGGAACGTATCTCATTAGACGTCAGGGCGAATGATCCGGCCCTGAAGAACCTCTTGATGAATGCCGCTGTGTCCGCGTTGGCGGATGATCCAACCCTTGGGCTAACAGTACCGCAACAATCAGAGCTGTTTAGAACTGCCGGCCTCGGCCTCCAGTCGAACCAGGACCAGTTGACCGATCTGCGTTCACGTATCGGCTTCACCGAAGCGCGTATCGAAATGATCGCGTCACGAAATCAGGCTGAAGAAACCAGTACTGAAGTAGCACGAAACGCTCTTTTGCTGGCTGACCCGTTTGAAACAGCAACTCAACTGGAGAATGTACAGTTCCAGCTCCAAGCGCTTTACTCTGTAACAGTCCGAAGCTCTCAGCTGTCACTGGTGAACTTCCTATGAAGTACTTGATCCTATTGATGATGCTGGCTTTTTCAATTGTCAGCACGGCCCATGCTGGTCCTGTGCGCATTAAGGATCTTGTCGAGTTTGACGGCGTAAGAGGAAATGACCTGGTCGGATATGGACTGGTGGTGGGCCTGAACGGATCGGGCGATGGCTTGCGAAATGCACCATTCACCGAAGAAATAATGTCAAATATTTTGGAACGACTGGGCGTAAACGTCAGCGGAGAACAATTCAGGCCTAAGAATGTGGCAGCTGTTTTTGTAACGGCTGCGTTGCCACCGTTCGCGCGTGGGGGCAGTCAAATTGATGTCACCGTCTCGGCGATCGGCGATGCAAGTAGTCTGCTGGGTGGGACCTTAATCATGACGCCAATGAACGCGGCAGACGGACAGATATACGCCGTTGCACAAGGCACGATTATTGCTGGTGGCGCAACCGCTGAGGGAGACGGCGCAAACGTTACGCAAGGTGTACCCACATCGGGTGTTATCCCTTCAGGAGCGCGCGTAGAACGCGAGATTGATTTTGACCTGTCCAGCTTGAGCGAACTGCGATTAGCCTTGAGAGATGCGGACTTCACTACCGCCGCACGCATTGAGGCGGCCATAAACAATGATTTCGGACGTCCAGTCGCACTCATGCTCGACTCAGGAACGGTGAGCTTGAATGTAGATAGCACCGAAATGATCTCAGTCGCGCACGCTCTTGGCCGGATAGAGAATATTTCGGTAGAGCCAGAACGGAAAGCCCGTGTGGTCGTAGATCAACGATCAGGTACAATTGTAATGGGCGAAGATGTCCGAATATCGAGGGTGGCGGTCTCGCAAGGCAACCTGACGCTGCGAATTCAAGAGGCACCAATCGCGATACAGCCGAATCCTTTTGCTGAGGGCGAAACGGTCGTTGTACCGAGGACTCGCGCAGAGTTGGAAGAAGAGCCCGGAATAGGTTTGGCCGAAGTCCCTGATGGCACATCGCTGTCAGAGGTTATCGCGGGTCTAAACGCTCTGGGTGTTTCGCCAAGGGATATGATTGATATACTTAAAAGCATAAAGGCCGCAGGCGCATTACATGCAGAATTTATTGTCCGCTAGGCCTGTTTCTAGTACCTTGGTGCGGGGTGTGGTGCAGTCACGCACTGTATTGAATGTACGATATCGCGAAGACCAAACACCTGCTCGACCTCCAATTGCGTATCAGACAAATAGCCCTGCCGCAGTCGGCCCTTACCCCAATCGTGATCGGCGACACTGAATTTGGAGGTGTGGCGCGTGTCAGATTTGCGACGCTCCCGTTAAGGGCGGCGCTCGCAACGTCGCTTATGAACGCGGTAATTTCAGATTAACCAGTAGTGTGAATTCTCAACTCGGATTCAGGGTTAGTTCAGCATGTTTAGCCACAGTGTTTTTGCAAGAAGAACAAAGCTGGAAATCGCTCGCACTACGAGAATTCGGTTCATCTGAATTTGTCGTCAAGACAGTCGGCTGAAACAGACTTTGGTCAGATCTACGTTGTAGAAAGTTAAGTAATGGTCAGGTATGGCTTCACAGCTCGTTTTTTGAGACTTACGGTCGCTGGCTATCTGGCTTCAATTGTCACCGTTGCCGCAGCTGTTTGGTTCGCGTCAGCGCCGGTTCTTCACGACATGCAGAACGGCGCAAAGAGAGTTCATTTAGAAACGAAAGCAAATGTTATCGCGGGCCTTTTGGACGATGTAATGGCCAATGGACGTGCTGTAAGTTCTGATCAAAACACTATTGCATTTGCTTCTGGTGAAACCGGTCTGGAACAGGATACGAAAACGCGGCTGTCAGACCTTACAAATGTACGGCTTTTCGATAGCCTAGGACGTGTGCTTTTTAATCGCCCGACACTTTCGGCCGGCTCACCGTTTCTCGAAGTCGAAGGTAAAGAAGGGCTTGCTGAGATGGTCGCGGGCAGACGCGCGCTCCTTCCACGCGTCTTGTATCGCCCCGGTGATTCAAAATTCGAAGCGCATTTCCAAATTTCCATTCCGCTGCTCTATGAGAATACAGTGGCAGGCTTACTTGTTTATGAGTCGCATATGGACCTAACAGCGGTTCTCAGCAGTGCAGATGATGTCCTTGTTACAATGCTGCTCACGCCTTTTCAAAAAGACAAATGGGCGTCTTGGACTGATGGCGGCGAGATCATTGATGTTCAAATCCCCGATCACAGCTTTTTCGTAGCAGCCCAAACAGATCGCAGTGTCTTTGAATCAATTGGTCTTGATCTCGTTCTCACTGCAATTTCAGTCGCAATGGTTGCCTTGCTGCTACCGTTTGCATTGATGGCCTTCTCAGGCATGCGCGCCATCGTACGACCTCATAAAGATCTACTAGAGTCACAAAACCTGCTTGCCGAGAAGCAAGGAGAATTAGAAGAGCTGGCGCAGATTGCCGAAATGGCATCAGAGAGCGTCACCGTTACCGATGAGAACACGCGAATAATCTGGGTCAATCGAGCGTTCACAACAATGACCGGGTTCTCGGTCGAGGAGGCGGTGGGTCAAACACCAAGACAACTCCTACAGGGTCCAGAAACCAACAAAGAGGCGCGCAACGAAATCAGACAAGCTGTGCAAGCGCGTCGTCCCGTACAGACAGAAATTATCAACTACCATAAGGACGGGTCGCGCTATTGGATCAAACTAAGCATAGCACCGTTGATTTCTCTGCGTACCGGAGAGCTTAGATTTACAGCAATCGCAACGGATGTAACGGAAGCGAAAGAAGCACAACATACGATCTCTGAAGCCAAGCGTGAAACAGAGCATCAAGCTCGACACGACCCTTTGACGGCACTACCAAATCGCCGTTACCTTGATGAGGTGCTGGAGTCTGAGGTATGCAATTCGGCCGCGGCACGCACCCTTATTCGGGTAGATCTGGACCACTTCAAAAATGTTAATGATACCCTCGGGCATGCTGCCGGAGATTTTGTTTTGGTTGAAGTCGCGAATTGCTTACGGCGATCTATCGGACCAAACGATCTGGCAGCACGGGTTGGAGGCGACGAATTCGTCATACTGCTTGCGGTCGATGGCAATACGGACAAAGCAAAAGCCTTGACAGAAAAGCTGCGGGTTCAACTCGGGACTGACATGGTCTTTGAAGGTAAGACTTGCAGGATTGGGGCCAGCTTTGGGATTGCCACAGCATCCGAAGGTTTGGTCGGGAATGAAGATCTTCTTAAAAGTGCTGACGCTGCCCTTTACGTCGCAAAAGATACCGGCCGGAACACGACAACCCTGTACACTCCCGATGTGCACCATGCTGTTTTGGCAAAAAGAAAACTATCCTCGGAGATAGAGCAAGGAATTGCGCGCGGTGAGTTTATTGCATTTTTTCAACCACAAATCGATGCGCTTACTGAAGAGTTGGTTGGTGTGGAAGCCCTCGTTCGCTGGTGGCATCCGACGCGTGGCATTCTTCCACCGAACGAGTTTTTGAAAGTCGCCGAACAGCTGCGCATTTTGTCTGATATTGACCGTCAGGTCTTTGCATATGGTCTCGATTGTATGCGCATCCTAAACGAAGATGGCCTGCGCATTCCAAAGATTTCTTTCAACGTTGGTATGCATCAGCTGATGAATCCTGTGATTGATTATCTTGCAGGCCAGGTCAAAATTGGAAACACGCGAGTATCGCTCGAGGTCCTTGAAAGTGTCCTCATAGAAGAGGATGCCTCGGGGTTTCAGGCGCGCATTTCAGAGCTGCGCGACATGGGCTTTACCATTGAAGTTGATGATTTTGGATCAGGCCACGCATCAGTTGTCGGGCTAAAAGCGCTCAATCCGGACATCATGAAACTCGATCGCGTTCTCGTGGCACCTGTTACGGAAAGTGCATCTGCTCGCACACTGATCAAAAGTATGGTCGAGATTGGTAAAGCGCTTGGGATTTCAGTAACCGCGGAGGGCATTGAAACCGCCGAACATGCCGCAATCATGCGCGATCTGGGATGTGACACATTTCAAGGTTACTACTTTGCACGTCCAATGGACTTTGATCAACTTCGCGAATTTATTAAGGACGGGTATGACACAAAGCTAGATGGCGTCGCGTCTATCGCCGTACAGCGCGACCGGTTGGGTGACATAAAATAAGAAAGGCACAGAAATTCGGGTATGCACTCTAAAAAACCAATGCACTTGAAGCTGCATCTATTCCTACGGAGGTTTGCACACCTGTCGCGCGTAGCAAATAAGACTGAGTTTTCTTAACCCAATAGCACCTTCATACAGCGTCTTGACGGACGCACATTGAACGGCACGGGCCTATTTATCACAATTACAAGATCAAAGGCTTCTGTCGCGCGCGACAAACTGGCTTGCCTTCGCCCCCATGACGTCAGCTTCCGCCTCAAGACCCGGATCGTCGTTGACTGGGGTTCCTGCAACGGATGTCGTTGGGCTCACTCGACCCTGTTTTTGCTGCACGATGTGCCAGGCTTCATGCGGTAAATGCCGCTCCTGCCCACTCGCCAGATGTATGTCATTTCCCTGTGCGAAAGCATGGGCGTTCACGGCCGCCGGTGCCGACGAATTATAGTGTACATTCACACCGCCAATGTCAGTTCCGGACAATTGCTGAATGCCTTCCTGAAGCTGTACAGGCAGACCACCCTCGGAGACAGCGCTCTTGACTTGAAGCTGGATCGCCTTGCCTTGAAGCATTTCCTCATCTTCCATTCGCTGCATCGCCTTACCCTGCAGCATCTCTTCCTCTTCTATCCTTTGAACCGCCTTACCTTGAAGCATTTCTTCCTCTTCTATCCGCTGGATAGACTGTCCTTGGAAGCCTGACAAATACGCAGTTGCACTGCTTTTATCAGCTTTTCGCTGCAACGCTGCCAGCGACTTCTCGGGTATGCTGTGAGGTGACGCAGCAGCGCCCGACTTCGATGCGGTTGAAGCTGTGTTTGTACGTTCCGACGCGAATATCTGAGCCATTTGCGTTCCTTTCGATCGTAGTTCAATAACACGTAATGATAGAAAAAACACCTATGTGTTTCACGCGACCAAACGCTGCCCGCGCATGATAAAATAAATGCAGGAACTTGCACGCCTGCAGCTCAGAACGTGGCGATGCGTCGAGATGATGATCGTTTTCGACAGCTTGACGCCAGAAAACTTTCTAAGCAGCTAATTCAAGTGGAGTTGACCCCTCTGCTCGGCACTTTCTTCAACCGAGATTCTACCCAGAATTGTTTTCTTGCCTTGAGACGCAAAAGTGACCTAGGGTTGAGGTATATTGCATTTACACACGTTTAAACAGTTGCATTCATAACAGTAATACAATGAGAAGAAGCCAGCGATGACCCGCGCCGTCCTGTTTGTCCTGATACTGTCCTGCGCGATTGGAACCTTTGCGCCAATTGCCCATGCCTGTCCCGATGTCCGACCGGAAGGGGATATCATCGTGGCGATGCGTGATGACGCAAGGCCGTTTTCTTACTTCAAGGCGGATGGTGCACCTGCTGGCTTTGCATATGATCTGTGGCGAAATGTAGAACGCTCGTTGTCCGTCCTCGATGCAGAAGGCAGATCCGTTGCGCCAAACGTTAGTTTCGTGCCCTGTAACACCATTGATGGCCAGGAAATCGGGCTGGTAAGTGGTCGCATCGACATTGTGATTGCACCGCTCACCATCACGTCCGAGCGGATGCTATCGTATGATTTCTCCCAGCAATACCTGTCTTCCGGCATTGCCCTGGCATTGCCCCCGTCAAACGCGATCGACTTCTCCCAAGCCAAGGATATCGTATCAGAAACAGTCTTCCATCCAACTGTCGCGCGCGCCGTACTGCTTTTCCTGAGCTTCAATCTGTTGATGGCCTTCCTGATCCGCTGGCTGTTGTTTGCCAAAAATGCAGACGGCGAGCACACGTCCGCTTCCGTGTGGCTGCGTTCGATCCTTGAATCGATTATTCGCACAATTGGCCTGCGCGGTGTTGGCGATGGATACAGCACAGCCATGGCAAAAGTTCTGGAGATTTTCTTGGCAGTGGTTGGAACCGCCTTGTCAGCGACGTTGCTCGGGGTTCTGACATCCGCTTTTGTCGGCTCTGTCGGTGGACAACAAAAGGTTGCGGCACAATCGCTTACTGAAATGTCGATTGCGACACTCGACTGCTCGACGTCACAAAACCTGCTTTTGGTCGAATATCGCAAGCGCCTTCAGGAGGCAGACCCGAATTCTGCAGAGGCCGAAGCACTGAAAAAACGCGTTGCGCAACTCACCTGCCGACCCGAAGACCCAGAACGCGAAGATATATCCGTTGATAAAGACCCCGCGCTGAAGGGGCATGTGACACTGGTGTCGAGCTGGCCCAAGGCCGCAAATCTGCTTGCCAAAGGCGAGGTGGACGGAGTCCTTGGTGATTGGATTGCACTCACTTATCTGAGCCGTCAGGACACTTACGGCGATAAAATCTCGGTCTTGCCGACCGTATACCGCAATGAACCATACGGTTGGGGTATTTCGCGCGCTTCGGTGCCGCAAAGCATGCGACGCGATATTGACCGCGCACTGATCCGTGAGATGCGCAACAGGAACTGGCGCAAGAGTATCGAAGATGAGCTCGGCACAGGCAGCGTGTCGCCAAATTGACGGCGCAGGGGAAAAAGCCTCCATCATCCAAGATTCAGTCAGTCACCAAGGTCGACGCAACGACACAGGCATCCTACCAGCTCTACTTTTCATCTGGCCTTTACGACCTGCGGTATCCAAGCCCTAACCGGATTATGTGGCAGCGGATTGAGCAGTTTTTGCATGCAGGCTCTGCCGTTCTTGATTTCGGCTGCGGCAGTGGGCGCTATCTGATGCGACTACAAGGGCGCGTTGCGCGTGCCGCTGGTTTCGATGTGAGCCCGGCCGCGTTGGACACAATCCGCGAGCGTGCAGCGCAGGCCGGATGGCACGACTTGCACATTCTCGGCCCTGCAGACACTGACATTTCAGACCATACGCAAGCGTTTGGGAAAATGGATCTGGTGCTCTGCCTGTTTGGCGTTCTCGGTCATATTACGGATGAAAAAGCACGCGCGGATGCCTTGCTGCGCATGCGCCACGCCCTCAAACCTGAGACTGGCAGGCTGTTGATATCAGTACCGAACAGAGCCCGCCGATTTCGCGCTGAACAAGCCATGAACAAGGAAGGCTGTGGGTTGGTGCGCTATACGCGACAAACAGGTGATGGCCAGAACGTTGTATTGAATTACCAGCTGTTCGATCCCGAAAAACTGGTGCAGGAACTTGCGGCGGCAGGCTTTAACCTCCGCCGGATCGGGTGCGAGAGTGTTCTCCCTGAGAGCTGGCTATTACACAATAGCCTTGCGAGAAGGTTCGATGCAATACTGACGCCGCTGTGCCCACCCCGGTGGGGATATGGGATTTACGCCGAGGCATCTTGCTGACAGCCTGTAAGTTGGAAATGTCGGAACATCGAGCGACCGGCGTCACCATATTCTGAGCAGAAAACGGCTGCTCGCCCCACCCGCTCCCACGTCGTTTAATTCTCGTAGATCAGGTACGTTCGTGGTGCTTTCCATAAGGAGGTTCCAGCACCAAAATTGATCTGGAATCCGTCGTCCTGGCGTCTGTTGCACACTTCTCAAATGCCGATACGCCCCCTTGCGCTGTCGTGATGATATTTTCGAGCGTGACCGCCAAGCGTGCAAGTCGGGCAGTAGGACAAACGGGTATCAAAAATGTCAGACGATTGCTTATCTATCTAATATCACGTCATTATTTTTATGTCAGCCGATTTAAGACCTCTGGTACCTCGTCCAAGAAATGCGCCCAAGAGTTGCATGGGAAAATTCCGCTCCCGTAAAAAAGTCAAAATTTACGAGAGTTTGGTTGCTTTTAGACAACTTCAGGTTACGCTACGTCAAATTTCCTAGAAAGGTGGGCTGGTGTATTTTCGCCATTTGTCTCGCGGCAACATCTGTTTCGTTTCCATGTTAGCAACACAGGGGTCAGCCCTGTGATTGATCTGACGCTCAAGCTCATTTGTGACCGGTTGAACGCGCACCTGTCAGCGCTCTTTTCGGTTCCCGAGGATCTTGTGACGATCGGACCGCTGAATGATGCAGAAGGCAAACCCACAGCGGAGGCGCGCAACCGACTGACCATCTTTGTGACCAACCTTGCACAGGACAGCATGCCCAGAAACACCACCACGCGTGGTGTTGCTCAAATCGGGCAGTCGCCCCCCGTCCATCTTGATATCTACTTTATGCTCGCCTCCGGACATGATGCCGAGATCTATGAGGAAGGGCTGAAGCTCGTGTCTGCGGCGCTGATGTTTTTTCAGTCCAATTCAGTCATGACACCTCAAAACACACCTGAAATGCCCGCAGGCATTTCGCAGTTATCCATTGATATTGCAAACCTCAAGGTTGAAGAGATTGGCCAGTTATGGGGCAACCTCGGCGGGCGGTATGTACCTTCGGTCATGTTTAAAGTCCGCTCCGTCATCATAGACGCAGGTCTTGTCAAATCCATCACACCGCTGATCCGTGCACCCGCAAGTTCCGCCAAAGCGGAGGCAGGCTGATGGGGTGGGGCGTACTCGTCGAGTTGACGATGGAGCATGAATACTATGCCCCGAACATGCCCCCAGTCACGCTGCGCCCGAACGATGCGCGCAGCTTTGACAAGGACGGGCTATTGTTGCGTCAACAGGGGACCAAAGGGTTTGTTCTTGCTGAAGATGATGCAACCGGGCTGCCACCGCAGATCGCGATTGACCTGCATATTCAAAGCGCTGATGTGATCACGGTAACAGCCGGTGGGGACTGGAAGCAGGTCCCGCAGATTGACCTGCCAATGGGCACGGATCATGCGACGCTGGACCCGGTCAGACCAGAGGTGATGCCGACACAAACGCCCGGTCACTGGCGCTTGGCGCAGTTGATCATAGACATCACACCCGGCGTTCATCGCAAAGTGCACGTCACATTCAAAGCCGTGTCATCGCATTGGGCCTATCACGTGATTGGTCCCGGAAATGACGAAGTGATGATCGAGGATTCAGAAGGCAGAGTATCATTTGCCCCCTTGGGGGTGACAACCTTGCCCGATGGCAGGCCCGCGAATGTCCTGCGCTCCAGCGATGCTCTGCCAGCGCGCGCACGGCCCGGACAGCGCTTCAGCTTGTCAAAACCGGGCCCCTTCGGCCCGCGCACTCTCATTCCTGTGCTGCCCACGCCGCAGCCACTTTTCGCTACTGTGCCAGCCCCGGACGGGACAGGCGCAATCATTCAATCTGACATCTACGTCTCGATCTTTTAAAGGAGGACCCGCAGCATGGTCATGAAAACCCCCGGCGTCTACATTGTCGAAAAAAGCGCCTTTCCCAACTCCGTCGTACAGGTCGCCACGGCGGTTCCGGCGTTTATCGGCTATACCGAAAAAGCAGTGAACGGGAACGTATCCCTGCACGAAATTCCGATGAAGATCACCTCAATCTCGGAGTTTCACAACTACTTCGGTGGCGCGTCTGAGCCCATTTTTGACATCAAGCCATTTGAAGAGCGAGCATCCCCGCAGCCTTATGGCGACGACGCCGATATGGCGACAGCCGCCGAGCTGCCGCAGGCAGTGTTCACCGTTGACGGCCCGGCTGGTCCCGTAAAATACGAACTTATTCAGACCAACACCGCATTCACGCTTTATAGTGCCATGCGCGCCTTTTTCCTGAATGGGGGCGGCACATGTTACGTCACCTCGATCGGGTCCTACAAAGATCAGATTGATTCAGGCGCGATGCTCAAAGCCATTACCCGGCTGGAAAAAGAGCCTGAACCGACGATGCTGGTCATTCCTGAGACCACCCGTCTGAACCGCCAGAATTCGCTCAAGGTGCAACAACAGATGTTGGCGCATTGTGGATATACGATGAAGAACCGCTTTGCCATTCTGGACATCCACGGTGGGTATCTCGATGAACGCAGCCCGCGCGGCGACCCTATCAAATGTTTCCGCAACGATGCTGGCACCAGCTATCTTGATTATGGTGCCGCTTACTATCCATGGCTCGACAGCGCTGTCTATCAGTCGCGCGACTTCAGCTTTGAAAACATAAACCTGAAAAAAAGCCGCAACACGTTCATTTCGCTGCTGAAGACCAGTGTCAAAATGGACAAGGCAATCGTACCCGAGATCCTGAAAGTGGGCACGGCCGTGGTATCCGGTGACTTTACGGTCTCCGTAACGGCGGGCGGTATATCTGTCATCAAAGGGTCAGACATCCACGCAGCGGACGATCTGGCAGACGCCGCAGAGCTGAAATACAAGGTTGTCGGCGCTCCCAAGGATGCAACTGACAAAGAGGCTGCTACCGATTTGGTCGCGGATATGAAGGGCAAGATCGTCGTCGCCGCAAAGAACGCAACCGATGATGCGCTCAAAGAAGCCGACCCGGCGTATGAATTCACTCAAAAAGACGTCGACGATCAGAAAGTGCGCTACGTGCACACCGACGCGTCCGGCGGCGACGGCTTTTTCGAGCTGGTGATCACCGATAATGAAGGCGTTCAGACATCTGCCCGTAAGATCGCTGTCATGATCGGCAGTGACGTACTTGCTTTGCCAGATGTAAAAAAGAAAAAGCCCGTGACGATTCCTATCGCGGAAGACGGTGTAACGATCGACAACGTCGTCTTGCTTGGTGCCGATGAAATCGACGCGGTGGCACGTCAAAATGAGGATGACGCGGTCAAAAGCGCGACTGAAGCGATCCTGGCCCTTCCGGATAATGCAACGGATGAGGCGAAAGAGAAGGCGAACAAGGAACTTGCGGACGCGAAGGCCGCTGTCGTTGTCGCGTTCAAAGACAAAACGCTGACCCGTAAGGACATCGGCGTCTGGGAAGTCAAAGGCACAGAGGCCATCGTCTTCACACCGGACCCGGCACTCGACCGGGCGGAGACATCAGTGCGCTATAAACTGATGGCAGGTGGCGAGTTGTCCAAGCCTAAGGAGATCAAAATCCTCATCGACGGTATTTCCGGAGACGATGCGACCGATGATCAAGCCGCTAAGACAATCGACAAGACGATGCGCGTCGTTGCGCCGCTATACACCGATGTCATGAACGCCATCACCAAATATATGAACACCATGCCACCGGCTGCGGCGATGGCCGGTATCTACACGGCAGTGGATAACACGCGTGGCGTCTGGAAAGCGCCTGCGAATGTGTCCGTTGCCGGGGTGACGGGACCGATGGTCAACATCGACCATGCACAGCAAGAAAACCTCAACGTTTCGACAACAGGCAAATCGATCAATGCGATCCGGCCGTTTGTGGGCGAAGGAACATTGGTCTGGGGCGCGCGAACGCTTGACGGCAACTCGCTGGACTGGCGCTATATCAACGTGCGCCGCACCATGATCATGATCGAGGAATCAATCCGGCTGGCCGCAAAAGCCTATGTGTTTGAACCCAATACGGCGCAGACATGGGTGACAATCCGGTCGATGATCGAAAACTTCCTGACGTCAGTCTGGAAAGCGGGCGGCCTTGCAGGCGCGGTGCCAACGGATGCGTTCAGTGTCCATGTCGGTCTGGGTCAGACGATGACGCCGGTGGATATTCTGGAAGGCAAATTGCTGATCACCGTGCTGGTGGCCGTGACGCGCCCTGCGGAATTCATCGAGATCACGTTCCAGCAACAAATGCAGAAATCATAAGAATTGAAAAAGAAGGATAAGAATTATGGCAGATGATGGCTCCGCCCAAACAACAGCAATCTGGCCGCTTCCCAAGTTCCACTTTCAGGTAAAATGGGACGACACGGAACTGGCTTTTCAGGAAGTCTCGGGTCTCGACATCGAGTCCGAAGCACTTGAATACCGCGCAGGCAACAACCCGGTTTTCTCCAAGATCAAAATGCCGGGCATGATCAAATACAGCAACATCACCATGAAAAAGGGCGTATTCGTCAAAGACAATGCGTTGTTTGACTGGTTTACAGAAATCAAGATGAATGTGATCAAACGCAAGGCGATCACGATTTCTTTGCTGGATGAAGCGCAAGCGCCGACGATGGTGTGGAAGGTTCAAAACGCCTTTCCGATCAAGGTCACGGGCACCGATTTAAAAGCTGAGGGCAATGAGGTCGCGGTGGAAAGCATCGAGATCGCGCACGAAGGCTTTGTTATCGAGAACGCCTGACGCCTATGGATCCGCTTAACCCGCCTGTTGCGTTTCATTTTTCGGTCATGTTCGTGGGGGGAACGCCCGCTGTGCCGGACATGGCGTTTCAGGAGGTGTCCGGCCTTGAAAGCGGCCTCGAGACCGAAGCGTTGGTTGAAGGGGGCGAGAACCGCTTCGTTCACCAACTGCCCAAGCCTCTCAAACAGGGCAATCTCAAGCTCAAGCGTGGGATGACGACAACGGACAGCGGTCTGGTGAAGTGGTGCAAGGCCACGATCGAAAACGACTTGGCCAAACCAATCGAACCCAAGGACATTACGGTGTCGTTGTTGAATGAAGAGCGTGACCCGGTGGCCGTCTGGTCCATCGGGAACGCCTATCCGGTCAAGTGGACGGTAGGAGGATTTGACGCGATGAAAAATGAACTGGCCGTCGAAACAATCGAACTGGCCTACACTACCCTGAAGAGGAAAACCTGATGGCTGTCGAGATTGGAACGCTGGTCTTGAAAGGCCGCTTTGGCCCCGCCGAGCCGGACACCGCGCAGGCGCAACCCGACCTGAGTGATGCGTTCGAAGCACTCAGGCACGAAGTGTTGCGCGAAGTGGATCAAAAGCTGGAACAAGCGGCGCGCCGCGCGCGGGAGCGTTGATCAGTGGCCAAGCTCAAAATCATCAAATGTGCGATCAAATCGAGCAAGATCGAACCCAAAAGCGGGGCGGCGAACACATTTCAGGCGACGATCAACCCGGAGAGCTATAAGCACAACTATTCGCTTCAATATACCGGCACCAAAAACAACAAGGATGCGCCCGTTGGAAAGTCGGGCACAGTGCCCAAGTACTCGATGGCTGATCCTGAAAAGATCGGTTTTTCGATCACCGTAGATGGGACAGGCGTCGTGCCGGACGCCAAGGGAAAGACGGTTGCCGCGCAGATCGATCAACTGCGCAAGATCGTCTATGACTATGACGGTGATGAACACGAGCCAACGGCCGTCAAGATCATCTGGGGAAAGGGCCTGAAGGCGTTTTTCGGCAGGCTGACCGACATGGCCGTGGATTATACGTTGTTTCATCCCGATGGGACCGCCTTGCGCGCCAAGATTACGATGAATTTCATCGAGGCCCGAACCGCGGCGCAAGAGGCGCTGGAGGCCAAACGGCGCTCGCCCGATCTGACCCATGTCGTGCGTGTGCAAAGCGGCGATACTCTCCCGATGCTCTGCTACCGTATTTACAAGGACGCGGGCAAATACCTCACTATTGCCGCCTTCAACGACTTAGACAGCTTTAGGGATCTGGAGCCAAACACACTGCTTCGTTTCCCGCCGATTAGGTGATAAAAAGCCATGCCAGCAAGCCCATTAGACAATTCAGATGGCCCGCTTACCATTTCAGTGAAAGCTGATGGTGACGAAGTACCTGATTATCTGTCGATCCAGGCGATTTACGTCACATATGAACTCAACCGTATTCCCGAGGCGACGGTTGTCATTCAATCCGACTCTGTGGAAATTGACGAGTTCGAAGAATTGGACAGTGATCTGTTTGGTCTGGGTGTTAAAATTGAAATCAGCGCAGGGTTTGGCGATTCCGGATATCAGAAACTGTTCACAGGCATTGTGATCTCGCAGCGCGCCCGGCTCGACGCGCAACAGGGCGCAAGATTGGAAGTGATGTGTCGTGACAAGGCTCTCAAGCTGACCGAAACACGCAGTTCGGCACCTTATGAAGAGATGAACGATAGCGATGTGATGAAAGGAATAATCACGGAAGCTGGGCTAACGAGTGACGTTGACAAAGTCGAAACCAGCGTAGGTACGCAGTTGCGCATCGGCGCGACCGACTGGGACTTTCTCCGCTTGCTGGCCGATCGAAACGGCTTTGTGCTGGCCGTCAAGGACGGAGAAATCAAGGTCACCAAGCCGGACAGTTCGGTTGAATCAGCGTTGCTGGTAACTTTCGGCAATGACATTATCGATTTTGACATCTCTTTGGATAGCAGTCGCTCAATCAAGGATGCCGCACAGGACGCATGGGATGAAGCCAGCCAGGAGCGCGTGTCAGGCCCCAGCAGTTACAAGCCAAAGCTCAGTTTTGGAGAAACCAAGTACAAAAGTTTCGCAGAAAACCTCGGGGATCGTGCGCACAAGATAAGCACATCACGCGAAGTGGATGCAGCAGACCTCAAGGAGATGGCCAATGCCCGCGTCATGCGGTCTGAACTGGCGGCTGTTTCCGGTACGGTGTCTTTCCCGGGCTGCGGTAAAATCTGGCCGTTGGATGTTCTTGAAATTTCCAACACGGGGAAGCGCTTTGGCGGCGACGGTCTGGTTACGGCGGTCTCTCACACAATCGAGTCCGGCCAGTGGACCACGCAAACGCGGCTGGGCTTGCCGCCCGACTGGACCAGCGACAGCGTTGGTCTGGCTGCCCCTGCGGCTGAGGCCATAACAACCCCGATCCATGGACTCCAGATTGGAAAGGTCGTTCAACTGACAGACGATCCCTTGGGCAAGCAGCGCATTCAGATCTCTCTCCCGATGATAGGTGCGGATGGTGCGGATGTCTGGGCGCGCTATGCGCAACCCTATGCGTCGGACGGGGCGGGCATCCAGTTTCTCCCGGAGGTGGATGACGAGGTGATTGTCGCATTTCTGAACGCGGACCCCAATGCGCCGGTTATCGTCGGATCACTGCACAACGACAAAGCAAAACGCCCTGAAATAGAAACCGAAGAAAACAAAATCAAAACGATAGTGACGCGCGAAAAACTGAAGGTGATCTTTGATGATGAAAAGAAGATCATTACCGTTGAAACACCGGGTGGTCACAAACTGGTCATGGATGACGAGCAGAGCAGTTTCAGCATGGAAGACATGAACGGCAATGCCATCGTCATGGATAGCTCGGGCATCGCGCTGACCTCAGACAACGACATCACGCTGACCGCAACGGGCAAAATAGAGGCTGAGGCCACAATGGACGCGACAATATCCGGGCAAAACGTGACCTGCGAGGGACAGATCGGATTTACCGGCTCTGGCGGTGCGACGGCTGAGGTATCGGCGGGCGGTCAGACAAAAATCGAAGGCGCCATGGTGATGATAAACTAACATCAATTGGAAAGGGGGCGGGGGAAATGCCACCAGCAGCAAGACTAACCGATATGCAGACCTGTCCGATGGTGACAGGCATTGTCCCACATGTGGGCGGCATCATTGCGGGACCGGGTGAGGCAACCGTCCTGATCGCCAAGATGCCTGCCGCCGTCGTGGGGGACAATTGCATTTGCGTCGGCCCCCCAGCGACAATTGCGAAGGGTTCGGCAACCGTATTGATCGGCGGCAAACCGGCTGCACGCATGGGCGATACGACATCGCACGGTGGCAGTATCGTCGCTGGCGCACCAACAGTGATCATAGGAGGTTGATATGTCGGAGAATGATCCGGGCTTTCTGGGACGCGGCTGGCATTTCCCACCCACCTTTGACCCGGCAACCGGCGAGGTTCAGATGGTTCAATCCGAACCGGATATCGAAGAAAGCCTGTGTATTCTGATGGCAACCCGACCCGGAGAACGGATCATGCAGCCTGCTTATGGCTGCCGCCTGCATGACTATGTGTTTGAAACCAACGATGGAGAAACAGAAGCCGCAATCGAAACTGCCATCCGACAGGCCATTCTCTTTTTCGAACCGCGCATCACGCTGCATGAAGTCAGCGTGGATACAACAGACTGGATGGGTGGCAAGATGCGGGTGTCATTGGACTATACTGTGGATCAGACAAATTCGCGTTCTAACATGGTTTACCCGTTCTACATCCATGAGGGCACTCTGGTGGCCGATACCCCCATGCTGGCGATGTAGGACATGATCAGGTCCCCCCAGATATCCTCAATCCGAACAGGCGCCGCGATCGGCGTGGTTGTCCTTAACCTTGCGGGCTGCGGTTTCATCGCCGAACGGCTGAAGGACGAGCCTGTGAAAAGAGTACAGGCCCTGGCTCCGGATCAGGCGTGCGACGCGGCTGAACAGACACAGAACCGTCTGTCCGGCGGGTACTTGCGCCAAGCAGAGGCAGGTGGACTTGCCTTTGATCCGGTGCTGATTGCCGGGCGCAGTAACCGCAACGGTCTGCGTGAAGAAATCGACCTGAACGATAAATCCCAGCCCCGCGAAACAGAAGACATCCCGGGTACGACCTTTATTGGCACCAAGAAAGCGACGGCCAAACCGCGCGTAGGATTTGGCCAGCCCGGAAAGCTGCCGAACGTGTATGACGTGACCTATGCGATCAATAAAATCAACTTTACCGGTCCGATGGTGGTTGGGCCCAGTGCTGTTGTAAGCGAGATTCCAACGTCTGGCGCGACGCTTTACACAGGCAAGGTTGAGCTCAGCATTATTGCGCCAGACGAAGCCGGCGATCTGATCACGACCAAAGCCGCCGGGCGATTTACCATGAAGGCCGGCTTTGCCACCCAACGTGGCAGTTTCTCCGCCACTGATTTCGATAAAAGTCTGTCCTTTGACCGCCTGATATGGAGCAATCTCTTTTTGTGCGGAACGCGCTTTGTCAGCAGTGGCAAAGGGGTTGTGGGCGTGCAAACAGGCGATGGGCCTGTTCTGGCACCGTTCAAAGCGGACAGAAACCCGGCCCCGTTTGGCGCGCTTTTTGAAAGTTCCCAATTTGCGCCCACAGAGCGACCTGCACCGCCAGAGTCCTTTGGCGGGGTTCTGGTCATCCAAAGTGACAACGGCACGATCATAGCCGTGTTCCTGTCCGACCAAGCGAAAGAGCAGGAAAGTGATGTCTGATACCGCGCGCCCAAAAAACCAACGGGCGAAGGCCTGGGGCGGGCTTCGCGTCACACCCGGCTCGCAAAGCGACGCAAGGTTGCCGCGCCCGCTGTCTCCGCGCCGCTTTATGGTCAGAGACGAAAGCCTTGCAGAGGCGTTCTGCAAGGCAGGTAAAAGGCTGGGGGCAGAGGATGTGCCGCTGGCGCGGGAGAACAGATATGCACGTCCCTGGGCGCGGCTTTTTCAGAACGAACCCGCCTATCTTTATGCCGAAATCCTGAGCTTCAAGGCCGGTGATGCGGGTTTTGCCTTTGCCGAAGCGCTGGAATATGAACCGACCAAAGCCCTCAGCCTGACACGGGAGCTTTCGGACCAGCTGACCGATTGGTTACGCCGTATCAAACTTGAATCTCCGGTGCCATTTTCGAAGCAGATCGACCAGCTGAACAAGGAACGTAACCTGTCCGGCCTGCTGGCGGACATGTATGGCAAAGGGCCGGCGGAGCTGACGCGGATTGCCAAAAAGCACCCGTCGGTTCGGGCGGCCAGCGATCAGGCAGGCCCCCTCGCCGAGGCCCGCGCCTTACGTGACAGGCTAAGAAGCGTACACACGTTGCTGCGCAATGCCGTCACATCGCTGCAAGCCTCAGCACAAGGCGCGTTTGACGCCCGTATCGCCTCCGGCGAGATTGACCCCGGTCTGGGACTGATCATCGCTGAACTGCGCGCGTCTCAACATGTGGATGCCGCGTTTAACAAACTGCCGGATCGCCATACGGATTTATATTATCAGGACATCATCGGACAGACCCCGGCCTCGGCCAGCCCTGAAATGGTTTTGCTTGATCTAGGCCGCGTCCCCCGTCCGGGCTTTGTGCCACAAGCAACGGCCCTTGAAGCGCTTTTGCCAGATGGCAGCGTGCAACAGTTCGAAACGGATACCGGCGTTCCCACAAGCCCCGCCGTTGTGAGCGACATCAAAGTGCTCAGCTACGAAACAGACAACAACATTTCTTACAATCGCGCATTGGGCGGCATAACCGGATTGCGCGCCGCTACCTTGAGCATAGACGCAGAACCCAATTCGCAGACCCTGTTCGGCTCGGGGGTGGAACAGGACCCCGATTTCGGGCTGGATATTTCATCTCCCATGTTGTCCCTTGCCGAAGGGACGCGTCGCATTGAAGTGTCCCTGCACATGAGCCGCGATTCAAACCTGCCTGCGGGGTCGTATAAGTTTACGAAGGAGGAAATCGAGGCACTCAAGGAAAAACGGAAAGACGAGGCCAACCCTTTAAACGCCAAAGTTATAAAGACCCCGGTTTTGCGCCGCCGCCCTCAGGAAATCGACCCTGAGTACCGGGACCCGGAGGTGCGCCTCGCCCTGTCAGCAGATCCGACCCTGATCTCAACGTTTTATGGCGATCGAAAAGACTTCAAAAGCGCCGACGCGATTGAGGAGTTGACCCGCGAAGTTACTGAATACGCCACCTTGCACTATATGACGACATCCATGGCGCTGATCTATTCGGTTTTGATGGACAAGGTCGAAAAACCAGCGCACCTCCGGGTTTTGCTGGGCCGCATCGTTACACTGTCGCTGATAGAAAAACACCCGTTTCCGGAGGGGGATTACTGGACCAAGATATTCGGGCTGGTCCAGAAGTATCGCAGCGAACTTATCGGCGTCGAACCAGAGGGCATTCAAGCGGATGGCGCTGCGCGCAAGAGCTATGATCAGCAACAGAACTCGATGATTTTCGCCGCTTTTTCACAGCGTCTGGACGGCAAAATCAACTATCCCCTCAGGGATGTGTTTCAAAGCCTGCTCGGCGATGCTTTTGCCGTGACGATTACAACGGATGACGGGCCGCGCCGCCCGGACATCATGCAAATACTGCCGCTGCGGGAAAAGCGCGCGCAGGGCGGCATCATGCTCAGCATGCGCTATGATGCCAACGCACCGGCCCTGACCGGCCCGAAAAATGCGCCCCGCCTTGCCCTGCGCTATGCAACTGATGCGCGTCTTTGTCCGGTTTCCTTCTTTGAGGCCTACGCAATCGAAACCATCAGCATCCGTACGCAGGTCACTGGCTTGCGACGTCTTGCGGCGTTTTCCGATGACGGTCCCCTCGTGACCGATCAAACCTTCCAGCCCTTTGGACCGCGCCCCTCTGAGGGGGCCACGTTTCAGGTCGGGTGCGCTGAAATGGCACGCAAACCCGTCAAAAGCGTAAACATATGCCTTGAATGGTCCGGGATGCCGAACCCGGTCGGCGGGTTTGAAACCCATTATGCCACCTACGGACGCGGTATCGACATTCCGGACCCCAAGCTGACCATCGACTACCTCAGCGGGGCCGGCTGGAAGACCGTAAGTTCCGAACCCGTACCCCTGTTCCAAAGCGAAGGCGTATCGGCGTCTTTAAAGTCTGAATGGGAGTTTTCCGGCAAGATAACGGGGCGTTCGATCCCTGCAACGGGCACGGTGTCTGCGCAGGAATACCAGTCGCGCCAGACCATCCGCGCAGGCATGATCCGTATGACCTTGACGGGCACGGCTGGTGGTTTCCTGACAGACCGCTATCCGATGGCTCTGGTCGAAGCGATGCGACCGCGGCTTGTGAAACTGGGCGAACGCAAGATACCCCCCGCACCTTTCATACCGGAAGTTGCCAAATTTTCACTCTCCTACACAGCAGAAGGCATGATCGAACTCAATGCCCCTGAAACCGCGCGGGCGGGTGAAGAGGTCCGTCAATCCGGCCCCTTTGGATCCGTAAGCGTGTTCCCCAAGCGTATGCACAAACGAATACAACTCTTTCCCAAACGGCTCGGCTACGGGCAGGTTTGCTTTCAACTCACCGGTGCAAATAAAACCGGGCCAACCGCACTGACGATAAATCTGGCGTCTTCGGGACACCTGCGGCGTGTCCCTGCGCGCAACCCTTTGTCATGGTTTTATCTTTCGGCACACGGCTGGCAGCAGATGCCTGAGACCGCAATTTCGTCTGACACGACCGTCGGCTTGATGCGATCCGGGATCGTTGTCATCGACCTGCCCGATGATGCGACAGAGCACTCTACTGAAATGCCGGCGGGCGGCGTCTGGTTCGCGGCAGTGGCGACACAACCCAATGTCGAGATTTTCCCCAGTCTTTCGGCCGCTAAAGTGAATGGCGTCTGGGCGCGCCGCATGGATGACACCTGGAAGAAAAGCGATGCCCCACGTGTGTGGCGTTTCACACCGGCGCAGCCGGGTCTGACCAGCATCCAGGAAATCCCGATACCAACTACATCACGCCCACCGGAACCGCGCGAAATTTTCCTAGCGCGCGTGGGCGAGCGTTTGCGTCATCGCCGTCGCGGGGTCACGCCGTGGGATATGGAACGGCTGGTGCTCGAAGAGTTTCCTGACGTCTGGATGGCCAAATGCCTGCCGCATCTGAGAACGGAAAACGCCGCGCCTGCACCGGGTCACATGACGCTCGTGGTTGCCCGCAAACAATCCGAGGACGCCGTTTTGCGAAACCCGCAGCCTGCATTGTTTGACGTAACGACGCTCAATTCAATTCAGAAATGGCTTTCGCAATTCACATCCGAGGCTTGCACCGTCGACGTTGTAAACCCGACCTTTGAACGGCTTCAGGTGCGCGCCAAACTGACGGCAAATGTGAAGCGGGAAAACGGTGCGATAGCCCAGCTGCTCAGACGTGATCTTCGAAAATTTCTGTCGGTCTGGACGGCTGATGCCTCGATGAAGCGGTTTGGATGGTCACTCAACATCCAGATGCTGCGCGCTCATATTGCTGAAAAGGACTATATCGAAAAGATAACTGATTTTTCTGTTCTTCATTTGGCTGGCGATGATGAAAAGCGATTCAGTCTGCTGGATACCGCACAAACCAAGAATGACTGGCGCGGCATATACGGACCCGTATTGAAGCCTCATTTCCCATGGAGCCTTCCCATTTCTACAGTTGAGCATGGTTTAACGATAATAGCCGATTTCAAAGATGAACAACCAACAGCAGCCGGCATTGGAAGCCTCACTTTAGGCGAGATGCTGATTGTCGGCCAAAGGACCATCCCGTGACCAAACAAGACCGCCCCACCCTCAAATCCTTCTTTCGCAGTGGTTCTTTGCCCACGGCAAAGGAGTTCGGTGACCTGATCGACAGTACCGTAAACCAGGTCGATGACGGCTTTGCGAAAACCGACACGGATGGGCTGCGGCTGAATTCAGTCGGATCCTCGCTGAAGGTGCTCAGCTTGTATCAGGGACTGGGGACCCCCAAACCGTCTTGGATCATAGAGCATGGCGAAAAAGATGGTGTGCTCAATTTTCGCCCGGATGAAGGGCAGGATGGGCTGAAGATTGACGAGGATGCCAAGTCATCGGGCAAGACTGAAAACACCTTTCCGCCAAATATGACAATGACCCGCGACGGCATGGTCGGCATCAATCAAGAGGAACCGGAATGGCGTTTTGATGTGGGTGGTGTAGCGCGGATGCAGGGGCGCATTGGTGTCGCAACCCCCAAGTACGAAACCGTACCCGCCGACCGGGGCTGGCACCCCATCACCGAAGCCATGACCGGCTGCCAGATCCTCGAAGTGGTGGCAGGCACCGGCGGGGAGCCGGGAAAAGGGCGCTATTCCATCATGCGCGCAATTGCCATGAATGCGTACCACCCACGCAATCGGTTCCTGAACTGGTTTTTTCGGCGGCGGTCCATCAAAACCCAAACTGCGATGTATGGCAGCTATGCAGATCGCATTTGTCTGCGCTGGGTCGCGGATAAAGAGAAGGAGCACCATTACATTCTTGAACTGAAGACCAACGCTGAATTCGAGGGCAAATTGGTGCGGTATTATATTACCAAGCTCTGGTTCGACAGCGCGATGGTTGGCGCCCATGGAAAAAAAGACGACAGGGATGAGAACCTGCTATGAGCGCCAAACCGCCAGAGCCTTTAGAAGACTTTGCCGATCTGCGCCGTGTTGCCGTGGACTATGCGCAAGAGGCCTCGGGCAAGATTTGGACAGACTATAACTTGCATGACCCCGGGGTTACGCTGCTTGAACAAACCTGCTTTGCGCTGAGTGAAATTGCATATCAGGTGGGGCTGCCGACCCGCGACCTGCTGACGAACCAGCGTGGTAATTTCTGCTTTCACAATCTGGGCCTGTTCCGTCCGCGAAAGGTTCTGAACACGACACCTGTAACCCGTGATGATCTGGCCGCGTGGCTGTGCGCTTGCAAAGAAGTGGAAAGCGTTACTGTTGCCGAACCAGACCCCGAACGTCCGGGTCTGTTTGATATCACCCTTATTCCTTCTGACAATGTGAAGGATAAGAAAGCGGTCGCAAAACGCTTGCGAAAAGCTTTCGAAGCCGCGCGACCCTTGGGCACGGATCTGGGCAGGCTTACGATCGCCGAACCCGTCTATGTCAAGCTGATCGGATCTATTGAGATCAAGAATGAGGTATTGCCCGAGACCACGGCCGCATATCTCTACTACGGCATCGCACGTTTGCTCAAAGGCATCGGAACACCCAAAAAACCGGCAAAGCGTCAGGATGTCTTGGATGAACCGCTACGCCTGCTCACCCCGCCGCAAAGCCGGACAGAACAAAAACTGGACAGCAAAGAAACACAAGTCGACCTGAGCGCGTATCTTGCAAAGCTGCGTGAGTTGCCGGGCGTGCAGACAATCGAACATTTGACCCTGCAATTGCCCAAGAAAACCAGGGAGTATGTTTCGAGGCCCAGTCATGAAGTCTACTTTCACTCTTTCTTGCCAACGATGCCCGAAGAAGAACTACAGACAATCTCCACAGATGCGCTGCCGCCGCTTCCCGAAGAGATTGGCATCATACTGACGCTCGACGGAACGCCCGTTGCGCTGAATGCAAAACGCATCGAAGAAGAAGTCGTGCGCATCAAAGCCGTCGAAATTGCGCAGGCTGATCATCATATTGACGCACCAGATTGGGACGTCATGAAACCCGGGCGCAACCGGACTTTCTCACAATCACATGTGGATGCGTTTTTGCCGTTCGTCTTCCGCGCCCGAGGCTACAGGGAGAATGACGCCACCACATTGATCGCGGAATATCGCAGCAGTATCGACACTTTGCTGTCCGACATGGTGGACGATCTGAATACACTGCCTGAGATTTTCAAGGCCAAGCCAAAGACGCAAAATGATGATGCGAAAAAGCACCGCTTGCAGGTTGCGTTGCTTGACTATCTCATCGCACTCCAAGGCAGCGAAATGCCGGCCACACGGCACAGCGGCCTGCATTGCTATCATACCACCCGTGAAAGGCACCGGTTTGAGATCTCATGGCGGCTGAATTACCTGTTTTCCCTGCCAGCATTACATGCGGCCCGCGCGACCGGTCCGGATAGAGAGAAAAAGAAGGATGGCGGTTTTTTGAGCGAATTGGCAACGCTGTGCGATTTGGATATCTCGAAAGATGGCAAGCTGACCGGACGATTGACGGACTACGGCTTGCGTTTGACGCAAGGACCGACACTGGCAGGCGAAGCACCGGCGGAAGAAGTCAAACTCGTGTCCGCCACAAGCCCCTTTGATATGATCGTCCCTGAATCGGACAAATACGAACTGCTAGACAAGGACGCGCTAAAAACACTGTCACCGTTTCTCACTGAAGGCGCGCTGACGGCAGAACTTTTTGCGCATTTGACGCAATCTGACAGCTTTGCAATCGCACCTTATCCGGGCCAGTACCAGATATTGCTGGACCCTGGCATTTTCGGCCCACTGCGTCGGATCGGCTTGCGTCAACGCAAAGAGGATGCTCAGCAGGCCGTGGTCAACCTGCGCTCTACCTGGCGGGACCTGAACCGGCGCTCTGAAACTGCCGTGTTAATCGAACATATCACACTGCGCGCTTGCGGTGAGGATTGCGACCCCAATATGGCTGATCTGATCTTGCCGGGGTGGACGGCCCGCTGCGCGATGCCGAGTTACCAAAGCTATATTGAAACGCAGGTCAACACCCTGGCACCGGCACATATTCATGTGCGGGTGCGCTGGCTGGACTTTGATACCTGTGCCAAATTCGAAAAGCTGTACGCAAAATCAAAATCCGGAACAGCCGAAGACCTGCGCGCCTTGAAGGTGTTTCTAGATACGCCCACCAACACGGAAGCGGAGGGTCAGGATACTTGATGGCGACACCCGCTCGAACGGACCAGCTGAAGCCCGCATCAGCGCGGATCAACAGCTGTCTGGCAGAATTTCATGTGACGAGCCCCAAGGGGCCCCTTTCGTCGCCCGAAACCCTGCTGGCTGCCGTTCGACGCGAAATCCTGCCTGCATTATCCGATGTTCTGGATTCACCAGAGTGGCAGGGAATTACAATTCGGGCGGAACAGATCGACATAGACTTGGGCCACTGGCCCGAGGATCCCGTCTGGTCAGATGTCCGCTACGTCCTTGCAACCAAGTTGCGATATGCGCTGGCGGACTATCTACCGGCAAATCCAACCAGCCCCGTCATTCACGAGGTCACCGCAGATACGCTCGAAAACCGGATATCACCCACCCATTTCTCAACATCAGAAGAAGACACAAACCCGACGCTCAACCACCCGCGCGGCGCTGACCCGCGTGATACCGCGCCCTTAGTGCAGGACCGCTCGGACAAGGAAACAGGTCAACCGGTGTTGTCTCAGCAGCAGATTGCGCGCCGGATTGATGCATTTGTGAGTTGGACACAGGCCGCGCCAGACAACAAAACCCTGCAGATGGTGTTGGCGCGACTGGAACGCCACTCAGATGAGCGGCAGGCGTTGATCCATGTTTTGCGCGAACAATATGCATCCAACGTCACGGGCGCAGACACCTCGGCGCGACGTCTTACAGATGAACTGGGTCGCACGGTCGCTCAGGCGCTCACCCGGTTGGACGCCCGCGCTGCAAATACCGAACGCCAATTGCCTGACAGGGCAGAACCCGTCGCGGTGGATAAACCACCGGTGCCGCAGAAGACGGACCCGCATGTCACTCAATCGGGCCGGTTGCCTTCCGCAGATGGACAGAACACGTCGAAGTGGGATGCGTCGTCGGTGCCGCAGACAACAGACCCGCGTATCTCTCTGTCAGACCGATTGCCTTTCGCAGATGAACAGAACACAGCGCAGACGACTTCAGAGGGGGATGCGTCGAATGATCTGGGCGCGGCGCCCAATGGGCCCGGCGCAGGCAGCGCGCGCATACCTCAGGCCCAAGAACGCTTGATACAAAGCCTGTTGCAGGAAGGTGTGCCGGACACCATCGTTCATGAGCGATCCTTTGCACTTCTTCAGCGATTGATGCCATTCCTCGATCCCAAGTTCACGACAGATACGCGAGTGCCTTTCGACGCCGCGCAAACGTCCGCTGAAGGATCGGGACGATCTGCTGAGGCTGTGCATAGCCACACATTGCTATCAACGGCACCGACGGCGGCCAGTCAGATGGCTATCACGGACGCAGAAACACCTGTCGAACCCGTAGAAAACGCGGCCGAGGGTGCATCGATCCAAAACAAAGGCAGGCAAACGCCTAATGAGGGTGTGGAAGGGGCCGCCACACCTGCGCAAACCGCAGCAAAGGCTGCGACAACAGCGAACGCAGCCCAACGGATACCTGACACGCCCGCGACCACCGACGCAGATGGCACAGACACCCGAAAAGATGGTCGTCAAACGCCAAATGTTACGCAGGCACATCATGATGAGGGACATCAAAACAGCCGACCGGATGCAGAAACCAAAGCTGACGCGGCTGTTGCGCTTGGCTCAACACCTGAACCGGATGCCGCCCGTTCACTTGGCGACCGAGGTGCATCGCCCGAAGTCAGTTCAGAGCCTCTCACCCATTACAAAGCGGCAGATTCAGCGGAGGTTGGAGATGACAACCACCAACATGCGCTATCGCAAATCGCCAGTGCGTTGGGGGTTGATCAAGGGGTTTCGCCCAAGGACTTTTGCATCCGGAAGCTGATACAAAGCCCGAATGCCATTTTCTCCGCAGCGTCTGAACTGGGCGCTCTCAGAGCGCTGATCACGCTTTTACGTGAGGAAGGACCGGACACGCGCCCGCTTCTTGCCAAAACAACGCTTGCCTCCGACAAAATCAGAGCCATGCACACAGAAGACCCTGACTCGCTTGCAAAAGCAGTTGGACGGCTCACGACCATAGATGCGTTTGACCTTGCACGCCGGCTTTTGCCGCCCAGCGCGACACTGCTGGTCGAACATCTTACAGAACTGAAAAAGAATGCGAAATCGCCCCAGCTTGTGATGCAGCATGTGATTATTGCGCTTCTGAACGGCGATTTGCTCGACTTCGAAGATCTTGCGCAAAGGACTGAAACCACCCTTACGGCGCCGAACCCTGAACGAAGCGCGCGCGAGGAGCGCGCCGACAACGGAAATGCTGCGCAGGGATACGAGAGGCCATCAGATCCGGGACAGGCATCCGATGGGCCTGCCCTCCCCGAAGAAGCGACACATGTGTCCGGAACTGGCAGTTTGGCAGAAACCATCATGCTTCTTGCCGGTTTTCATCATTCGGAAACCGAGCGGATTTTGGGCATTCCAGCAAAAGCGCCCCCTCGACACGCAAACGATCGCCCTCGCCCGGACCAAAAACAAGCCGCGGCGGCCAAGAACGACAGCATCCAACCGCGCGGAAAACGCGATGACACTGCCTCAACGACAGATAAATCACCAACCGGCCGTTCCGATGCGGAACTGATCGAAAAACTCTCTGCCTTGACCAAAGCGCTCGCGGGGCCGGAAAACAGGCAATTTACGGACGCTGCAGAATTGCTTTTGCGCGCTTGGCCCATGGCACAGCCCGACGCAGAGACGGCCCTCAAAACCGCTGTGCTGCGCACAGAGCTTGGATTGGCAACCGCAACCAAAGACAGGCGCCTATCCCTTTCGGGGTATCTTGCTGCTGTGGCTCAGGAAATCGAGCCGGATTATGAAAAACGACAATCCTTGCTGCGCGTGGTTGCCGCCCGGCTCAGCATCCCGATCAGCACGGATGAGGCGCACCTCAGACACCAGACCCTTGCGGCCATCGAAACACTGCTGGTGCGCGCACCCCAGCAGACACGGCATGTCGAAACAAAAGAGCCGGAAAAACCGCCTGAAGTGGACAGCGAAACGCTTTTGGTGACAGAGGTCGCGGGCCTCGTGTTGCTAAGCCCGTTTTTCACGCTCCTCTTTGAACGGCTGAAAATAGAATGGGAAGGCAAAGCGCTGTCGATGGACGTATATCCCAAGGCTTTGGGCGCTCTGCATTACCTTGCAGGAACAACGGCTGGACCAGTGGTTGACCCGTTTCACCGCGTTTTGCTCGGCCTTGATTCAGTGGCCACGCTGCCCGCGCCGCAAGACATGGACGAGGACGTGCAGGTCCTCATGGATGGCCTCTTGCGGTCTGTCGTGGATCGCTGGGGCAAACTTGGCGCGACGTCTCCTGATGGGTTGCGCGAGACCTTTTTACGCCGCACAGGCACGCTGCGTTTTGATGATACGGGCGCGCACCTACGGGTCACAGCGGGCCCGTTTGACATGCTGTTGGACGGTTTGCCGTGGAGCATCCAACGTCTGGTCCTGCCCTGGATGCCCCTACCCTGTCATGTCTCATGGAGGGAGGACCACGATGCTTGATGGGAATGACCGCGCCTCTTTGCGAAAACTGAACGCCCAAGCCATTGCCGCCGAAATCAAATGGCTTGAGCAGGTGATTGGCGCACGGCTTGAACACTTCTTCAAGGGGGCTGATACGCCCTTAGAGATGCCGCGTGCGCCCGCTCATACTGGCGACACGGTTCTGGCTGATCTGATTTCACAGCATGGGTTGTCGCATGAGGCCCGTCTGGTACTGGCTCTGGCCATCGCACCACATGTGAACTCTGCCGTGCTGGACCCGTTCTACGTCAAAAATTCCGCAATTGACCGTGCTTTTTCTCAGTTCGGCGGCCATCCTGATGCAAGTGCGGCCTTTGTGCCCACGGTGGAAACGGCGCTGTTCCTGATTGCGGGGACGGATACCGCGGCGCGCATTGCCGCCATGCGACTGTTCGAACCCGACCATGCCCTGCGCCTGCAAGCCGGCGTCTCACTGATCCAGAACCAACCGTCTCAAGTCAGCAGGCTTGACCTGCCCATGCACCGTGTTGTCGCGCTTTGCGATGGGACGCCACCCCGGCCGGACTTTGCGCCCAACTTTCCGGCACGACGGTTGAGCACCAAGCTGACGTGGGATGATTTGATCCTGCCCGCAGCGGTGCGCGATCAGCTTGATCACATTCTGGCATGGCTGCAAAACAGGGATAAAATCCTTGCGGATTGGGGACTGGAGCGCCAATTCGGACGCGGCTACAAGGCGCTTTTTTACGGCTCGCCCGGCACCGGCAAGACACTCACCGCAACTCTTTTGGGTCAGCGCACCAATCTTGATGTATACCGCGTCGATTTGTCGATGGTCGTCTCCAAATACATAGGTGAGACAGAAAAGAACCTTGGGCTGATATTTGACATGGCCGCCGAACGGGATTGGATACTGTTCTTTGACGAGGCCGATGCGCTTTTTGGCGCGCGCACTGCCACCAGTTCGTCAAATGATCGGTATGCCAATCAGGAAGTCTCCTACCTGCTGCAACGGATCGAGGAATGCGAAAGCCTTGTGATCCTTGCCAGCAACCTGCGCAGTAACATCGATGATGCATTCTTTCGCCGCTTCCAAAGCGCTGTCGGGTTTGCCCGCCCCACTGCGCCCGAACGTGAAAAGCTCTGGAAAAACACATTGGCGTCTGTGCCGATGGCCCCTGAAATTGATATCAAACAGCTGGCGATTGACTATGACCTGTCTGGCGCGGCCATCACCAATGTGGTGCGCCATGCTGCTGTGAGCGCTTTGCGCCGCGGGGCCGATACCGTCGCTGCACAAGACTTAAAATCCGCGATTACTGCCGAAATGCGTAAAGAAGGACGAACATCATGAGCCTCCTCAGGACCAGTTTGCGTCATTTGATGGCCCTTTTTGTGATAACGGTCGGCATGGCATCTGCCGCTGTTGCCGCCTGTTCGGATTTTGATGAAATATCGCTCGATGAACTTGCGCCCGCAAATATTCGTGAAGTCCAGTTGGGCCTGCGCACTGCCTACAGAGACCCAAACCCGGCCTTGGCGGACGGCAAGTTAGGCCGCTACACCCGCGAGCGACTACGCGTTCTATGCGAAGGTGTGCCAAGGCCGGACGGCTTGGATGAAGTGCGTTCAACGCTGCGTCTGACGATACAATATGCACGGCTGCAACAAAACTGGCCGGGCTGGTCAACCCAGCTCTTTACGATGAGCCTGCCCAAAGCGGATGATCCGCAAGCGGATCCTGCACTGGCCCTGCGGCTTGCGGGCACAACGGCGATGACGACGCTGGCACTCGGCCGCCGGACGCTCACTTACGATTGCGCAACCTCCAGCGGTGTTCTCTCTCAAATCCCCGATGCAGATCAGGCTTTGAACACGCTTACCACCATCTTCCGTGATAAATCCGAAGTTCAGGTATGTGAACTTCTGCCCGTTGCCGGAGGCCTTGATGCCTGGCAGCAAGGTATGGAGCGGTTGGGCCAGATCGAAGCCAGACGCCCGGGTGCGCTGGGTATTCTGGAAAGCAAAGACTTCATCACCTGGATCGCCGCGGAAAAGACTGAAAACCGGCTGCGCAGATTAGTGGGCACGGTGGACACTGTCATCAAGCTGATTGAGGACTATGCTGCACAAGCTGGCGTCCCGGCACCTTACACGGGTGGTCCTTGTTCGCCCCAGACCACGGAAGAGACGCTCACTTACTATGCGCTCGAAGAGAACGACGTCGCCGATCTGAGCTTTTTGGTCTCGCTCACCCCGATCCTTGAAGGGTTCCGCGCAGAAAAGCCGGGGTATGACAGCCCACAAGCCCTGTGGCGTGATCTGCGCCCCGTGCTGGCCGTCGACCTCGGAGACTGCATCCTTGATGAGATCGAAAAATTGGTCACCGGGAATGAAAAGCTGCCCCTGTCCTTTTTGCTGCGGCCTTCGGTGACGGATAAACTGCAGGGCAATCCGGCGTTTGAAACCGCGCTGCCGGTGGTCGAAAGCATGATCACCGTGCGCGAACCCACCAAGGCAGGGCTGGTCAATCGCATCCAAACCGCGTTGATGGAGGCGCAGAAAGACGCAATCGATGCTGAAGTCGATGCCGCCGCGGATGTTCTGGCGGCTGCGTCAGAACCTGTGCCGCCCCCCACAGATACCGCGTTGCTGGAATTGGATACCGACGCCGAACCGGACCCAACACCGCGCATGACGGTCACCGATGCTACCGATCAGGCGGTGGCATCGGCAATCGACAACCCGGAGCTTTCGCAGGCCTTGCAGGACACGCCGCTGTCGGATGTCACGGTCCCGGAATTAATGCGTGCGCAGGCCCGCGCCGCCCTTGAGGAGGCCGCGACCGCACAGGCCGAACGCAAGGTCGAAGCGCAGGTTCAAGGCATTGAACCCTCCGTGACCTCAGACTGGACACTGACGGAGGCGCTTCAGAAAGAGATCCTCGCATTGCCGTTCATTCAGGCCACCATCGCAGATGCCACCGCCGAAGGTCTGGTGGAGCGCCTCGCGCCGCTCACCGGCGTCGCGTATCCCAGCCGCCGCCTGTTCACGCAAGCCGTCGAAAACGTGTCCGAACTGGACGGTAAGGGAGAGTTATCGCGCTTTGTGACTGAACGGCTGGTACAAAAAGCGGAAAAGACGATTGATGACCCGCAGGTGACACGCATCTATGAACCCCTAGAAATCGAGGACTGCGACTGCGTTTCTGAACGCGTCAGCGATGATTTGCAGGTCTATGGTTTTTACCCCTTTTGGCTGGCGCAGCCACCTGCCGCCAAAATACCCCAAGCAGACCCCGAAGCCGAAGAAGAAGAACCCAAACAACAAACCAAAGTGGATTTCAGCGTCGTTGATCACATCGCCTTTTACGGGCTGGAGTTCAGCAAGGGCGATGGCGATCGCGCCCTGTTGTACAATCGTGGTCAATGGCGCGCGGCGCGTCGGCAGTTCATCAATTCAGCACATCAATACAGAGCCAAGGCCGAACTGGCGTTTGATCTGCGTGACTGGATGGATTGGACCCGCGCTGACATCGAATATGTCGTGGACGACATCGCAACCGAAATGGGCGCCTTCAACCGGGTTGAAGGGCGCAAACTGGAACATGTGCGCGCGGCCATCCCGACCCTGTTTGATCCGATGCGGCCCGACGGCGTCACCCTCATTTTCCATGATTACAAGGGCACCCGTCTGACCAAGGAAAACATGCGCACAATGGTGTCGATCATCCGGCGCGTCTATCAGGAGTTGCCGGACCGCGAGACGTCGACGCTTAACGTCGCTTTCGATTTCCCGGTAGTGGCCGAGACCGAAGAGCAACGGCAAGAGGGCGTTTTTGATGACCTTTATGAATTACTGGTCCCGAACGAAATCGAGGTGCTGAACAATAACGATCAGGGCTTTTTACGCAGCTCGATATCAAGCCTGAACCCCTTTCAAAACGCCGATGCCCAAACGGACACAAGTCGCGAAACGGTGGAGATCGTGAACAAGATTCTCCTCTTTCTGGAGCGTCCAACGTCGGATGCAAAAAAGGATCTGCGCGTCCGCATGGAAGAAGGTCTGTTTCGGGGAACAGTGCGCGCCGATATCTTGCGCAGCATCATACCCGTGGTCCCACCGGGCGGGCACAGGTTCGTCAAAAGCACCCCGCACGAAGACGCTTTTGACACGACACCACCAAAGGAGTTTTCGCAATTTGAAGACGACGTCGTCTATTTCAAGGATAACTTTTCCGGGATCGGGTTCTGGCCCGTTCTGGACCCGCTGTCCGACGATAACGCAGAAATGACGTCGATTATCGCGAAATACTTCGACAAACCGCTTGCACCCGCTCTGGCAGGTTTTGAAGGGGTAATCACGAGCACCTGCAACTACTGGTGTCCAAATCGTGCCAAAATAACGCTGGGCGCGATCGCCCTGTTCGTTCTGGTCGGGGTTTTGACCTGGCGGTCCTTTTACAGCGGTCTGGCGGATCAACTGGCCTTCCGGTTCATGTGGATCGGCCTTGTGTGGTCCGGCAACGTTGTGTTGATCGGCACACTTTTTATTCTGGCAACTTGTGATCCGCATGCGGTCTGGCCAGGACGCTTCATGTGGGCATTGATCTGGGTGCTCGGCTTCATGTTGGTTCTGAACTCCTATCAACGTTTCAAGAACGGCCCCATGCCCTAGCGGTTTACCAGTCGCACCGCAGAACCAAACCAGATGGGCTAAGATCCCGGTAACAAAACAATTTCGGCTCAGGCCGATGGGGTATGGGCCGTACATCCGCGCAGGATGCCATTGGCACAGCCTCATCGCGCTTATCCCCGCCTGTGTACCCCTTCACCAAGCAAAGCAGCGTTATCACGATTTCGGCGCGTCGACTGAGCGGGAAAACAGCGCCTTTATTGCGAATGCTTCGCAACTGCATTGACTTTGCGAACGATTCTTAATATCAAGATATTAACAGACTCCGTCCGCCGGCCGGATATACCTACCGAGGAAACCGATGATGACCTTTAGCAAGAGAACCCTATTGGCCGCCGCGACCGCCTTTACGATGGTTTTGCCCGCAGGCTGGGGTATGGCACAGGAGCAACTGGACGTGGTGACAACCACTGGCATGATCGGTGACGCCGCGCGCGAGGTCGGCGGCGATATGGTCAACGTGCGCGCGCTGATGGGTCCCGGAGTGGATCCGCATGCCTATCGCCAGACACGCTCTGATATTGTGGGCATGGCCAATGCTGATCTGGTACTGTGGCATGGCTTGTATCTTGAGGCGCAGATGGAGGATTTCCTGCGCGAGCTGTCCGAGGGTGGCAATGTCGTGGCAGTGGCAGAAAGCCTGCCGCGCAACCTGCTGATCGGACATGAGGATTACGACGACAAATACGACCCACACGTCTGGATGAACCCCAACCTGTGGTCCCGCGTGGTGCTGAATGTGCGCGATGCGCTGATTGAGGTGCAGCCCGAAAGCGAGGCCGCGTTTCGCGCCAATGCCGACGCGCATCTGCAAGAACTGCGTGAATTGGCGCGATACACCACCGAGGTGCTGTCATCGGTGCCCACCGAGAGCCGCGTTTTGATATCCGCTCATGATGCATTCAACTACTTTGGCAACGCCTACGGTTTCGAAGTGATGGGCATTCAGGGCATCTCCACCGAGAGCGAGGCCGGATTACAGCGCATCGCGGAGATGGTCGACACGCTCGTAACCCGCGACATTCGCGCGGTTTTCGTGGAAAGCTCCGTCTCGGATCGTAATATCCGCGCCCTGATCGAAGGGGCAGCCGCTGAAGGCCACGAAGTCACCATCGGCGGCACGCTGTTTTCCGACGCCATGGGCGAGGCAGGCACATATAAGGGCACATATCTGGGCATGATCGACCACAATGCCACCGTGATTTCCCGCGCTTTGGGCGGCGAAGCACCCGAACGCGGCATGTCGGAGTTGTTGAATTGAGGGACCCCCTGACGATGCGCACCCCGGCAACACTTGCAACACGAGACGGCCGGGCTGCGACCCCGGCCGCGCTTGCGCCCGAAATTCCCCTTGCCGTGCGAGGGTTGACCGTATCCTACGGCGAGAAACCCGCGGTCTTTTCGGTTGACGCCGATTTCCCCGCACAAGCCATGTCCGCCATCATCGGCCCAAACGGCGCGGGGAAATCCACGTTACTCAAGGCCGCTCTTGGCGTCATTCCCCGCCTGTCAGGCGAGGTGTCGATCTTTGGCACACCGATCGAAAAGGCCCGCCACAGGATCGCCTATGTGCCCCAACGCGCCAGTGTAGACTGGGACTTTCCCACCACGGTAATCGACGTTGTGCAGATGGGCCTTTATCGCAAGGTCGGACTCCTTGGCCGCTTATCTGGCAAAATGACCGCGCAAGCGCGCGACTGCCTTGACCGCGTTGGCATGGCCGATTTCGCGGATCGCCAGATCGGCCAACTGTCCGGCGGCCAGCAACAGCGTGTGTTTCTTGCGCGCGCGTTGGCGCAGGATGCCGATCTCTACTTGCTGGACGAGCCGTTTGCGGGCGTCGATGCCGCCACTGAACGCGCAATCATCGACGTGCTGAAGCTGCTCAAGGCCGAAGGCAAGGCGGTGGTCGCGGTGCATCATGATCTGTCTACCGTGGCGGATTACTTCGACCACGTGTTTCTGATCAACGTGCGCCGCATCGCCGAAGGGCCGGTTGCGACGACCTTCACCCCGGACAACCTCAGCGCCACCTATGGCGGGCGTCTGGGTGCTACGCATATGGCGGAACTGGCAGGGGTCGCGTCGTGACACCCCTCTTCGATGCCCTGCTGCTGAATGCAGGGTATAACGCCGCTCTGGTTACAGTTGGCGCCACTCTTCTGGGGTTCGCCGCCGGGGCATCGGGAACTTTCCTCTTCTTGCGCAAACGCGCATTGGTGTCGGATGCCACGGCCCATGCAACCCTGCCCGGCGTCGCGCTGGCCTTTATCGTCATGGTCGCCCTGGGCGGAGACGGGCGCAGCCTGATTGGCCTGCTGATCGGCTCTGCTATTACGGCCACCATCGGCCTTCTCGTGATCGAATGGATCGCCCGACGCACCCGACTGGCAGAGGATGCGGCCATCGGGGCGGTTCTGGGTGTATTCTTCGGGTTTGGCATCGTCTTGCTGACCGTTGTTCAATCCATGAGTGCCGGGCGTCAGGCCGGGCTGGAAGGGTTCCTGCTGGGATCCACCGCAGGCATGCTTTATCAGGACGCTGTGATCATCGCCTTGGGCGGATCGCTCGCGGTTTTCGCGACATGGCTTATGCGCCGCCCGATGACTCTGGTGGCCTTCGATGCTGAATACGCCGCCGCCATGGGATATGACGTGCGCCGGATCGACCTGTTGATGATGGGTCTTGTGATGGCCGTGACGGTGATCGGGCTGAAACTGGTCGGCCTGATCCTGATTGTGGCAATGCTGATCATCCCCCCTGTCACCGCGCGCTTCTGGACCGAACGCAGCGGCCGTGTCATCTGGATCGCAGGGGCCGTGGGCGGGGTGTCGGGCTATGTGGGCGCGGCATTGTCTGCGTCGGCGCCCGCGATGCCCACCGGCCCGCTGATCGTGCTGACGGCGGCCAGCGTCTTTATCTTTTCATTGATCTTTGCACCTGTGCGCGGGGTCGCTGCTGCCGTGATCCGCCATCGCAGGTTTCAACGCCGCGTGCATCGCCGTCAGGGTCTTTTATCCCTGTCCCGTCAGGAACCCATCCGCGAGCCTTACACCCTGCGCCTGCTGGCAAAGGATGGGCTGATCCGCGCGGATGGCGTACCGACGGACACAGGCCGCGCCCAGGCCGCCAAAGTAGCCCGCGATGAACGCCGCTGGGACGTGGCGCGCGAGGTGCATCAGGATGCGGGGCTGACCGGGCGCTACGACGGGCTGACCCCGATCGAAGAAATATTTACCCCCGACGAGATACAGGACTTTGACCGCAGGCTTGGTCCGCCGGTTTCCGTGGGAGGCCTTGAGTGATGGGTGCAGATTTTGTTCAGTTCTCGCTGACACCAATATTAATCGGCACGCTGGCTGCGATTGCATGCGCGCTACCGGGTAATTTCCTGATCCTGCGTCGTCAGGCCTTGATTGGCGATGCGATCAGCCATGTGGTGCTGCCGGGCATCGTGGTCGCGTTTCTAATTACTGGCACGCTCGGCACCATCCCGATGCTGCTGGGGGCCGCAGGAGCAGCGATTGTGTCGGTGATCCTGATCGAGGCGGTCAAGCGGCTTGGCAATATCGAGCCGGGTGCGGCGATGGGCGTCGTGTTCACCACGCTCTTTGCGGGCGGCGTGTTGCTGCTGGAACAATCCGACACATCCTCCGTGCATCTGGATGTGGAACACGCGTTGATGGGCAATCTGGAATCGCTGATCTGGTTCCGCGCCACGGGTTGGGAAAGCCTGCTGGACCCTGCCGCCCTCGCGAACCTGCCGCCAGAACTGCCGCGCATGGCTTTGGCCTGCGCGCTGGTGATCGTGCTGATGCTGGTGTTCTGGCGCTGGCTCAAGATTGCAACATTCGACGAGGGATTTGCACAAGCGCTTGGCATTCCTGCCACCGCCCTCGGGCTCGGCCTTGTCATCACTGCCGCCATTGCGGCGGTTGCGGCCTTTGATGCGGTCGGCTCGATCATCGTGATCGCTATGTTCATCTGCCCGCCTGCCGCTGCGCGTCTGATGACCAACCGGCTGGAGCATCAGGTCTGGTGGTCTGTGGCCTTTGCGACGCTCTCCGCTGTGCTGGGGTATGTGTTCGCAGGCTATGGCCCGCTGTGGTTCGGCAGCCAAAACGCGGTCAGTGCCGCGGGCATGATCGCGACCGTTTCGGGCGTCATTCTGGGGCTGGCCTGCCTTTACGGCCCGCACCGCTCCCGCGTTGGGGTCGGGCGCGAGGACGCCGCCACCTGATCACTCGCGCCGCAGGTCTGCAACCAGCGCCAACGCGCTGGATGGTTTTGTTCCTCGGCGCGGCAATGGTTATGACGAGACTGGCTGTCGAGACGTTGAAACGCGCAGGCCGCGTCAAACCCAACCCAAACCGCATCGACCTGCCCGCCAATTTCCACGTCTGGCGCGAGGCCACGGCAGAAAGACCATTGGAACGCGCGCGCACCGCGTTCGGTACATTCCGGGATCAGATCAACATCATGGCACCGCCTTGCTTGTTAAATACGCAAGGATCCGGCAAAAAGGCGTCGAGATTTATTCCTGACTAAATCTATCAGAATGGGTTGCGTTTCTGATGCGTTGCTGTAATTGAGTAAAACAGTAGGGATTAAACCGGGAGTTTCCAATGACCACCAAGACTTCACTTTTTGCCTTGGCGATCGCCATGACCGCGACGGGCGCGATCGCTGAAGGCGAGCTCAATCTGTATTCGTCACGTCACTATGACACCGACGAACGCCTCTATTCGGAGTTCACCGATGCAACGGGCATCACCATCAACCGCATTGAGGGCAAAGCCGACGAACTCATCGCCAGAATGGAGGCCGAGGGTTCGAATTCGCCGGTCGATGTGTTTCTCACGGTAGACACCGTGCGCATCACGCGCGCGAAAGATCTGGGCCTGCTGCAGTCCGTTGACAGCGACATCCTCGAAGCAAAGGTGCCTGCCTATCTGCAGGATGATGACAACCAGTGGTTTGCATTCTCGCAGCGCGCGCGCATCCTGTTTTACGACAAGAACGACGTAGAAAACCCGCCTGCAACCTATCAGGATCTGGCAAAGCCCGAATATGAGGGTCAGATCTGCATCCGGTCTTCGTCAAACGTATACACACAGAACATCGTCGCCGCCCTCGTGGCACACCTTGGTGAAGAGGCGACAGGCGAGTGGGCCAAAGCCGTTGTGGGCAACTTCGCGCGTGATCCACAAGGGGGCGATACCGACCAGTTGCGCGGTATCGTGTCGGGCGAATGCGACATTGCGATGTCCAACACCTATTACTTCTCGCGCGCGCTGCGCAAAGACGTCTCCGGCGTTTCAGATAGCGCGGATATGATCGGCTGGGTCTTTCCGAACCAGAACGATATTGGCGCGCACATGAATATTTCCGGTGGTGGTGTTGCTGTGAATGCACCCAACAAGGACAATGCGGTTACATTCCTCGAATATCTCGCATCCGAACAGGCGCAGCAGTATTTTTCGGCTGGTAACGATGAATACCCCGCCGTTCCCGGAGTTGGTCTTGCACCATCGGTTGCAGCCTTGGGTATATTCCGCGCCGATGCGATTGCCCTGTCTGACATTGCGGACAATATCGACGCCGCACAACGTATTCTGGCCGAAGCCGGCTGGGAATAAATCCAGCCCTTTCGAGCAGCAAGGCGCGCCCCTCGTGGCGCGCCTTTTCGTGTTTCAGGCCTTTGCCTTGCGCCACTCGCTGATCTGCGCACATAGGATGATGACCGGGATCAAACCGATGCCTGCGATCATCAGGCTGGGCACCGCCGCGCCCTCCAGACGCTCGTCTGAGGCAAGCCGAAATGCGTGTACGGCCAAGGTGTCATAATTGAACGGACGCAGGATCAACGTTGCGGGCAGTTCCTTTACGGTATCCACAAAGACGATGAGCATTGCGGTCAGGATACTCGGTCGCAGAACCGACAGGTGAATATCGCGCACCGTGCCCCAGGCAGAGCGGCCCAGAACCCGCGAGGCCGCATCCACATTCGGCGTAACGGTCGCAAGGCCGCTATCGTAGGCGCCAATCGCAGCTGCGAGAAAACGGATCATATAGGCCGCGATCATCAGCCAGATCGAGCCAGAGATCAAAAGACCGGTTGAGATGCCAAAAGACGACTCCATCCGCGCGTCGAGCCAATTGTCGAAATTCGCAAAAGGCACCAGAAGGCCAATCGCAATGACGCCCCCCGGCACGGCATATCCAAGCCGACCAATAAACAGAGAGGCCAGCGCACTGCGCCCCGGCGACACACGGTTGAACGTGCCCAGCAGGATCGCCGCGAAAACCGTCACGACGGCGGCGATACTTGCGAGCGTCAACGTGCTTTGGATAAAGCGCATGTATCGCGGGCTGAAAATGTCCTGCTCAGACCGCAACCCCATCAGGATCAGGGTAATCGTCGGCAAGATGACGCCCAGCAACACCGGCACCGCGCAGGCAAATTGTGCCGCAAAAGCGCGATAGCCCGTCAGGGTGAACCGCACGAAGGGTTCCTGTCGCCCCTTGGATGCATAGGCCGCAGCGCCACGGTTCATGTATTCCAGCATGGCAACAAGAAGCGCAAAGGCCAAAAGGCCAAGCGCCAACTGCGCGGCAGCCCCCCGATCCCCTAAGCCGAACCAACTGGTGTAGATACCGGTCGCGAAAGTCTGGACGCTGAAATGCGCCACGGTGCCAAAATCGGCAATCGTCTCCATCACCACCAGCAGGGTGCCCGCCGCGATGGCAGGCCGCGCCATAGGCAAGGACACCCGCAGAAACGCCCTGAGCGGGGAAGACCCAAGCGAACGGGCCGCATAGAACGGTGTTGCCGCCTGCATCCGGAACCCCGCCCGTGTCAGCAAATACACGTACGGGTACAGCACAAGCGTCAGCATCAGCGCGGCACCCCCCAATGATCTGATCTCGGGGAACCAATAGTCTCGCGGTCCCCACCCCATCAGACTGCGCAGCGTCGTTTGCACGATACCCGGATGATCAAGGATATCGGTATAGGCATAGGCCAGCACATAGGCGGGAAAGGCGAGCGGCACGACAAGCGCAATCTCAAAGAATCGCCTGCCCCGGAATTCGGACGTCACAACCAGCCATGCGGTTGTCGCCCCGATGACAATGCTGCCGATGGCCACAAGAACGACCAGCACAAGCGTCGTCCACGTGTAACGCCACAGAACTGTGTCCGCGAGTTGCCCGAGCGTGTCGAAAGAGCTGAATGCCGCGGCCGCGATAACCCCGACAATCGGCAAAAGGCAAATTGCCGCCACAAACAAGGCGATGCCCCTGATAATTTGCTTGTCCATTTTTCGAAGCCCGACCGCAGAATGTTTCGTTTCATGTCTGTGTAACGCGGAAGATTGCCAGTTTATAGGCCCGATTGTTTTTGTCGGGATTGACTATTCTGACTAAATCTATCAACAATAGTTTATTGAGTCTCAGCCACCCCGTTTCGGGCAGCCCGGACATCCTCACATCGCAGGAGAGACCTCATGGGCAAGAACCGCTTGGACCGACCAATGGAACCGAAAGAGCCTTTAGAAAAACCGTGCTGGAACGAAGTACTGGCCACCGTGCTTACAGATACTTTCCCGACCAATCAAAACATCGAATTCATTTTTGACCGGTTGGAGCGCGCATCATGAATGCCATGACCGATGTACCCAACCCGTCCGCAACCACCATCACACCGCAAATGGACACATATGATGCGCGCGAGCTGATCAAGAACGGCGTGCAGGCCTGTGTCGTGCTGGACGGTCAAACCTACTACATGCGCATCACGCGCGCCGGCAAATTGATTTTGACCAAATGATGCCGGAACTCAATGAACGCGGCGCAGCCACCGTTGCCGTCCTGAGCGACATGGACCCGTGGGAAGCCAACCTCGTTCTGAACCTGCGACTGTGGTGCGAAGGATCATCCGGACAGTCGCAGGTTTGGAACGAATACCGAAACGCTTTGCCCGGCGAACATGCGACCCATGAATGCCATGCGTTCGAGACCCTGGTGCGCACGATCGTCTCATCCGCACATCGCCCATTGGTGCGCCATCAGGTCGGGTGTTCCTGCGTCGGCGCGGATGAAGCGGTCTTTGTCAATCTGGTCCGAATGGCATCAGAGGGGCATCTGAACGATGCAGCGCTTGTGGCGACCCTGCTGATGGGGCCTGCACGGGCTGAACATGTGGCGCTGCTTGCCGGGCAGGTCGGCACGTGCGCCCGCAAGATCGGACGACGACCACCACACTCCAAACCACAGGCGGCGCAGAACGTCGTCCGCCTGCATTAATCTGACTGAACAAGGGATAAAGCCAACAATGAAACGGATACTGACGACAACGCTGGGCAGCGCACTTTTAGCAGCCACCCCTGCGCTCGCGGATAAAGCCGCGGTCCTCGACAATTACGCGGACATCGCGCTCGCGAAATACGAGGATAGCCTGACCACCGCGCAGGCCCTGCAATCGGCTGTCGATACGCTGATCGCCACGCCGTCAGCCGAAGCCCTGCAGGCCGCTAAAGAGGCATGGATCAAAGCGCGAGTCCCGTATCAGCAGAGCGAAGTCTATCGTTTCGGCAATGCCATCGTCGATGACTGGGAAGGCAAGGTAAATGCCTGGCCCCTCGACGAAGGTCTGATTGATTATGTCGATGCCTCCTATGGCGGTGCCACGGATGAAAACGAATATGCGGTGTTGAACGTGATTGCCAATCCGTCCTTCACGCTTTCGGGCGAAACACTGGACGCAACAGAGATCACACCGGCCCTATTGGAAGGCGCATTACATGAGGCCGACGCGGTCGAATCAAATGTGGCGACCGGCTATCATGCCATTGAATTTCTTTTGTGGGGTCAGGACCTGAATGGCCACGGCCCCGGTGCAGGCAACCGTCCATGGACCGACTATGCGGTTGGCGACGCCTGCACGGGCGGGAACTGCGACCGCCGCGGTGACTATCTGTCGGCAGCGACCGAGCTGCTGGTGTCCGATCTGGACTGGATGGTCGCGCAATGGCAGGACGGCGGGGCAGCCCGCACCCAACTCACCGCAGACGAAAACGCCGGGATTTCCACAATCCTAACGGGGATGGGCTCGCTTTCTTACGGCGAACAGGCCGGGGAGCGGATGAAACTGGGCCTCATGCTGAACGACCCCGAAGAAGAGCACGATTGCTTTGCGGACAACACCCACAACAGCCATTTCTACGATGCGATGGGCATTCGGAATGTTTATCTGGGCAGCTACACGCGCATTGATGGCACGGTCGTTTCCGGACCGTCCCTGTCGTCTCTGGTTGCCGCCGCAGACGCAGGTGTGGACGCAGAGCTGACGGCGAAACTCAACACGACAATGCTTGAGATGTCGGAAATGAAAACCGCTGCCGAGGCTGGCTTTGCCTATGACATGATGCTGGAACGCGGAAATGAGGCAGGCGAGGCCTTGATCATGGGTGCGGTGGATGCACTGGTAGATCAAACCCGGTCTATTGAACGCGCGGTGGTCGCTCTTGGTGTTGATCAGATCGAGTTTGAAGGGTCTGATAGCCTTGATGACCCAAACGCTGTTTTTCAGTAGGACAACTCTAAACCCAGCCATGACCGGGGGGCCGTTGCTGCCCGGTCACTTTCGCGAGGTATCTCATGAGTAAGACCCCAAGCCCCTGCATTGACGTCTGTAAATTCAAGCGCCAAGGTCACTGTATCGGATGTTCGATGACCAAAGCGCAGAAGTCACTGTTCAAGCAGCTCAAGCAAAACAAACACCGCGAGGCATTCGTTGAGATGCTTGTCGGCCAGCAATCGCTGTTGGGGAAATACAGGCACTGGAAGCCGAAATACTTGCGCAAGTGCCTCAAGAAAAAGGTCAAGCCGATCGCCGCAATAAGGGACGTGGCCTGACCTTTTTAAGTGCGATGATCGCCCGTCGGGGCGATACGCGTTGTTACCTGCGCGCCCGGCGCGTTACGCCAGATGCGCGCGCAGGAACCATGCGAATTTCTCATGCTCCTGACCACGAGCGATGCACAGATCTTCGGTCAGTGTGTCGCCATGTTCGGCAGCAATGGCCCCGGCACCAGCGAGCGTGGCGGCCAGTGTTTCCTGCGCCTCCTGCATCACCTTGATCATCTCTTTGTCAGAGGCTTTGCCTTCGAACTCTTTGACTTTCGAGCGTTTGATCATACCCGCCAATGTGCCTTCAGCATGGGCATCCAACGCCTTGATACGCTCTGCAAGATCATCCTGCGCGATGAAATGGTCTTCGTACATCTTCTGAAACAGATCATGCAGCGGGCCAAAGGCCATCCCTGTCACGTTCCAGTGAAAATTCTGAGCGAGCATCGTCGCCACGGCGGTCTCGGCTACGGATTGGTTCAGCGCTTCGGCTATGGCGGTACGTGCATCGGTGGCTAGCGCAACGGCGGTCTGGGTCATCCCTTGTTCCTTTTTTGATGAGTGATTTGCTGGCTGGCATTTTGCGTGGCTTGCTGCGCTATAATTTAGGCAAGCTCGACGCAAAGGCAAGGTCTTTTTAGAATAATTCTAAAAACGGGAAAACCGACCTGTGATCCAGTGAACCAGAAAGGTGATCAACCTGCGGTGCTCTCGCGCGACCCGTGACTGAACAAGGAAATTAACGCTGGCGCGATCCTGCCGCGCACTGGCAAGGCACAACTGCAACAGCCAGCTTTCGTCAAATGTCATTTCCGTGACACCGGGTGCATAAAGCCGCGCAGGCTTGCCGAGCGCTTCGTTCAGGCAACGCATCAACGCTTCGGCATGGGCCTGTTGCGTTTTGTCATGTTCCGTATGCAACAGCGCGCAAGCCTCAAACAAATCCGTATGCGGTTTTGCACGACAGTTCATCGCAACAAACCGCAGATAGTTCAAAAACCCCAACGCCTCGGCCTCCAGCTTTTGTTCAGGGGCAGCATTCGCCCACTTTTCAGAGTGTAAAGGCAACACTTCGCGGGAAACTCCTTGGATCGGGATGAGAATCTACTCGCATTTCATAATTCCTGAGTATAATGATAGGGAATGCAGTATTACACAAGCCTAACTCTGACTCTTTTACTTTGCTTTGCGTCATCTCAGGTTGATGCAGATCAAGTTCTGCATGATTCACACCTGCCGATCACACCGCGAACGACCGAGGAAACGGCCCGAATTGCCGAAATCACGCAACCCACGACTGATTTCACAGCCCCCGAACAATTCGAAACGAATCAAGCCGGTGCAGCCACCGTGCGCCCACGCGATACTTCGAATGCCTTCAGCCAGCCGTCCGGCAACATCAGTTTTGAAAAGGAACTTGATTTCAAGGTCGGCAACGGGTTGTTCAAAAAGCTCTGGGTGTCTTCGCCCTCCTCGACATTGGCCTCCGATGGGTTGGGACCGCTCTATAATGCCCGGTCGTGCCAGCGCTGCCACCTGAAAGACGGGCGCGGCCACCCGCCCGAGGGCCCGGCAGACAACGCCGTGTCCATGCTGCTGCGCGTCTCGATCTCCGGCGGAACACCGCCAGAGGCGATTTCGGACTATCTGGCGACACAGCCTGACCCGAACTATGGCGAGCAGATTCAGGATTTTTCCGTCGCCGGGCACGCCAGTGAAGGCCAGATCAGCATCACCTATACCGAGACCGAGATTGCCCTTTCCGATGGGGAAACCGCGCGCCTGCGTGCGCCATCATACACCATCACGGAACCGGGCTATGGCCCGTTGCATCCGGATATCATGGTGTCCCCTCGCATAGCGCCGCAGATGATCGGGTTGGGGCTGCTGGATGCGATACCAGCGGCCGATATTCTCGCCCTTGCCGACCCGGACGACGCAGATGGTGATGGCATTTCTGGCCGCGCACAAATCGTCATGTCGCGCGCGCATGGCGTGCCGATGCTGGGGCGGTTCGGGCTCAAGGCGGGTCAGCCCTCTGTGCGCGAGCAATCTGCGGCGGCGTTCCTCGGTGATATCGGTATCTCCTCAACGCTCTTTCCGGACGGGCACGGCGAATGCACGAATGCGCAGGACGCTTGCCGCGCGGCCCCAAATGGCAACACGTCAGCGCATGACAATGCAGAAATCAGCGACGAAGGCTTGGCGCTTGTTACCTTCTACGCCTCGAACCTTGGCGTTCCCGCACGCCGAAACGTGGACGACCCCGATGTTCTGCGCGGCAAACAGGTATTCTATGACACGGGCTGCACCGCCTGCCACACGCCTAAATTCGTCACGCATCGCATCGAAAGCCAGCCCGAACAGAGTTTTCAGCTGATCTGGCCCTATACGGATATGTTACTGCATGACATGGGTCCCGATCTTGCGGACAATCGCCCCGAAGCACGCGCAACCGGGCGTGAATGGCGCACCCCGCCGCTTTGGGGGATTGGCCTGACCGAAACAGTTTCCGGCCACACCTATTTCCTGCATGACGGTCGCGCGCGGTCAATGCTGGAGGCCGTGCTCTGGCATGGTGGTGAAGCCGAAACGCATAAGCAGCAGGTCATCGATATGCCGTCAGCCGACCGCGCCGCCCTGATTAAATTTCTTGAAAGTCTGTAACTCATGCGTCTGGCCCTCATTTTTACCCTTATTGCCGCGCCTGCTGTTGCCGACGTCAGCAGCGCAATTTCTGATCACATCCTGCCCGGTCACGCCCGGCTTGTCGAAGCGACAGAGGATCTGTCGACCATGGCACTGGCAGATTGCACAGCGGATGCGGTGCGGCCCGCGTTTGCGACGGCCTATGATGCTTGGGTGTCCATCGCCCATATCCAGTTTGGCCCCATAGAGGATCAAAACACGGCGCTCGCCATGGCGTTCTGGCCGGACCCGAAAGACCGCACTGGCAAAGCGCTGACCCGGTTGTTCGCGGCGCAGGATGTCATCGTTGATGATGCCGCGCACTTCAACGACGTCTCAGTTGCCGCACAGGGGTTCACAGCACTTGAACGCCTGCTTTTTGAACCACAGGATGATCCGGCCTATGCCTGCCGCCTGACGCGGGCAATCGCTACGGGCCTTGCGCAGAAATCCGAGAACCTTAATCAGGCATGGCCCGCCTATGCCAAGCTGATGGTATCTGCCGGGGCCGAGGGAAACACCCGCTTTCAATCCCCGCAAGAAGCACAGCGCGCACTATATACTGCGCTTTCAACCGGGCTGGAGTTCTTGCATGATCAACGACTTGGGCGGCCTTTGGGCACTTTTGACCGGCCCCGCCCCCTGCGCGCCGAAGCGCGTCGTTCTGAACGCTCCGTGCGCCACATCATCCTGTCGCTGACCGCGCTCGAAGACCTCGCCGTGCATGTGGGTGCGGCGGACCTTGCGCAAACCCGCACCGCATTTGCACAGGCGCGCAGCCGCGCCAATGCGCTTGATGACCCAGCCCTTGCAGGCGTGGCAGATCCCGCATCCCGGTTCCGTATTGAAGCCCTTCAACAATCCATACGCACTCTTCAGGTCGCCGTGATTGAAGAAATCGGAACGCCCTTGGGTATCTCGGCCGGGTTCAACGCGCTGGACGGGGATTGAACATGACATCACGCCGTCAATTCATGGCCGGTATGGCGCTTGCCTCCGTCGCGCCGTCACTGACATGGGCAGCGGTGGGCAATCCCGTTGCGATAACCGCCGCCATGGCCACCGACGGCACTTTCCTGATCGTCGGTTTGACCGCTGCGGGCGAAATTGCATTCAGACAACCGCTGCCCGCGCGCGGGCATGCTGCCGCCGCACATCCGCATCTGGCAGAGGCTGTCGCAATCGCCCGCAGGCCAGGCACCTTTGCCAAGGTAGTCGATTGCGCAACCGGCGACATGCGCCAGACGATTACCGCGCCCGCAAACCACCATTTCTACGGTCACGCTGCATTCTCTCCCGACGGTGAGATGCTGTTTACCACCGAACAAGACATCGTTTCTGGTCAAGGGCGCATTGGCGTCTGGGCGCGTGCCGGGAGATACAAACGTGTCGACGAATTCGCATCGGGCGGGATTGGGCCGCATGAAATTCTGACACTCCCATCAGGCAACCTTGCCGTTGCCAATGGTGGCATCCGCACACACCCGGACACAGGTCGCGAAAAACTGAACCTCGACACGATGCAGCCCAATCTGAGCATATTTTCACCATCAGGTGGGTTGATCGACGTCGCGACAGTGCCCGCAGCCATCCATCAAAACTCACTGCGCCACATCGCAGCTACGGCGGATGGAACAATAGTTTGCGGGTTTCAATGGCAAGGTGATCCATTTGCAGCACCCCCTCTTGTCGCCTTTTACAAAGGGTCGGGAGAGCTTGTGCCTGCGCAGTTCAGCGATGGCGCCACCCATGGGCTCGATGGTTACATCGGCAGCGTCTGCACCCTTGGTCAGGGTGGTTTTGCCGCTTCGGCACCCCGCGGCGGATGCGTTCTGACCTTCGATGAAACAGGCGCGCAGATGGCCACACACCGCGCGACAGATGTCTGTGGGGTGACCAGCTTTCCGCAAGGCGGCAGCCTTGCCACCGACGGGTTTGGGAATGTGTTCGACCTCGAAATGAACGAACTTAGGGTAAAAAACACCCACGGACTGGCCTTTGACAACCACCTTGTTTCGCTCTCCTAAAGCTTTTCGAGTTCAACTTGAGGCATTGAATATCACTTTTCGCGTTCGACCGCAGGAAGAGACAGCGACCAAGTGATCCAAGATCAACTCGAAACGCTTTAGCAAGGGGCGTTATTGCAAAAGCCGCGCGCCGCTTGGTGACGCCTCCAGCGTCAGAACGCGATCCGCCAGACGCTCTGCCTCGCGGGCGTCATGGGTGACAAAAACAGTGGCAGGTTTATGCGTGGCAATCAGTGTTTCGGTCAGGCGCAACATGCTCTCGGCAGTTTTCTGATCAAGCGAGACAAAAGGTTCATCCATGATCAACACATCCGGCGCGCCCGCGAAGGCACGGGCCAGCGATAATCTGCGCTGTTGGCCCAGCGACAATTGCCCGGGGAACAGCGTGTCTTTGCCCTCAAGGCCGACCCGTTCGAGGCTGGCACGGGCATCTTCAACGCTGAGGTCTGGATGCAGGATCAAGAGGTTATCCAGGACCGAACGCCACAGCAGCAAAGTCGGTTCCTGAAATACAATGGCCTGCGACACAGAGCTTTTGATCGTCCCATCGAATTTCTGATCAATCCCCGCCAAAATACGCAGCAAGGTCGATTTGCCGATTCCGGAGGGGCCCACCAGCGCCAGCGTTTCACCACGAGCAACATCAAAGTCGATCTGACCCAGAACGGGTTTGTCCCCATAGACTTTGGATTTGATGCTGACGCTGATCATGCGCTGCGCCACCGCGCCACATGACGCTCGAACGGTTGCAGGATAATCCACTCCACCAGCAGCATCACGGTGATAAAGGAGAACGCATAGACCAGCACCATGGCAACATCGAAGAGTTGGAAATACAGATGGATCTGGAACCCGACGCCCGACGATCGACCGAGGAATTCGACGACCAGAACGATCTTCCAGATCACCGCAAGACCGGAGCGCGAGGCGGCAGCGACAAAAGGGGCAAGCTGCGGAAAGACGACGTGGCGCATGCGGGTCCACCACGACATCCGATAGACTTTGCTGAGTGCATCAAGATCCGGGTCGAGCGCGCGTGCACCTTCCCGGATGACAACGGCCACATTGGGCACTTTGTTCAACGTGACAGCCGTGATGGCCGCCGCCTCTGTCAGGCCGATCCACAGATAGCACAGCACAATCAGAACAAGCGCGGGCAGGTTCAGGAAAACGACAAGCCACGGATCAAGCCAGCGGTTCACAGCGACCGACCGCCCCATGATCAGACCGAGGATCGTACCAAGCGACATCGCCAGCGCAAAAGCCCAGATAACCCGCACGATCGTCGCGCCCAGATGCGTCCACAACTCGCCCGAGGCCAATTCCTGACGCAGAGGCGGCAGCAATTGCCAAGGCGTTGGCAGGATTTGCGCATCCTGTGTCAGCATCGCGGCGACCACCCACATGCCCAGTAACCCGGCCAGTGACAGAAAAGGAGTGAGCCGCGCGCTGTGCATCACCGCGCTATTTGACGTCTGCGAACAGGCCGGGTGGCATCGCTGTCATCGGGCCGACAAGCTCCGGACCGCCTAGGTCTTTCATCAGCGCCAGCATCTTTTCGGCGGCCTGCCCGTTGACCGGACCGCGTTCCGGAATGCCCGCGATCCAATCGGCCTTGAGTTGTTCGAATTCGGCATCCGTGCTTGCGTTCATCCGGGGGCGCACAGCCCCCCATGCCGCATCAGACGTGGCCAGCATATCCTTGGCCGCGCGCGTCGCTTCAAAGAAAGATTGCGCAATATCGGGGTTCTCGGCGAGGAAACTTTCCTTGACATAATAGCCCAACAGGGGCGTATCGGTATCCAACCCCAAAGCGGCCCCCGCCTTCTGAACCGAGATCAGCTCTCTCATGCCCGCCGATTTGCCCTTGGCCAGAAAGTGCCAGAAATTGATCGCCCCGGCATAGTCATCATTGAGCGCAGATTTAAAAATCAGGGGCGGCGCGCCGAAAACCTGTTCCGTCTCAGCCTTCAGATCAAAGCCATATTGCTGTTGCGCATAGGCCTGCAGGATCAGCCATGATTTGTCCAATGGCCCCCCGGCAATGCCGATCTTGCCGCCTTGCAGGTCCTGCAGCGTTTCAGCCGTACTTGTGTCAGGCACAATCAGGCCGCCCACGGCCCTGGAGTAGGGGATAAAGATATAATCCTTGCCCGCGGCCCGTTGCCGTGCGACCCAAATCCAATCGGCGACAGCCATATCCGCCTCGCCGCCTTCAACCGCAATGCGCGTGGCACCGTTGTCCGCAAAGGGCTGAACCTCCAGCACAAACCCGTTTATGCGGTCAAGCTGGTTGTCGCTGATTGTCGCCAACTCCCAATTGACCGTCCCGATTTTCAATACTGCGGCGCGCAGGGTGGGCAGGTCCTCGGCCAGTACCTGCCCGGTAAAACCGAAAAGGGCGCAGACAAGCGCCCCAATCAAGCGGAACCTATTCCGCACGGCGACCGGTTTCGTTGAGGTCCTTGTCCAACGTAATGTCGAACTGATCGCCCCCCTTGCAGATCACATCGTCAAGCTCGTAGCCATCGTCTTCGACTTCGATGTCAGCCGGGTCCATCTGGCATTCCATGGCTGCCAGCATCGCTTCGATTTTCTCGACGGTTGCGGCATCCAGCCCCTCACTGGCAAATGCCGGTGCGCTGATCAGGACTGCGGCGGTCAATGCAAAAAGCTTTTTCATGTCAGGTCTCCTCAGGGTTATTGAATAGAAAATGTCACGGATTGCGCATCACCGGTCGAGCCGGGGATACGCACGACATGACGGCCGGGTTTGATGGCGATAAAGGACAGTTCCACAACGCCCGCCTTGTCAAACTCGATACTGTCGATGGCCATGGGCCGGATTTCGATACTGTTGATGACGATCTCGTTCATCCAGATGGAGCGAAAGAACGACGCCCCCTCGATGGCCAGTTCGGCAGAGCCATCCGCCGTGATCTGCAGTTTGTAGTAAGCGCCTGATTCCAGCGTGACATCCTCACCGAGCGGCTGGCCGGAGGCTAGTGTCAGCTCGATCGTTTCGCCCCGGTTACAGGCGGCAAGCAGCCCCGCAAAGCCCAGATCATCGCAGAGTGGTGCAGCGACAACCGGGCTGCTCATCATTGCCACGGCTGCGGCACACAGTAGTTTTTTCATCGTTTCTCTCCCTCGAAATTTCTGTTGACCATCACTCAATGGTCACGACGCCCCATGGCTGTTGGCCCACCTGAATGGATTTTATCGCTTTTTCGCTGGCCACATCGATCACCGTGACATCGTTGGAATTGCCATTGGTGCTGATGAGGTACTTCTCATCTGGTGTGAAAGACAGCTGCCAGACCCGCTGCCCGACGAGGATGTAATCAAGCACCTCAAGGCTTTGCGCATCGACAACCGCCACACGGTTCGCAGGACCCAAGGCCACGAAGAGGCGCTTGCCATCCGATGTCACCTTTGCCCCAACGGGCTGCAGCCATTCCGGCTGAACCCCCGCGACCTCGAAAGTGATCTTGCCGATGACCGTGGGTGCCCCATCCTCTGCGATATCCATCGCCGTCACCGTGCCCCCGATCTCAGAGGTCACGAACAGACGCGTGCCATCTGCGGTATAGGTCGCATAACGCGGGCGCTGATCGACCAGCACGTTGTGCTTGATCTTGTAGTCTTCGGTCGAAATGAAATGCGCCATATTGGTCGTCTCGGAGGTATTGACCACGAATTTTGCATCCGGGCTCATACCCATGCCTTCAGGTTCCACCCCGACGGGGACTTCGGCCAAAACAGTGCGCGTTCTCGTATCCGTCACGGTCACCAGATTGTCGTCCTCATTGGCGATGAAAAGCCGCTCGCCATTGGGTTCAAGGATGAACAATTCCGGGTCGGGTCCGGACGGCAAGCTGGGCAGTTCCTCGTACGTGGTTGAATCGAAGACCCGCACCAGATTGTCATCAGAGGCACAGACATAGATGATCTTGCCATCCGGGCTTGCCGTGATGCCGCGGGGTCGGTTGCCTGCAAAAAACTCGGTCTCGACCTCCCAGGTTTCTGTATTGAGGACAGTGATCGTATTACCACGCTCGTTTGAGATAAACGCTTTGCCCGCGAGGGCCGGGGCTGCGATCAGGGCCAGAAAGGCCGTGGATAGGACCAGAGATTTCATGGGTGTCTCCTATTAATCAAAAGCGGTGCATTGAGATTCAGGGCGATCAAGGCCCATTGTGTCGAGCGGCGAGCTTTGGTGCAAAAACCCTTCTTGCGGGCTGACGCTGACCGTTATGGTTCCATCATAAAGCAAAATAGGCTGGCGCAGCTGTCCGTTCCAGTCGCGAAACGTGACCCGCTGGCCCTTGAAAGCCGCAAGTTCGAATTCGTCGGACTTGGCATAGTCGCGCACGCCATCGGGTTCGGCCGTATTGGCACGGGTCACCGCCTCGCCGATCACGCGCAATGCCAGCCAGACATTATAGTCTTCGGGTTTGACATAGCGCCCGGTCAGTTCCTCAAAGCGGGTTTGAAACTGTGTTGCGCCATAGGCTTCATGCGCGCCGTGGAATGTTGTCGGCACAAGCCCGCCTGACCCCATGACCGGGCGCGGCGTCCAGAGATGATAGTTCAGGAAACGCGCGAAATAATCAGACATGTCAGCCGCAATCACCACATCGTGATCTTCCGCATCCTGTGTGAAAGCGGGCAATTGACGTTGCACCATAACGTGGCCTGAGTCCGTGCGGCGCGACCCGCCTGTATCCTCAAAGGTGCGATCCTCAACGATTTTGGCGCCAAACTTGCGCGCTGAGGTGCGGAATGCATCGGCAAACTGCACATCCGACGGGTTGGACCCGGCGATGAGGAACCAATCTGTCCAGCGTTTCCAGACGGCGAACTGCGCCACCGCATCCGCCATCATCGCGTAAGACGGTGCCGTGTGCAGCAGATTGCCCCGACATTCGGTATCGCGCAGCACTGTGTCAGCAGCACGGGCGTTAAAGACCAACGCCCCCGCCTCGGCGCCCTTGTCTGTCAGACGCAACAAATCGTCCTTGCGCGCCTGCACCACGATGAGCCTGATGCCCTCCGCCAGTATTCTTTCAAGGGCGGCATCGGCCTCCTCCGGAGTGGCAGCAACCTGTGTCGTTTCATAGGTATGACCCAGAAATCCGCCGGTTGTGCCATTGTCCTCATCCGCCAGCGCAGCCCCGGCAAACCCCAGATCATCAGGTCGCAGATCATAGCGGCTGATGGGCAGCAGCGTCGGGTAATCAATGCGCAGAACGGCTGCTTTGACATCAATCGCCTGCGCCGTGCTGACCGACATGAAAAACGCAAGAGCCGCCAAAAGCGACATGTGCAATCGTGGCACCAGAACCTCCCTTGCCCGCTTGTTATCCGGGCCTCCCTTTGTTCCCGGCCTATCGCACGGCGTGAACCGATACTTTTGGCCGGGTTGTGATGAAGAGCCTAGCAGTCGCACCATAAAGCACGACTCTTATTTTTTAAGAATGTGCCTATGCGACTGATAATTCTTGCTCTTCTGGCGGCCACCGGTGCTCAGGCACAGGAAAAAGTGGCGTTCTTTGGGCTGACCCTGCTGGATACATCGTTGCAGATGAACACGTCCGACACCAACCCTGACGAACTGGCGCGGATCGCCACGCTTGAGGCCATGGTGGCCGACCGATTTACCCAAGAAGGCTACGTGCTCGTCGATATAGAACCCGCACGCGATCAGATCGACCGGGTCGCCAATGTGGCCAAATGCTATGGATGCGACACCCGCATCGCGACGGACCTTGGCGCGGATTATGCGCTGGTCGGGGAGGTTCAGAAAGTCTCGGACCTCATCCTGGCCATGAACCTGCAACTGCGTGATGCCGACACCGGTGAGATGGTCAAAGGCGGTGTGGTCGATATCAGAGGTAACACCGATGACAGCTGGCAGCGTGGCATGCGGTATATCCTGAAGAACCGATTTTTTGTAGCGGAGGAATGATGAAAAAACGAAGTTTTATGGCGATGGCTCTGGCGGCTACGCTGGTGCCGGGAGTGGCGCTTGCGCACGGTCCAACCCGTCAGAAGATCACATTGACCACTGAGGTGGCCGCCGAACCGGCAGAGGTCTGGGCACGGATTGGTGATTTTCAGGACATGTCGTGGCATCCGGCAGTGCACAGCAGCACAGGCGAGAATGGCAACGAGATAGACGCCACCCGCGTATTGTCGTTGGGGGCCGCTGACGGGCCCACGATTTCTGAAATCCTGTACAAATACAGCGCTGAGAAAATGAGTTACTCGTACCGCATCACCGATGTTCTGGTCGAGGTGTTGCCCGTCACCAATTATTCGTCCCACCTGACAGTTAAAGCCCGCGACGGGGGCGGATCGTTGATTGAATGGCGCGGCGCATTTTACCGAGGCTATCCCAACAATGACCCGCCCGAGGACCTGAACGATGAGGCGGCCATTGCCGCTGTCTCAGCCGTCTATCAGGCTGGTTTGGACGCATTGACGACGGCCTTCGGTGCGCCTGACTCGTGAGCTGACCCTCGTTTTGATGCTTGTCACGACCCCGGTTGCGGCAAGTGATCTTGCCTATGTCACGTGCCAGAACGGGGACGCGCTGAGCGTTCTCGACCTGTCGAAAGGCGTGCAGCAACACCTCTGGACCGTGCCAGGTAAACCAGCCGGAGTGGCGGTGGGCACGAACTCCGCCTTTACGGTTGCCGCGGACAGCAAAACGGTCAGGCGACATGATCCGCTGACGGGCAAAGTCCTTGCGCAAGTTGTTCTGGATGGCGGTCCGATCGGTGTTGCCCATGACCCCCGGCGTAATCGGCTGTTCGTATCCGATTGGTATAACGCCCGCATCTGGGTGCTCGACGCTATGAATCTGTCGGAACAGGCACAGTTGACGGTCGGCACGGCCCCCGCAGGGTTGGCCCTGTCAGATAACGGGCATTGGCTGGCCTCGGCGGACAGGGATGCGGATCAGGTTTCTGTCTTTGATGCTGAAACGCTTGATCTTTTGCACCGCGTGGATGTGGGCACCCGCCCCTTTGGCCTGCGCTTTGCACCGGACGGGCGGCTATTTGTAGGCAATGTGGGCAGCGACGACCTCAGCGTAATTGATGCTGCAAACGGCGAGATTATTGAAACGGTCGCGGTCGGTTCGCGCCCTTACGGCGTGGCTTTTGCCGAGGGGCGGGCGTTCGTGACCAATCAATACGCCGACACGCTCAGCGTCATCGACCTTGGCACGCTTAGTAATATCGCGACGCTCAATACAGGCGAATATCCCGAAGGGATCGACACCACCCCAGATGGTCGGCACGTCGTTGTTGCCAACTGGTTTGAAAATACAGTGACAGTATTCGACGCGGATGCACTTTCCGTGGTACAACACATCGAAACCTGTGACGGCCCCCGTGCATTCGGGACATTTATTCTGGGAGGAACTGAATGAAACGTATTGGATTGACAGCAGCGCTGATGTGCTGTGTGGCGCTCCCTGCGCTGGCAAGTAACGAAGCATGGGAAGCCGTAAAGGCCCAGCTTTATGGCGAACGCTTCATGCTTGATGGCGACGGCATCATCGCAATCGACGCCCCTTACAGAACTCCGGATGATGCCCGCACGGACCTTGCCGCGCAGATCAAGGCACCAGATGGTGCACAACTGGCAAAGGTGACGGTCGTTCTGGACGAAAACCCGATGCCCGTCTCTGCCATTTTTGACTTAGAAACCCCACAATCCGGCTTTTACTTTGACATCACGATGCGCGTAAACGGTCCAACTCCGATGCATGTGATCGCAGAGACGACGGACGGTCGGCTGTTCGTTTCAGAGACTTTTGTAAAAACCTCAGGCACTGGCGCTTGTGCAGCGCCGCCGGGTACCGATCCCGAACTCGCGCTGGCTTCTCTTGGTGAGATGAACATCGAAATAGCAGGCACATTGCCGGGTGTCGGTGGGGGCAAGCTAGAAAACCTCTCTGCGCGTCTTGGTCGGATGGACGTGGACATTTCGCATCCCTCACATTCCGGCATGCAGAGGGATCAGATCTCGCTGTTGTTCATCCCGATGCGTTACGTGGAAAATGTCGAAATTGACCTTGATGGCGCAGGCTACGTCGATCTGACTGGGTCGATCTCACTGTCAGAAAACCCACGCCTCGGTCTGGCTGTCCCGCAAAGCACGCGGTCCGTTGATGTCACGATGACAGATACGAATGGAACCGTGGCGCATCTGCGCAAGGACTTGCCGGGCTTCTGAATTACTGCGTTTGGGGCTGGCCGTCGCGGGGCTTGACCCGCTCCAGCGGATAGTCCCACAGGCCCCAGCCGTCAGTGCCCTCAGGGAACCAGTACACGGATGTGTACCCCCACTCCAACGCACGGCGCGCGGCGTTCCAGCTCATCCAGCAGTCTTCCAGACAAAACAGAACGATGGGATGATCTGCATTGCCTTGCGTGGCCGCGTCGAGTGCGTCGCGAAAATAGGCTTCGGTCACATCGGCAATCGCGCCATAGCCCACATTGGGCACCCAGATCGCACCGGGGATCGAGATGCGCGGTTTGTCCCGCCAGATCGTGCCAGCAGGCAGGTTCGCCGGTTTGGGCGGTTGCGGCATCACGTCAATGAAGGCCGCCTGCCCCGATACCCATAACGCATGCGCCTCTTCGGGTCCGACAATAGTACCGCCTTGCAGGGTTGCAGGTACGGGACTGCGATAGTGATCCATGCGGTAGTCTGTCGGTTCGGGCACAGTTTGCGCCCCTGCTTGCTGCGACACAAAAAGAAATGTCGCTGCAAGCAAAGCTTTGATCAATTTGAAATCTCCATGACCTCAGTGCCAAGATCAGTCACCAGCGGCACACCGGCATCCGCCAGCAAACTGTTGATTTCATCCTGATTGCGGCGGATCAAGGAATTCAGGTTGCGCTGCCACACCTTTTCGCCCAAACGCACGCCCATCGTGATCCGAAAAAACAGGCGCGGCGGCGTTTGCTCGCTGACAAGGGGGATCACCTTAAAATCGGGGTAACTGGATTTTACCAAGGGGCCACCCAGCGGTCCCCACAGAATAGCGCCATCGATCTCACCTGCGCCGAGATCATCCAGCATGTCCACTGCCGGGCTCTCATGGCGGCGGTCCACCACCAGATTGTAAGCTTTGGCTTTCGCGATCAGACCATTGCGCGCAAGATGCGCCGACGGTGGCGTGCCCGCGATGATACCCAGTTTGCGGCCCTTCAGGACAGGGTCAGCAAGCGTTTTCACATCTGCAATCTCAGCATCCTTAGGGACGATCAGTGTGTAGACAGAGGTGAAATAGTGGTTTGTATTCAACACCAACTCATGGCCCTGCGCATATCCGATGATCAGATCACACTGTTTAGCGTTCAGAGTATTGCGCACAAAGCCCGTGGCCATTGGATACCAGGTGTATTGCACTGGCAGTTCGAGCTTGGCGCCGACAAACTCGGCCAGCTTGTTTTCAAACCCATCTTCGTCGCGCGACGACATGGGGTAATTTGCGGGGTCCGCGCAAACGCGTAAGGCGCTGCTAGAGACCAGATCAGACGTTTGTGCGCCTACAGACCCCGCAAGGCAGAACCCAAGGAGAAGGGTCACAACCAGGCGCTGGTATTTATCAGCCCATGCAGGCATTTTCGTCCTCGCGGATCATATCGGATTTAGCTTCCTTCTTGGCCGGACGTCCGCGCGGCACTGAATCTGTTCCACGCGCCTTCAGATAGACATATATGTCATCAAGGTAACACATGACATTCCGGTTTTCCCCAAAATGGGGCATGACGGAGTTTCCATTCTTACGGCCATTCACGACCACGTCGAAGAATCCTTCATAGCCAAGGTCAACGGCGGCATTTTTAACGGCGGGTGCATAGGTCGACCCTTCGCCATCCGGACCATGACAAACGTGGCATTCCGCGTGATAGCGACGAAAACCGGAAAAGGTCAGCCAGTCCACTGTACCATCTTCGGCTATGTTGAAAGTCGGGATATCATCGGCGTTGAAGTATCGGCCGTCTTCACTGTAGGCCGCTTCATAGACTGCCGGATCCACTGGCTCCTCCGCCATGGCGGTCATTGGCAGACCTGCGGCAAGGCAAAGTGCAATAATGCAGTGTGTGGTTTTCATAAGATTTACCCGTGATCACTGGGCCAGCACATCGCTGTCACCCGTTGGTTTGATGAAGTGGCGCGACCTTGTGAAAGGCCGCGCCATTCGTTCATTTCAGGTCAAGCGACCTCTTAGTTAGGCAGGGCAAATACGGTCAGCTGCCCACCCAGCGCGGTATAGTCGCTCAGGGCTGCATAGCCGCCCACAGCACCCAGACCATCGTTCGGGTTTGTCAGACCAGCTGCCAGACCAATACCAGCCCAGCCACCGACACCGGATAGGATACCGATGTACTGACGGCCGTCGTGCTCATAGGACATGACGTTGCCGATGATGCCCGATGGCGTCTTGAAGCGGTATAGCTCCTCACCGGTTTCAGCGCTGACAGCTTTCAGATGACCTTCGAGCGTTCCGTAGAACACCACGTCACCCGCAGTTGCCAGAGCACCTGACCAGACCGAGAACTTCTCGGGGATTGACCATTTGATCTCACCATTGACGCCGTCCCAGGCGATGAAGTTACCCATGCCGCCATGGCTGTCAGGGGCAGGGTACATCGACAGGGTCGCACCGACATAGGGTTGACCTGCGGTATAGGACACGCGGAAGGGCTCATAGTCCATGCAGACGTGGTTCGTCGGCACATAGAACATTTCCGTTCTGGGCGAATAGGCGGAAGGCTGCTGGTCTTTAGTCCCAAGAGCCGCCGGGCAGATACCGGTGGAGTTCACGTCTTCACCGTTTTGCGCCGTGGAGTATTGAGCCACTACTGCCGGGCGCCCGTAGGTTTCCGAATCTGGGTCCATATCCACACCCGATGTCCAGTTCACAACTGGATCGAACTTTTCAGCGACGAGAAGCTCACCTGTCACACGGTCCATCGTATATCCCAGACCGTTGCGATCAAAGTGAGTAAGCAGTTTGCGCTCTTCACCGTCGATCATCTGCTCCGTAAGGATGTTCTCGTTCACACCGTCATAATCCCACTCATCGTGCGGGGTCATCTGGTAGAACCACTTGGCCACGCCAGTGTCGATGTCACGTGCCATCAGTGTCATGGACCAGCGATTGTCACCCGGGCGCTGTGCGGGGTTCCATGTGGATGGGTTACCTGTTCCGTAGTAGAACAGGTTTTCATCCATATCCGCCGAGAACCAGCCCCATGTGGTGCCGCCGCCGATCATCCATTGATCGCCTTCCCAGGTGTTCGTACCGGAGTTCTCACCGACTGGCTTCCCAAGGTGGGTCGTGTTTTCCGGATCGACGAGTATGTCGCTGTCCGGCCCCATGGAATAGGCGCGCCAGACGAGTTCGCCGCTTGCCATATCATAGGCTGTCGTGTGACCGCGGACACCAAACTCACCGCCGGAAATCCCGACGATCACTTTGTCCTTTACCGGCAAAACCGTGGCTGTGTTGGTCTCACCGATGGACGGATCACCATTCACAACCGACCACTCCACGGCACCGGTTTCGGCGTTCAGTGCGACGACTGTCGTGTCCGCCTGGTGCAGGAAGATCTTGCCATCCGCATAGGCCACACCGCGATAGACAGTGTCACAGCACATCACCGGAATAACATCCGGATCCTGCTTTGGCTCATACTTCCAAAGGATTTTACCTTCGTTGGCCAGATCAAGCGCATAAACGATATTTGGGAACGGCGTATGCACATACATCGTGTCGCCAATCACCAGAGGCGAGCCTTCATGGCCGCGCAAGACACCCGTGGAGAATGTCCATGCCACCTGCAGATCACCGACGTTTTCAGTGTTGATCTGATCAAGCGCAGAGTAGCGTTGGTTTTTATAGTCACCCGTCTGAATGGCCCATTGTTTGGAATCACTCATCTGGGTCATTAGATCGTCATTTGCAAAAGCCATACTGGCCGCGCAAAGAGCGATCCCAGAAGTCAAAAGCGATAGCTTTCTCATCTAAAGTACCTCCCTAGAATGCGGCAGGATTGCCGCCAGATTGATACACCTGTCCATGAAACGGTCAGGGTACCGGGTTATCCCTGTGGAGTAGGTCTATCCCACACCACAAGAAATTCAGTGTCTTACGATCCTTCCGCAGGGAAAGACGCAAGATATGCAATTACGTTCATACGGTCTTCTTCCTTGCGCAATCCGGCAAAGGCCATCTTGGTGCCTTTTGCGTAGTTGCGTGGTTTTTCAAGAAAACCGGCAAGTTCCTCGGGTGTCCATGTTTTACCCTCAGAGGCCATCGCCATCAGCGTATCCGAATATTTAAAATCAGGCTTGCCCGCGACAGCGGCGTCAACAACGCCGTTCAGGGCGGGGCCGATCTTGTTCTCAGCCCCCTCACCAACGGCATGGCAGGCTTTGCACTTGCGAAACACCTTTTCACCTGCTGCTGCATCGCCCGTGATATGTCCATCCGCAAAGCCGGCGGCAGGCAGTGCCATCAGGCAGGCGACGGATAGAATTTTCTTCAGCATATAGTACCTTCCTTGGTTTCACCTTGGTCGAACAGTCAGTGTAGTCGCTCCGCGTGCCACGCGACATGATCCCGCGCGAAACTGTTCACGAAGAAATATGAATGGTCATAACCGCTCTGCATCCGGACCTGTCCGGGTTGACGCCGCCGGGCCATCATATCAGCGAGTGCTTCGGGTTTGAGCAGATCAAGAAACTGATCCGCAGCGCCCTGATCGACCAGCAAATCACCCTTCCAGCCGTGCTCTTCAAGCAAGAGCGTCGCATCATGATCCGCCCAGTTGCTTTCGTCATCCCCCAGATACGCGCTGAGTTGCTTACGACCCCAGTCGGACTGCGTCGGATTGGCAATGGGCGCAAAGGCAGAGAGGGAATCAAACAGGCCTGCGTTGCGGATGGCGATCGTGATCGCACCATGCCCGCCCATCGAATGGCCGGTGATGCCGTGCCTGTCCTGCACCGGCAGATTATCCACGATGATCGACCGCAATTCGCTCACGATATAATCATACATGCGATAGTTGGTCTTCCACGGGTCCCGCGTCGCATTGACGTAGAAACCCGCACCTTGGCCCAGATCATAGGCCTCATCATCACTTACGCCTTCGCCGCGCGGTGAGGTGTCGGGAAAGATGACCGCCAGACCGTTCTTGGCTGCATGTTCCTGAAAACCGCCCTTGGTCATCGCGTTTTCATGGGTGCAGGTCAGACCGCTGAGATACCACAAAACCGGGACGGGTCCGTCCTGCGCCTGAGGCGGCAGATAGGCCGCGAATGTCATCTCGCACCCGCATGTATTCGACGGGTGCTTGAAGACTTGCTGGCTGCCGCCAAAACTCCGGTTTTCTGATACCAACTCCATCCCTGTTCTCAAAACTCCACGACGGCTCTGATTGATTTGCCTTGGTGCATGAGGTCGAAGCCGTGGTTGATTTCGTCCAAGCTGAGTTTGTGGGTGATCATGGGGTCGATCTCGATCTTGCCGTCCATGTACCAGTCCACGATCTTGGGCACATCCGTGCGTCCCTTGGCTCCGCCGAACGCCGTGCCGCGCCAGACCCGGCCGGTCACCAGCTGAAACGGGCGCGTCGAAATCTCGGCACCCGCAGGGGCCACGCCGATGATGATGCTCACGCCCCAGCCCTTGTGCGCCGCCTCGAGAGCCGTGCGCATCACGTTCACATTGCCCGTGGCGTCGAAGGTGTAATCGCAGCCCCCGCCCGACAGTTCGACCAGATGCGCGACCATGTCGCCCTCGACCTTGCTGGGGTTCACGAAATCGGTCAGGCCGAAATGGCGCGCCATCTCTTCCTTGTCGTCGTTCAGATCGACGCCGATGATCTGATCCGCGCCCGCCAGCCGCAGCCCTTGAATCACGTTCAGACCGATGCCGCCCAGCCCGAAGACGGCGGCCGTTGACCCAATCTCAACCTTTGCCGTGTTAATAACGGCACCGATGCCGGTGGTCACGCCGCAGCCGATGTAGCAGATTTTATCAAAGGGCGCGTCCTTGCGCACCTTGGCCAGCGCGATTTCCGGCACAACCGTGTGGTTGGCAAAGGTCGAGCAGCCCATGTAGTGGTGGATCGGCGTGCCATCCAGCATCGAAAACCGGGTTGAGCCATCGGGCAGCAGCCCCTGGCCCTGCGTGGCGCGCACTTTCTGGCAGAGGTTCGTCTTGGGGTTCAGGCAGTAGTCACACTCGCGACACTCCGGCGTATAAAGCGGGATCACATGATCGCCCACCTCAAGGCTGGTCACACCCTCGCCGATCTCGATGACAACGCCCGCGCCCTCATGGCCCAGAATGGCCGGAAAGATGCCTTCGGGATCATCGCCCGAGCGCGTGAACTCATCCGTATGGCACAGGCCCGTTGCCTTGATCTCGACCAAAACCTCTCCGGCACGCGGGCCGTCAAGATTGACCTCCATAACCTCAAGAGGCTGCCCAGCCGCAACCGCAACCGCCGCACGCGTTCTCATCATAGTCAAACTCTCCCTTTGGTGCAGCGCTTGGCATACATCCGTATTCAGCCTGAGTATGAGCGCCGAGGAACCGTCAGAACAACTAAGACAATGGTGGGTATTGGGGTCGCTGGACAGCCAAGTGATGCTTGGCCATAGTGATAACTTCTTTACGGAGGGTACGCATGTCGATGATCAAACCCCTATGCCTGGCGCTGGCGCTGGTCGCGGTGAGTGCACCCGCGCAGGCGGCAGATTTTTCCGATCCCACATGGCCCTGCGTGCAACGCAAGGTGGAAACGCTGTCTTTGGGGTTGATGTGGCCTTACCCGGTTAATTCTGAACTGGCAAACGACAATGATGCGTTGCGCGCGGATGTGACAGAACTGGCCGGATATTTGTCGCTCAGACGTGTGGAGCTGGAAACTCTTCGGACACGTGTGGACGAGTTTGCCGCCACCTATGAAGGGGATCCCGAGGCACTTGGGCTCGTGTTTGAGTCGGTATTCAATACATTGTCAAAGCGCCGCGCCCGAATCATCTCGGGAATCGAGGACTTTTCGCTCAGCCAGATCGCACTTGCCGAAAAGATCGATATCAACCGGGCTGAGATGGACGCCATCCTCGTCACTGATGAACCGGATTTCGACCGTGTCGACATGTTGGAAGAACGGCTCGATTGGGATCAGATCATCTACACAGACCGCCAGCGCAACATTACTTATCTGTGTGAAACGCCAACCCTGCTGGAACGGCGCCTGTTTTCAATTGGACAGATGCTCAGCGGTGCCGTGATCGACCAAGGCTAGACGCGGCACGTCATTCCCATTCCAACTCTGTGAAAGCAACGGTGGCATTGCGCGGATTATAGGCGTCAAAAAGCTGCCAAAGACTGCGTTCACTTTGCGCTATTTCCTCGACTGCCGTGCCTAGTCGCGTGCCAGCCTCGACCGCCGCGCGGGTATCCTCTTCGAGAACCGAGAGGTATCGTGCTATCGGCTCTGATCCCAGTGGCCAGTCCAGCGCAGCGCCACCATGCCCCGGCACAACACGTTCAATGTCCAAGCCCTGCAGTTCGCGCAGCACCGCACGCCATCCTGTCAACCGTCCATCCAGCGCGGGCGTGTGGCGGTCGAAAATCAGATCGCCCGCGAAAAACGTCCCCGTCGCAGTATCCCAAACGGTGAGATCGTTGCCGGTGTGCGCCACCGGCCAAGCCTGCAACGTCAGGACCCGCGCGCCCAGATCAATCTGCAACACCTCCGTCACCGTAATGTCGATCACCGGCGCGCGCGTACCCAACAGAATATCCGCCCCGATCAGAGACGTCAGGCTCTCCAGATAGTTGGCCTGCCTGTCTGCGAGCGCGCGCGGCAAGCTATCATGCGCAACCAAAGCGGCCCCAGCCTCGGAAAAAAGCGCGGCCCCCAGCGCGTGATCGGGATGCATATGCGTGACAATTGCATGACTGACCGGCTTGTCTGTACGTGCACGTATGGTGCGCCACAGCGCTTCGCCAATCCAACGCGCACTACCGGAATCGACAACTGCGACACTCGTCTCGCCCACAATGAAGCCCAAGTTGCTGACGTCACCCCGGTTCGATGCGTTTGGCTCTTCAATGCGACCGACGTGGACAAACACCCCAGATGCGACCTCTGTTACATTCAACGCCTCGCCCACTGGCTGACAGGTTGCAACGCCTTGTGCCTGCAATCCTTGAAAAATGCTCACATCAGGCGGGCTTTCGGACAGCGCCACCTGACAGGCCGCCTGTGTCTGCGCCTCATAGCCCGGCAAAAGATGGTCACGGCAAGGCCCTTCGCCAAGGCTCAAACACAGGGTTATCATCGCTTCAAACATGGCACTCTCCCGCAGCAGGTGTAGCCAAACACGACACCGTTACCCACGCCCCCTTAGGTATATGTGTCTTTTTTCGCCGATTCGTGTCATAAACCGCAAGTTCCCATGCTGGAGGAGAATGGTATGGCTTTAAAACTCATGACACTGGCCACAGTTGCCGCTTTGGTATCAGGCGCGGCATGGGCCACAGATGAGGTACGAAACCCGCTGTTGCCGGGCGAGACCTGGGAAGAGCTGCGATATGACGTCGTGGGGGATGCGCCGCTTGCCTCCGCCGACGGCGTACTGACGATCGAAGCGCCCTTCCGCGCGCATGATGCCGCCACAGTACCGATCATTCTACGCCAGACCGAGGGCAGCGCCTCGATCAGCACAGCCACCGTTGTGATTGATGAAAACCCGGCCCCCATCGCTGCGGTGTTTGGGTTTACACCTGCCATGGGGCTGCTGGATTTCGAGATGCGCGTGCGCGTCAATCAATACTCCAACGTACGTGTGATCGCGCAAACGCCTGACGGGCTGCATATGGCGGGTCGCTTTGTCAAAGCCTCTGGCGGATGTTCTGCGCCCGCGTCGAAGGACCCTGAGATTGCGCTGGCTGGCATGGGCAAGATGAAACTGCGGACCTTTGATAACGGCGCGCAAATGTCGACACCCCGTCGCGAAGCGCAGATCATGATCCGCCATCCGAACTATTCAGGCCTTCAGCGCGATCAGATCACCCAGTTGTTCATTCCCGCCCATTTCATTGATCATATAGAAGTGTGGCAGGATGACGAATTGCTATTCACCATGGATGGCGGCATTTCGATATCTGAAAACCCTGTGTTCCGATTTGCCTATAATGACAACGGCTCCACCGCCCTGACCGTGAAAGCCACGGATACGGACGGCAATGAATTTGAAAAGGTCCTGCCGAAATCAGTGAGCGGCTGAAAAGCTCCATGATACGCAACAAAAAGCGCCGCGGGTTTGATCCTTGCGGCGCTTTTTCGTTGGCGAACCGGGTGTAGCGTTAAAAGCAGATAACCTCCGCCTCGGCCTGCGCGCGGCGCAGGTTCGCTACCATATTCTCTGCCATTGACGCGCTGCGGAAAAACGACATGCGCTCCCCCCCGACACGTCGCATGGACAGAACGGTTTCGGCCTCCAGATACTGCTCGTAAGACAGGATCGTTGCAATCTCGTCGATTGAACAGGCGCAGCGGTCCAGCATTTCACGGGTTTGCCCGTTCGTCACCATACAGGCAAAAACATAATCAGCGCGCGCAGCCGTCGGATAATCGTTCAGCTGTTCGGCGACGCTTTGGGACATCGCCGCCGTTGGCATACTGAGCACGATTGCAAGCGCCCAGCCCTTCATTGCGCTTCATCCAGTCGCTGGAAAGACACCTCAGAGCGATACACCGCCCCCTCCGACGCTTCGGCAACGAGGCTCATGTACCAACCCGGCACCGCATCAGACATTGTCACGCGCAACTCAAGATCACCAAAGCCCTGCATGCGGGCGCTGTTGGGATCATCGGCAAAGGGATACATGCGAATGGTCCGCGTGGGCACCGTTTTGCCGTCCACTACCGCTTCGCCTTCGACGATATCAGATGGTTGGATCAGCGCGTCCTTGACCCTGTTGCGGATGTAAAACGGGCTTCCGCCTGCCGCCTCGGCCATATCCCGCACCACGGTTTCATAAAAATACATGATCATCGGGTTCCCGACACTGGCCGGAAAAGCACCCAGAGCGCGATGTTTGTCATCCTGCCAGAATTTCAGCATCGCGATGTCTTTGTCCCCTTCACGGAATGACAGCGTCACATCACCAGTGTCCCGTGCACCAGCTTCTGGTTTCAGCGCATTGGTAACCTCGCGGCGATACACCAGCGCCGATGTGCGGTCTATCTCGTCCAAAGTGCCGTCACGAAACAACATATCATAGGTTTTTTCACCGTCCAAAGGTGCGGCGACCGCCAATCCTGTTGCCAGAAGTGTCGCGAAAACTATGGCTGGAAATCTAAACATATGAGCATCCTCCTGAATGCGAGTGTGCGGGCCTCATGCGGGACTGTCACCTTCGACTTTTGTCTGTACCTTGACCTGCGACGCGGAGGCAGAGGCTGCACGGCCACGAACCTTCCAGTCAACCAACCGCCGCAAACGCGAAAGCTCAGCAGGCTTGGTCATCACGGACATATCATGCTGCGCACCGAGGCGACGCACTGTTTCGCTGCGATCCGCCGTGATCAGGATCGCGGGAATCGCGGTGCCGGTCTTGGCCCGCAGATCAAGCGTCGCCTGTACGCCGGTTTCGCCCGCATCCAATTGGTAATCCGCCAGAATGATGTCGGGCGGCATGCCAAGATCGTCGATGAATTCCAACGCTTCGGCCGTGGTCCGTGCCGCGAGAACGCTTGCGCCCCAAAGTTCCAGCCGCTGCGTTACACCATAAAGCACATCCACATCATTTTCGATGACCATGACGATGTAATCGAGGGCAGCGTCCGCCGTGTCTTCGATTGGGCCTTGCAGAATAGGCATGCTGGGGGCGCCTTTGACGACTTCCATCTCAATGCTGAAAACAGATCCAACCCCCGGCTTTGAGCGGACGGAAAGTTTGTGACCAAGCAAGCGGCACGCTCTGTCGACAACCGACAGACCCAAACCGACACCAGAGCCGAGCGGCACATTTTCGGCGCGCGTAAATTCGTCGAAAATTCGCGACTGGTCTTTGATGTTTATCCCGATGCCAGTGTCCCAAACCTCCAACACAACGGTATCACCGGTTCGCCGACACCCCAACAGAACCCGCCCGCCCGGGTCAGTATATTGAATGGCATTGACCACAAGATTCTGTATGGAACGCAACAGATAAACCGGATCAGAGCGCACCACGAGGCTGCAAGGCACAACATGTAACTGCACCGATTTCTGCGCCGCCAACATCATCTGGTCGGCCTTTATGCCCAGCATGAATCCCTCTAGGCTGACGTTGGTCGTCGTCACGGTATCAAGGTCCGCGCTTTCCAGTCGCGAGATATCAAGCAACGAATGCAGCAGGTATTCCGCTGAGGCGAACGCCCCTTCCAATCGCTCGACCATGGGGCGGAACCGGGTTTCGCGTGTGGTTTCCTGTAAAGAGGAAATCAAGAGTTTTGCGGCGTTGATCGGCTGCAGCAGATCATGGCTGGCCGCAGCCAGAAACCGCGTTTTTGATGATACCGCGGCCTCCGCGCGTTCTTTTGCGACGCGTAACTCTTCTTCGACGCGGGCCTTTTCATCGTATTGTTCGGTCAGATTCGCGTTTGCGCGGGTCAGTTCTGCGGTGCGCTCCATCACGCGGTTTTCAAGGATCTCGGTTGAGCGCACTTCCAAGGTGACGTCTTTAAGTTCAACCAGAAAACCGCCATCTGGCAAAAGGTTGGCCTGCACATCAAGTACCCGTGCTGCACCATGCGACACCCGCGTGGTCACCGCCCCTTTCTTGGTCAATTCATCGCGCCATGCGTCCATCTGCAACAAAGCGTTGTCCGTGATCAGAGATTTGGAGCGCATGAAATCCAACAATTCCTGCAATGGCGTGCCCGGTTGCAACACGCTGAGAGGCACACCAAGAATGCTGCGGAACTGGCCGTTTTGCATCATCAACTCGCCAGAGGCGGAAAACGTACAGACACCCGAACTCATGTTTTGGAACACCGCTTGCAGGTAATCCGCCTGACGGTCGATCAGGTGCTCTTTTTCGCGCCGGTTGTGTCGCACCAAAGCGGTAATTTCCGTCAGCAGCAAAACCGTATTTTCCGGCGAAGTCTGCTGCGTGCTCATCTGGTACCAACGGTCCTTGGTGACCTCGGCCACCAGCGAGACCACGGACCCTTCATTCTGATCGCTCTCCAATGCGCCCCGCATGGTGAACAGTTTGCGGTCGGTCGAGACAAGATATTCGCTGCTGCTCATGAGATCAAAGTAGCGCGCAAGGCTCAGCCCCGGCACGATGTGCTCCGAAATATCCGGCAGCAGGCCTTTGAACAGATCGTTACAGATGTTCAGCGTCCCGTGAGAAAAAAAGGCAAGCCCGCCCTCCATGGAACCCAATGCCTCAGCAAGGGTTTTACGCGTGAGTTCGCGTTCATAGCGGACACTTTCCAGCTCAAGCGACTGCGCGGCCATCTTTTGTTGCAACTCAATGGCGGATTGAAAGGCACGATAGGCGGACGGCCCGACATCTTTTTGCCGACCCGCGCGGCGCATCAATGCCTCGATGATCTTCGCCTGCTTTTCGACCCGTACCTCAAGCGGGTCGTCTGGGTTGATCATATTCAACACAAGGCCCTCTGCTCAGGGCCGAAAAAGGCCACGCCAACCAGCGTCTGGTTCATATGAACGCCGCAATGTTGCTCGCCGTAAGTATTGAACCCAAAGACATGCGCTGCGCCCAGAACTTTCGAAACCGCATGCGCCAGCTGCTTTTGCTCGATCTCAAGTTTGCGCAACACGCAGTCAAACCCGAGGATGAAATCCGGGCGGCGCCCCTTTGCGTCGCGAATATCCAATCCGGCCTGCAGCGTCTCGATGATCTCTTGGCCCTGCCCCAGCGTCATGATTAGCCCATCATCAATAGCGGCCAGAAATGACAGCGCGCCGTCCTCGCCCGCATCTGAAATCGCGCGGACGTAGTGATTGTCTTTATACTCGATGAGTAACGGGTTCTCGGCAAAAATCTGCGGGGACAGATCCTCCACGGCACATCCGACCAGACGGGCATATTCCTGCGCCGCCGGTGCGCCGTTGATTTCAAACACCTTGCGGTCATCAGGATCGGCATCTGTGATGATCATCTGGCTGTCGCCCGGCAGAAAGTGATCAAAGCCGATGCCCTGAAACGGCAGATCGGTCTCAAGCACCAGCAACACCGCAGCATTGTGATGAATGTGCCCATTGTGCAGCACATAGGTTTGTTCAAACCTCAGCCCGTCCCCGGCGGAACCCCCAAAAATAGGCAAATCGCCCAAAGTGGTTTCCAATGCTGAAATCAACATGTCTTCCTGCTTGGACAATCCGTCCGTGAAGATCAGCCCAAGCCGGTTCCACCCTGCTGTATGGGAAAATTTCTGGACATGGCGCTGCGCAAGGGTTGCCGCCGCCGTCGTCGACAGCGGGTTGAGCGGCTCCATCAAAACCGAGGCACAGCGAAAATGTGTCTTGGGAAATGCCAGTAACAGCAGCGCGTCGGTTTCATAGCCCTCAGTTGTGATCTGACCCGCCGTCGAGCACCCAAAAACCGGGACACCGCCCAGCGCCTCTTCAAGGCTATGGGCAATCACCGCGCCGTTGCGATCACCCGGTACGAACGCAAGCACGAAACAGGTATCACGCGCGTTGATCTGTTGCGCCGCGATCCGCGCCGCTGCGGCTGCGTCAACGGCGCGTGACAAGGCCACCCGCACACAGGACGGCTCAGCGCGCGCGCTGTCCATAGCCCGACCTCCTAATGTTTGAGAAATGCGCGGGCTTCGGGTTCGTCGCCCCGTTGCGCCGCCATCGCGCCTTCGACAAGAACCACCGCTTGCGTCCGGTTACGCACGCCGAGCCGCCTGAGCAACGCGGTGATATGCGCCTTCACGGTCGCCTCTGCGAGGTCCAGTTCATAGGCAATCTGCTTGTTCGGCTTACCAAAGCAGATCAGGCGCATGATCCGCTGCTGCTGGGGCGTCAGCTCTGCCAGCTTGGGGTGTTGGAATTCATCGGCCAGCGCGTCACGCTCGCAGGAATTGGGTTGTTGGTAGTCTTTCGGCACATAGGTTTGCCCGGCAATGATTTCCGAAAGCACCGATTTCAATCCCCGTGCAGAGGTATCTTTTGGCAAAAATCCAGCGGCACCTTCCCGCAATAATGACTGCACAAGGTCAAAAGACGCCAGCGATGAAATCACAAGTATACGCGCCTTGGGCAGATGCTGGCGCAGACTGACAAAGCCGGAGATGCCAGTGACATCCGGCAGCTTGAGATCAAACATCACAAGTTCAGGTTTGAACCCGTCTTTCACAGCAGCAATCGCATCCCCGAGGCTCTGTACCTTTTTGATTTCGACGTCTGTCAGTACCAGTTCAAGGGCCGATTCCAAAGCATCGCTGTACAATGGATGATCATCCACAATCAGGATGTTTGATACTGCCCCCTGACCGATCGGCGCACGTTCGTGTTCCATGAATGTAGTCCTCCCGAGCACGATCTTACTCGTAACGCTTGTCTTTTCAACTGCTAGTCAAAAGAGGCGACGGACAAACTCATACCAAAACCAGACATCCATTCAAAAATCTCGCAATTCATTGCAGTAATGATGCTTTTTCATGGTTTGGATTTGTTCGTGCCGCGCGCTTAGCGGCTTCGCAGAAACTCTCTGGCAAAATGTCGTAATGATGTGCGATCCTGCGCGGCGCTGAAAATGCTGCTGTCCAGTTCCGACAAAAGACGCTGGCGTTGCCCGGATGGACCCTCGCGGCGCAAAATCGCGGCTGCCGTCCGACGGGACAATGCGACATCACCGGCAAGAGCCGCACGCTTCAATTGTCGCGCCAGCGGGTCAAGCAGATGAAAACGGGACAGTGCCTCCACCCCGGACAAACGCCGCCCCATCAACGAAAAAAATGCGCCAATCACGCAGATGACACCCGCCAGCATCGCAAAAGGCCAACCGGGCAGTTGCACAGAGGCGGGGTACGCATCCTGCGCGCGCGGTGGCTGTTCATCGGGTACAACCGTGCCGTATGCCAGACGCTGCGCGGATATGGTCACTGTGCGATCAACACGCGCCTGCGTATCAAAGAAATCAAAGCTTAGCGGTTCAACAATGGTTGAGGTGTCATTACTGGGCCGGATCGTCCATCGCCAAAACGCGTAGGACAGCGGGCCTTGCGGCGACAGTTCGACAAAACGTTTCTCGGGATGCGCAAAGATGGCGGCAGAGGGTGACGTCAGTTCAGGCATCGGCGGGATCATCTCCGGCGTGACGCCCAGTGCTTCGATGCGAATGATGCGCAAAACGCCCTCTCCCGGTGCCAGTTGATCCGGCGCATTGGACCACTGGTCCGAGATTTTCAACGATTTGACCGGGAACCACCACTCCCGATCCTCCGGGGCAGGTGCGACTTCAATCGTGATAGGCTCGGATGTGATTTGATGTTCAAACCATTCATCATTTTCATCTGTAAGCGTCAGATTGTGGGTAAAGGCGCCGATGGTCAGCGGGCCCGCACGGTTCGGGTAAATCGCCATACGTCTGCTGAAAGTCTTGACCAACTCACCGTCAAGGCGTTCTTCAGCCCATGTATCAATGCCCAGTTGCGTCCAGTTGAAACCGTCAAAATCCGGCTGAATGATCTGCTCACGCGTGATGTGACGGCGGTAGATTCCATTGATCGTGATCAGGATCATCTCGCTGACTTTCGGGACGTGATCGCTCGCTTCAACTTCAATGCTCAGAACCAACTCATGCGGGAGCACTGTTTTGGACTGTGCCTGCGCCAGTGTCGGACATAACGCGAAAAGGACCCACAAAAGCCACCTCATCGCGGGTCCTCCGGCGCGGCGGGCGACAGGCCCAGTTTGGCGCGCCGTTTATGTTCCAGCGCGATCCGCGCGGCCAGGTATTCACCCGGAACATCCGAGAGTTGTTGCAGCCAGCGCGTATCCGCCCGCATGAACTTATCATCAAAGACGCGGCGCACACCAAGCTGTCCGCGGCTTTCCAATTCCGTCAGCCCAAGCATGGTGTTGTTGTTCGTAACCTCACTGCCCGTGCCCGCTGCCCGCGCATCCCCGCGCGCAACGAAACTCTCGGCGGTCGGCCCGTCCTTACGCTTGCCAAAAAGCGCCAGCATTTCAGGGTCTATGCCGAGCCCTGCAAAATAGGCGGCCACCACGTCGAAATTTGCCAAAGCGTCCGGGTGACCGCGCGCATGCGCCATGTCGAATGCTTCAAGTGCGGCTGCATGGTTTCCCCGATGCGCCTCTGCATTGCCGAGGTTGAACATGGCCGATGCCTGCGCAAAGCGGTCCGCTGCGGTGTCGTAATCGCCTGCCTGGTAGAGTGCTGCACCCTGCCATTCAGCATCGTCGAAAAAACCGGCTGCCAAACCGGGCGCGCCTGCCGCCATCAACACGCGCCCGAAAGGGGCAGCGCCGCCAAGCATCAAGGCAAGCGCGAAAGCCGTCAAGGTGATCAGCGCGAGCACCCTCATGCGATTTGCCTGCGAAACAGCAACAACAGGGGGAACAGGGCAAGGGCCAACAGATAGCGACCCATATCTTTCCAAAACAGCAGTGGAAAATCCTGCGCCTCCAACCGGGTGCGCGCAGTTTCTGCCAGCCATTGCGAAAATACATCAGTATCCGCAAGCGTGAAAACCATACCACTGCCAGCCGCTGCGTGGGTTTCAAAAGCGGGCGCGGGCGCATCCAGTGACACGAGCGACAGGCGCGCGCCCGCGTCAGAAATCTGCGCCGCCACTTGCAGTGTCTCCGGCCCGAGACCTTCGCCATCCGTGAACAGAATGACATCCCCCGCGATCACCTCAGCTTCGCGCAGGATATCCAGTGCGATCGACAAGCCGCGTTCGGGGCGCGAGCCGGGGTCCGGTACCGTCTGCGCATCCAGCAGCGACAGCGTCTGTCCCAGTTGCACATGATCCAGCGTCATATCGGTCGCGACATAGGCGTCACCGCCAAAAACGATCAACCCGCCGGGACGCGTGCCCAATGCCGCGATACCAAACCGCCCCATGGTCAGCATCTGGGGCCAGCGCGCGTTTTCGGTGACACTGGCCGAGGTATCGACGACAAAAAGCACCCCGTCAAGATTGCGAAACGACAGTGCTTCACGCCGCTCCACCGCCGGTCCGGACAGTGCCAGAAGCGTGACGCCAACCGCGGATAGCATCGCCAGAAGAGGTGCGCGGCTGGCGCTGTTGTCCACCCGGTCCAGCGCCATCATGGCCCGCATCAGCGCCGGATCGGTGGCCTTTTGCCAGTCACCCAACCCGCCGCGCCGCGTATACATCCACCACCCGACGGCGATCAAGACAGGCAGCCCCAGCAGCCACCAGGGGCGCAGCAGGGTCAGCGCAAGGTCGCTCACGTCAGTTCCCTCCAGCCGTAGCCGAGGCCAAGCAAGGCCGCCAAACCCGCAGGCCACATCCAGTAGTCGTGGAACACTTCGGCGGCCAAGCCATCGCTGTCTGTGGCTTCCAGTGCATCCAGTGCTTCGCCCACGGCGACCAGATCTTCGGTTGTTCTGACCCGAAAACTCTCCCCCCCCGAAATCTCGGAAATCGCGCGCAGGGTTGCGGCATCCACGACACCGCGTTCACCGGGATCGGCACTGCTCAGATCTTTGGGGCCCAGCGCGATGGTATGGACCCGCACGCCCATCTGTGCGGCCAGTTCCGCCACGCCGCGCGGATTGGTGGCCCCCGCATTGTTGACCCCGTCCGACAGAAGGATCACCACCCGTGAAGCCGCCTCGCTGTTCTCCATGCGTTTGAGCGCGATGCCGAGCCCGTCCGATATGCTGGTCGCACGTCCTGATACGCCGATCTGCGCACTCTCTATCTGGCGCGCAATCGCTTCAACATCAAAGGAGAAGGGCGCGGCAAAATACGCCTCCGAGCCAAAGACGACCAATGCCACGCGATCCCCGCCGCGACGGCGCGCGAAATCCGCGCCTACGGTTGCGACCGCTTCGCGCCGCGTGACCTGCCGGCCATCGAGATCAAAATCATCGCGCACCATGGAGCCGGAAAGATCCAGCACAATAGCCAGATCACGCCCCGTGACCTTAAGCGCCGAAACCGGTGCCAGATCGCGCGGACCCGATGCGGCCAGCAAGAGCAGCACCCAGATCGCCCACAGGATACCTTGTTGCAGATGCAGGCCAGACTGAGCCGCACGATGCCGCCCAGCCGCCAGTAACGTCTCGCCCACCCGGTCGGGCACCTTGATCGCACCGCCCGCCATCTGCGCAGGCCCCAGGAACCGCACCGCCAGATAGGGCAGCGGCAACAAAAGCAGAAACCATGGGTCGGCCAGTTCAAACAAGGCGCTTGACCTCCGCCTCCAGCGTCGTGGTCGCCACGCCCCCCGTCGGCTGGTAGAGTGCCCCGCGCAAGGCGCGATACCGTTCCGGCGCATGCGCGCGCAACACATGCAGCAATGCGACCCGTTTGTCCGCCTCAGGCAACGCGCTGAGCCGGACGAGTTGATCGGCCAGCGTGTCGGAAGTGTCAGACCGTTTTCGCAAGCTCAGCAGTCGAAGGGCGGTCGCGATCAACAAGGCCGCGCAGCCTGCCAGCGCCACGGTTGCAGCCAGATCTGCGGCCATGCCCCCCGCCGCCTCGGCGGGCAGGCGAATGTCGCGCAGGCTGGTCAGCATCGCCGCTTCGCTCAGCGCCCGGTCTGTCATGCCGCCCGCTCCGCCGGAAAGGCCGCAACGATGCGGCGCGCTGTTTGTTCGACCGTATCGCCCGCGTCCAGCACAAGCGCCGGCCGGCCCATGATCTGGCGAATGTGGCCCGTAGGCTCAGGCTGCTTCGCCCCCAGAAAAAGCCGGATGCGCCGGCCATCTGCCAGCCTGACAGGATAGCGGCCCTGCGGCATGCGGGACGCAGCATCATCGGTGATCCAGACCAGACGCGGGGTGCGACGGCGCGCCAAAGCATCCAGCCGATCCGCCAAGCCTTCACCCGGTGTATCAAAGCCGGAGGCAATGACCAGTTCCGCACCGGATGGAACCAGCCTGTCGGCGCGCGACAAGGCCATATCAAGCGGCGGGTCCATGCCCTGCCCCGCCGCCATCGCGGACAGGCCCGTGCTATGCGCCTGCACCATGCCGCCGATCACATCCAGCATCCCGCGCGTGCGCCCGCGCGGTGGTACGATCACCGTTTCATCCGCCGTCACCGCGAGCAGACCTACACGCCCCCCGCTTTCCACGACGTTCCAGCCGATCAGGGCCAATGCCTCCGCCGCCGCAACAGAGCGGAAGGCGCGCCGCAACCCCCAGAACATCGCAGGCCGAAAATCGGCGACCAGCAGGGTGACGCGGTCGCGTTCTTCCTGAAACTGGCGCACATGCAGACGCCCCGTGCGCGCCGTCGTGCCGCGATCAAGGTGGCGTATGTCATCCCCCGCCACGTATTCGCGCATATCGGCGACCTCCAGCCCGTGACCTTTGCGGCGCGTTGCAAAACCACCCGGCAAGGCGGCCAGCACCGGGGCCGCGTCAGAACTGAGGGCAACGCGCCTGAGCGCAATCAAGGCTTCGGAGCCCAGAGCGACGCCGGGAGCTTCCAGCGCCGCGTTCACAACGGCTCAACAGCGTTCAGAACATCCGCCACGACATCGCGCGCCTTGCGCCCATCCGCAACCGCACGCCAACTGAGCACCATGCGATGCGCCAGCGCATCCCCGGCCAGTGCCGCCACGTCTTCAGGCATGGCATAGTCGCGCCCCTTTAGAAACGCGCGCGCCTTGGCAGCCGCCGCCAGCGCCAGCGAGCCGCGCGGCGAAACCGCATGTTCGATATCCTGTGCCTGTGGCCCTTCCCGCGTCGCCATCACCAGCCGCACGATGTAATCGCGCAACTCAGGGGCCAGATGCACGGCGCTCACACTGGCGCGGGCATCGGCGAGTGCGTCCAGCGTCAGCGCCTGTATTTTTGGCGCGCCGCTTTGCGCTTCGGCTTCGACCAGATCAAGGATCTGACGTTCGGTCTCCAGCCCCGGCAGTTCAAGCACCACATGCAGCAGGAACCGGTCCAGCTGCGCTTCGGGCAGGGGGAAGGTGCCGTCATGTTCAATAGGGTTTTGCGTGGCCACCACGAGAAACGGATCGGGCAAGGCGTGCGTCTCATTACCTGCGGTTACCTGATGCTCGGCCATCGCCTCCAACAAGGCCGATTGCACCTTGGGCGGCGCGCGGTTGATCTCATCCACCAACACGAGGTTGTTGAAAACAGGCCCCTGCACAAACTCGAAACTGCCGTCCTGCGGCTTGTAAACCGGTGTGCCGGTCAGGTCCGACGGCATCAGATCGGGCGTGCATTGAATACGCGCAAAACTGCCCTCGACCGCGTCCGACAGCCATTTGACCGCGCGGGTCTTGGCGAGGCCCGGTGGCCCCTCAACGAGCAAATGCCCCCCCGCCAGAAGGGCCACGAGAAGCCGTTCAATAAGAATTTCATGGCCCACCAGACCATTCGCCAGATAGGACGACAGCGCCGCCACGCCCGGTTGTGAAGGGTCTGGTCTTTTGTCCATGTCGTCTCCTGACCGCTGTGCGCGGTCCTCAGATCATCACGGTAGCGGCATAGACCCTGCCCGCAAATACCCCCGAAGGTATTAACCTCAGATCGGGCTGCGCTGACAGCCCGGTGCCAGAACGGCGGCAAACCTGTCATCCGCCATGGTCAATTCGGCCTGCGCAAGCAACACTTCGTACTCACGGTCAATAAATTCGATAAAGAGTGGATCAACCGTCTGATCAACCGATGTCTGAGCCACCGCATGCATCATGAAAACATCGAACGCACATAGGCCTGCGGGGTTTGAACGCAGCATGGCGCGCATGAAGTCAGACGATTCCCACGACAGCCGGTCCATCCGCAAAGGCGTTTCCTGCAGCTTCGACTGAAAGCCCGTATTGGGATCAAAGAGCAGGATATCCATCCCGAAGGTGAAGGATTGAAACAGCTCCTCAACCAGAATGGATTTGTAGAACGCAGCCTCCAGCATACCGGGGCGGGTACGGGCAGGCTGTTTCACCATGATATGGGTCCCCTGCCCGCGCCGGCCGAAGAATGTTTGCGCCATGGCCGGGGAGCTTACTGCGTATTGCCGTCGTTCCGGCAACCCCAGTTCGTAGGTCTGGTTCATCCAGCTCAGGTCAGAGGACAAGGCGCGATTTGGCGGATGCCCGGAATAGAGCCGCAAGACAACCGTGCGACCAGACCCGCAGCTGCTGGCATCGTTCCCTGCGTGGCGCATGGTGAGCGGTTTGCCAAAGACATGTTCGGACAGATCGCGAAATGCGTTGATTGTCGCGAGAGAATGAGGGTGAGGCTGTTCACCGACGATACACAGACTGGCCCCGGCCAGATCGCGGCCATGAATATGGATCGGGATGGACATGTCCCTGCCAATCATCGTGGTGCGCAATTCGTAATTCCAACCAAGCCGGGCAAGGTGGACATAGGCGGCTCTGTCCGCCGCCACAGGTGTCACGACAAAAAGGGGCAGACAGATGCTGATGATCCAAAAACGCAAACATTTCCTCCTTGGTTTCGGAGGAACCTAAGGCTCGAGACCCCTGCCGTCCAATAATTTGACCTTTTTTTGCAGATGCCATCACGACCGGACTAGGGATTTTGCCTAACCGGTGTTTGCAGGTTTGACTAATGTGGATGCGCAAAAGAACGCCTGTAGGCGGTTTTGCCCCGGGCCAGCGTAGCAGACGACCCGGCCCGCTTCACTAAAAAAGACAGCATCGTTGACTAAGCAGCCTGCGCCGGACCACAGTGTGTTAACCAATTCAGGATTTTATTTATGCCGACGCCAACAGAGTGGTTAAACGAATTTCAAGTCAACACGGGTCCCGCCGGGAGCGGCTCTCAAGCAAGCCCGAAAATTATGGGCTTGGCCAGTGGCGGTTTCGTCGTCGCGTGGACAGAAAGCGCCGATGGCCTGATTGGCACGGACCCCGGAACAGATATCGTTGCGAAGATTTTTGATGTCGAAGGCCACATCGTGCGCGAGGCGTTTCAGCTGAACCAGTTTTCGACGTCAGACGATGAGACCGATTTTGATCTGGCGGCGACCCATGATGGCTTTGTCATGACCTACCTCGTCAATGACCTCTCGTCCCCCGATCGCTCATCCGTTGTCTTTGAGCGGTTCGACGTTAACGGCGACCCCCACCCCGATGCGGGCAGCGCACTCACCATCGCATCCGAGAGTGCTGCAGGGAGTGCCCTGCGCAACCCGCAGATCATTGCCAATCTGATCGATTCCGAGGACAGCGTCTTTGTAACCTACGAAGACGCCATCGGCGCGGACACAGACGTTAACGCGCGCATCATTGATGAGAACGGCGTCCTTGGATCGCAATTCGCCGCAGCCGAAAACGGCGCGGGTGTCACGCAGCTAGGCGATTCTGCGGTGCTGGGAAAGGGTAATTTTGTTACTGTTTACGAAGAGAGCGACGCCGGAAACACTGGCCTTGCGCTTTCGATCACCAATCCCTTGGGGGACAATGTCCTTCTTGGCGGTGCCATTGCCGCTAATGCGACGAATCCGTCCGTCGCAAGCCTCGGCGGCAACCGTTTTGTTGTCACCTACGAGCTTAACGGCGATGTGTTTGCAAATATTTTTTCGAACGCTGGCGTGCTTGAACGCACGGTTACCGTCGCTTCCGGGTCAGCAGAGCAGAACCAACCTGTCATTGCGGCACTGAAAAACGGCGGCTTTGTCGTGGCTTGGAACGACGACACAACCGGCAATGTGATCGCCCGCAATTTTTGGGCTAATGGTGGCACTGAGGGGTCTGCCTTTACCATTGAGGACACCAATACCAGCCACCTCGATATCAGTTTGACCGCCGACGGCCGCCTCTTGTTTGCCTGGCTCGGATCAGATTCCGAAGTCTTCGCATCAATCTGGGATCCGCGCCCCAACGTGATTGAGACAAGTGCCCCCGACGTCATCAGGGCCAATTTCCTTCAAACCGATCTGTTCACGTCCCGTCCCACAGATGACACAAACATACGTGCGGGGGAAAAAGGCGATACGGTTTTAGGCCAGTCCGCCAGAGATGTAATTATTTCATCGGGCAGCGGTTCATTCTTCGGTGGCGGCGGTAATGACACGTTGTATGCCAGTGCGAATACCTTCGTCGGCGACTTTGAACTCCTCGATGGGGGAAGCGGCAGGGACAGGTTATATACGACCAGTTTTCGCGGGGATTACACGGTAAACCTCATTACCGGTGAAACAGATTACGCGGGCGCACCGGCGGTGCCGGTTGAATCGTTTATCAATTTCGAAGACATTTTCACGGGCGTAGGCAGTGACACGATTACCGGCACTGACGGTGATAATCTCATTGTTAGCGGGGCGGGTAGCGATGTAATTTACGCGGGCGCGGGTAATGACACGATCTTGGCCGAGTGGGGCAATGATACCGTTTTCGCCGGTGCCGGCGCAGATCACGTTAATGGCGGATCAGGGAACGACACGATCATAACGTCCGGCAATGACTTCGCTGCCGGAGAATCCGGCGACGACACGGTCATTATCAGCAGTGGACTTCCCTCTTATATCAGAGGGGGCGAAGGTGTTGATACGATAGACGCCTCCGCAAGCGACTTTGACTTCACCATTGACCTTTACGATGGGTATTTGGAGAGCAACTTATTCATCTTCGACGGCTTCGAAAACCTGTTCACCGGGTCAGGTGATGACGTTTTGTCTGGTACGGACGTTGATAACCGCATCGGCGGCGGTGCGGGGGACGATCAGATTTTCGGACGTGGGGGGGATGACTCCCTCTTCGGCGAGGATGGCGACGACATCCTCTTTGGCGAGGACGGCAACGACACCCTTGAGGGCGGCAACGGCAACGACCGTCTTTTCGGCGGGAAGGGTAACGATGAAATCTCCGGCGGTGAAGGGAATGACGTGATTGTCGGCAAGGCAGGCAATGACAACCTCGTCGGAGACGGCGGAAATGACATAATTCTGGGCAACTTCGGAAATGACTTCCTGACCGGTGGCGCGGGGGATGATGCCTTGTATGCGGGGGCTGGCAACGACAACCTCGATGGCAGTGAGGGCAACGACCAGCTTTATGGTGGCGATGGCGACGATTTTGTCTTTGGCGGCACCGGTGATGATTTGCTTGTCGGATCAGAGGGCGCAGATACGCTCGTTGGCAGTGACGGAAACGATACATTGCGCGGTGGTAACGGGGATGATTTCGTCACCGGGCTGAATGACGACGATGTTCTTTTCGGCGGCGACGGCGACGATCTCATTTTGGGCGGCGATGGCAATGATAGGCTGTGGGGCGGCACGGGCGATGATGTGTTAACTGGCGGCGCGCGCCGCGATATCCTGCACGGTGGCGCAGGAAACGATACATTTGTGTTCGATGACACATCCGATTCCCAACAGTTGTCCGTGGATGTCATCAAAGACTTCGAAGGGGCTGGCAGCGCTGTCGGTGACGTGATTGATCTGTCCGGCATTGACGCGGACATCACCGTGGCAGGCAACGGAGATCAAAGCTTTACCTTCCTCGGGGTTGCGACGCGTGAAGATGGCTTTGCGTTTGGCGCAGGTGCGCTCTGGGTCTCGTTTTTCGGTGGTCAGACGCGCGTCTTTGCATTGGATGATGATGACAAAACAATCGACTTTGTTGTGTGGATTGAAGATGGTCCATCGGTCTCATTCAATGACTACAACGCCAGCGACTTTATCCTCTGAACCGTCTTTAGCGGATACTACTGCACCCTTGCGTGTTCAGATATACGGCCCTGAGGGATGTCGTTGCACAAATGAAAAGACGGTTTCTTTTGATCCCGCCGAATTCCACATTGGCCACGACTTCACCCGTCAAGATTTTACCGATCAAATCACCATCCGGCGCATAGCAATGCACACCGTCCCCGGCGGACGTCCAGATGTTACCATCCAGATCAACGCGAAACCCGTCAAACAGCCCGTTGGTCGATTCCGCAAAAACAGCGCCACCCGACAGGCTGCCATCACCCGCAACGTCAAAAACCCGAATGTGTTTGGGTCCGTTTTCCACATGTGTGGCCCCTGTATCCGCAATATAGAGCAGGCTTTCGTCAGGCGAAAACGCAAGGCCGTTCGGCTTTACGAAGTCTGTCGCCACCGCCGCAACTTCACCGGATTGAGGGTCGATGCGATACATATGCGATGCCCCGATCTCGCCGTCAGCGCGATCCCCTTCGTATTCACTGTCGATCCCATAGGTGGGGTCGGTGAACCAGATGCTGCCGTCTGACTTTACGACCACATCGTTGGGCGAATTGAGCCTCTTGCCCTGATATTCTGACGCCAATGTGGTTACCGAGCCATTGACTTCCACGCGGCTGACCCGGCGGCCCTGATGCTCGCAAGAGACCAACCGCCCTTGCGGATCCATCGTGTGGCCATTGTGAAAACCGCACCCCTTGGCAAATTCGGACACATCGCCCGTGACCTCATCAAACCGCATGATCCGGTCATTCGGGATGTCCGACCACAACAGGTATTTCGCGGCTGGAAAATACACCGGCCCCTCGGCCCAGCGGGTCCCGGTATAGAGGGTTTCCATATGCACATTAGGCATCACATAGCGTTTGAAACGCGGGTCGATCACCTCGAATTCTGGCATCAGCATGACGTTTTCCCTTTTATTGTCTGTCCTGCACGCCTCGGTCGTAAAACAGCAGCATCAGGATAATGACCGCGCCGTAGATCACCTGCCGCCCCGCTTCGGGCATCTGCATGATCGACAGAACGGAATTGAGCAGTACGATCAGGATGACACCAACAAGCGTGCCCAGATAGCGCCCCTTGCCCCCCAGAATATGGGTCCCACCAATCACGACCGCCGCGATGGCGGGCAGCAAGAACGCATCGCCCATGCCCTGATAAGCCTTCGTGGAATATCCCGCGAGCAAGGTTCCTGCGAGGCCCGACATCATACCACACAGACCAAACGCGATCACGATCACACCGCGCGTCGGTGCGCCCGCCAGATAGGCCGCGGATTCGCGGTTACCAATGGCAAAGATGTAGCGCCCGGTTGCTGTCTTGCGTAGGATAAAGACGACGGCGACGGACACCGCCGCCCAGACAAACAACGCAACTGGTATGCCAAGGAATTTGCCCACGGCAAGATATTGCATCAGCGGTGTCGCCGCCGTCTGGGGGGCAAAACCACCGGTATAAGCGACCATCAGCCCCCGCATCACCGCATTGACGCCAAGGGTGAAAATCATCGAAGGGATGCGCAGGTAAGCAACCCCGAGGCCATTGACCAACCCAACGGCCAGCCCAACGCTTAACCCCACAGGCAAGGCGGCAGGTCCCCCCACGGCCGTGGCCATCATAGCGGCCGCGGCCACCGTCCACGGGACGGAGAGGTCAATGTGACCCAACAGAATGACCAGCATCATGCCAGCCGCAACGATTCCCAGAAAGGAACCCACCTGCAACTGTTGCAGCAGATAGGTCGGCGACAGCAACGTCGCGGTGCCTTGCGTCGCAAGCGTGTAGCTTGTCCCGATGGCGAGGATCACAACGATAAAGCCCGAGGCGATCACAATCGGTTTGTTTTCAGGCGAGAGCCAGCGGCTTTTTTCTTGGGGGTTGTTGTCTGTGATTGCCATTGGGACCTACCGGAAAAGCTCGAGTTTGTTTTTGATGCGTATGACCCCAAGCGCGCCAATACTGACCGCACCCAGCAATACCACGCCCTCGAACAAAGGCTGCAACAGAGGGTCTATTTCAAAGATGCGAAAGTTAAATGAGATGGTACGCAATACAAGCGCCCCAAAGATGGAGCCGATGGCCGTACCAACACCACCCAGCAGCGATGTCCCCCCGATCACCACGGCTGCGATGGAGTTCAGCGTATAGGCCCCCGCCTGCGGGATATCTGCATTCCCGGAAGAGGTTTGCAGCGTGAGGTAAATCCCCCCAATCCCCGCAAAGAAACCGCCCAGTGTGAAAGCCGCGATTTTCGCGCGATCTATATTGAGGCCTGACATATACGCAGCACTTTCGCCCGACCCGATGGCATAGACCGTCCGCCCCGTGACAGAGCGCGCAAAGGGCAGCCAAACGAAAACCGCCACCGCAACCATGAGGATCGCAGGCACCGGAATCCATGATATCGGCACGAACCACGCCGCCTTGCCATCGTCGAACAATCCGTAAGTTGCCGCGATTTCAAACAGGTCATTCGTCATCGCCCAAGCCAGATCGCCATCCACATCTCCGCCAGGAGAGGGACGCAGAAACAGCGCAAGACCCATGAAAATAGCGCCGGTCGCCAGTGTCGCGATGATCGGCTGAATGCGGCCATAGACCACAACGCACCCATTCACAAAACCGCACAGCGCCCCCGTAGCGAGGCAGATGACAAATCCAAATGCGATTTGGAGCGGACTGCCAGACAACAGATGACTGGCAAGCGTGTTCACCAGCGTCATGACCGCGCCCACGGATAAATCCAGCCCCCCCAGCAGCACCGGCACGGTCTGGGCCATCGCAACCATCACAAGGGCAAAGACTTCGTTCGAGTTTTGGATATAGACCGCCGTTGAAAACCCGCGCGGATGGTTGGCGTTGTAAAAGATGTAAAACAGAAGGAAAATCGCGATCACCGTGAGCAAAGGCGCACGCTGTCGCAGGATGATGGCCAGATCGGACGTGCGGGTTGGCGTCATTGGGCGGCTTCCTTGATGTTCAGGGCGCTGGAAATGATGTTGTGTTCGGTGATGTCATCGCCCGCCAGTTCGCGCACAATCTGCCCGTCGTACATGACGTCGACGCGATCACAGCAGCCAATCAACTCTTCGTAGTCGGTCGAATATAGGATGATCGCGGCCCCCTCGGCGGCCAGTTCGCGCAGCAGCAGATAGATTTCCTGTTTGGTGCCGACGTCGATCCCGCGGGTCGGATCATTCAGCAGGATGATGCGCGGTTCGGTCATAAGCCACTTTGCGATCACGACCTTTTGCTGGTTGCCCCCGGAAAGCGTGGACACCGGATCCCCCTCAGCACCGATCTTGATCTGCATCCGCTCAACCGCCTTGCCGACCGCCGTATCAAGCGCTTTTTGGTTCAGCCGCCCGCCCTGAGACACGCGATCAAGCGATGCAATGGCAAGGTTGTCCGAGATCGACATCGGCAACATCAGCCCCTCAGTTTTGCGATCCTCTGGCACAAGCGCGATTTTGATGCCCGCTTTTTTCGCATCTCTGGGCGAGCGGATATGCACGGGCTTGCCGTCAATTTCGACACTGCCGGTGGTGTTTTTCAGAACCCCAAACAGGCCGAGCAGCAGCTCTTTCTGGCCCTGACCATCAAGGCCCCCCAGACCCACAATCTCGCCCTTGCGCACCGACAGGCTGATGCCGCGCAATGTGTTTTCCCAGCCGTAGTCCCGGATTTGCAGAACAGGCGGCGCGGCGTCTGCCTGCACTGGTTCCTTTATGGGCTTCGGCGGGAAATGCGCGGAGATTTCGCGACCAATCATCATTTGCACGATTTCATCAGCGGATCGCGTGCCCTGTTTGAACGTCTCGACGTTTTTGCCATTACGGAAGACGGAACACATGTCAGCCACCGCTTCGATTTCGTGCATTCGATGCGAGATACTGAGAATTGAAATCCCGTCATCGCGCAGCTTGCGCAGGATATCAAAGACGCGGTCCACGTCCGATGCGGTCAAGGCTGAGGTCGCCTCATCAAGGATCAGAACCGTCGGGTCCTTTGCCAGCGCCTTGGCAATCTCGACCATTTGGCGGCGCGACAACGCAAGGTCGCGCACTTTGCTCAAAGGGTTCACATCTTCGCAGCCGATCCTTGCCAAAAGCTCTTCGGCTCGGCGGCGTTGTGCCCTTTTGTCGATGAGGCCAAAGCGGCGCGGCGGATCAGCGATGGAGATATTATCCGAAACGCTCAGGTCCGGCAGCAACGACAGTTCCTGAAAAATGCACACAATGCCCGCGGCATTTGCCGCCGATGGGCCGGGAAAGGAGACAGGTTTGCCCGCGAGATTGATCACCCCCTCATTGGGCGTGACAACGCCGGACATGATCTTGATCAGCGTGGATTTACCGGCACCGTTTTCCCCCAGCACGGCATGGATCGAGCCGAGGTCGCAGGAAAAATTCACGTTTTCCAACGCCGTAACACCGCCGTATCGTTTTGTGATCCCCGTCAAGGACATATGCGATCTGGAATGCCCCGCCTGCATGCCCAAATCCGCTTGGCCGTGTGATGTCATGCGTGCCCTCAACCCTGTCATCGTCTTTCAGCGCTGCATCGCGACGTCACATCGCGATGCAGCAGATCACCTTTGTAAGGTAAATCAGTCGTTGTCAGCAGTCTTTGCCATGATTTCCCGTGCGGTGATGTTCACGCCACAGGGTGGGAATTCGTTTACGGTAAAGAAGTTGTCAGTCAGATCGGGCCAGTAGTTCTTGCCCGCTTCCAATTCGTCATAATCAGCGAAAGGAATAGGCACCGAAACCAGCTGCGGCATCACCTTGCCATCCAGCGCCGCAAGCGCAGCCTTCATGGCGATTGACACCATGCCGGGCGACTGGCCGATGGATTTGCCCTTCAGGCCCTGCGGGCCGTATTCCGCCAGCAGTTTTCTAAAGCCGTTTTCGCTTTCACCGGCAATCGGCACCAACGGGTGACCCGCATCCAGCATCGCCCGCACGGCCCCTGTCGTGCCGCCCTGAACGACAACCGCATCAAATTCCTTGTGCACTGCGATCGCATCTGCGGTCACCTTCTGAGCGGTGCCGTCATCCCAATTGCCGACAACTTCGACGATGTCCCAGTCCCCTGATGGTTCCATCAGCTCACGGAAACCAATGTGGCGGTCGCGGTCAACCGAATTGCCCTGCAGGCCGCGCACCTCAAGAATCTTGCCGGATTTCTGATCGCCCAACTGCTCCATGAGCCAGCGCGCGTACATGCGGCCCATTTCAAGTTGGTCCTGATTGACCTGCATGACCTTGTCGGTGTCGAGAACATTGTCAAAGGGAACCACGACAACATCGTTGCGATCTGCCAGACGGATCACCCGGTCAAACCCCTCCGGAGAGACGGCGATCGTGACAATGGCATCATAGCCCTGGTTGATGAAATCTTCGATGGCGCCAAGCTGCGCGGCAACATCCGTTCCGGTGGACACAACCTTGAAGTCTTCCAACTGGGCTGCGATCTCTGGCTGCTCAGCAAAGGCTTTTGCGGTCTGGATCATCTGAATGCGCCACGTGTTGCCAACAAATCCGTTGACCACGGCAACCTTATGCGGCCCTTCGCGCGGCTCCCATTGCATGAATTTGATGTCATCGCTCCAAGGCGTGAAACACACCGGGTCATGACCCGGACCAGACACGAACTCCGGCCCTGCAAACGCAGCGGTCGATAGCAGCAGACCGCCGACAAGGCTCGCCGCGCCAAACATTTTTTTGTAGTGACTAAGTGTCATTTCAATATCCTCCCAGGATGTAGCTTTGGTTATTTTTATTTGGAAAGTCGCCTTTTTTTGACACGACCAACAGCGGCGCCTCGTGCTGCGCTGCCGCGCGATCCATCATTCGAAATCGCGATCGTGTTTTACCCCCGTCAGAAGCGCATTGTTGATGCCCAATGCACCGCAGGAAAGTCTGTTGCTGGGCGGGGATCCACAAGCGAATGCGGCGCTAATACGTTCTTGTCTTTTCGCCATGATTTCGTCGAGCTTCGCTCTCAATCAAAAAGGAATCGTTGTTATACAGATAGATAGTACACTGATACCAGACGCGATCAATGCCCTTGTCAATGGCAACCCTACGGATCAGCATGGTGCCAAAACAGTATCATCATGAAATCGGCAGGACAGTTCACAGGTTCACCCGACCGAGACTTAAAGAACGCTCTTTGTGAAGAAACCGTTTAAGGAAACTGGTTTTGGATGCACCCTTGGCGTTTTGCAGAACACTGGCAACTCCACAAAGTGTCACCCGTTTTCTGTGGATCACCTCACCCTGAATGCTTGGTGAACATCACCGTTTCAGGTAGCAATCTGGCATCTCACCCGATAGTGACACGCCCAACCCACAGCGTAATGAAACGGTCTTATGGCATGAATCCCCCCTTGGTAGGAAAGGTCGGTGCATCGCATCCGCACCCTGACGGGCACGCACCGCTGTGCCTTGCCAACGCGCAACTCGTTTTGACGGATCAGGTTCTGACAGGGCGCATAGTTGTACAGGCTGGTGTGATAACTGACATTCTGGAAGGTGACGACGTGCCACCCGGTGCAATCGACTGTCGGGGCGACTATGTGCTGCCCGGCCTGATTGAATTGCATACTGACAACCTTGAGCGTCATATCGAACCGCGCCCGGAAGTGAACTGGCCGCATTTACCAGCGCTTGTCGCGCATGATGCCGAACTTGCATCAACCGGAATCACGACAGTCTTTGACGCCTTGCGCGTAGGGTCCATCCATAACAACAAGGCCAGGTACAAAGCCTATGCCCGCGACCTCGCCACTGAACTATTGGCAGCGCGCGATGCAGGTTATTTTCGCATCAGCCATTTCCTGCATCTGCGCGCCGAAACCTGTTCGGACACCTTGCTGGAAGAGATGGCGGAATTTGGCCCCGAGGACCGCGTTGGCATCGTCAGCCTCATGGATCATACACCCGGGCAGCGCCAGTTCAGAGACCTGCACGCACTCAAAACCTATGTGGCCAAGAAACGCGGCTTGTCAGATGCCGATTTTGACGAACACGTTGCCAATTTGAAACGATTGCAGCGGCTTTATGGGGCCAAGCATCAGGCCGGTGCTGTGGCAGAGGCAAACCGCTATGGTGCCACGCTGGCCAGCCACGACGACACCACTGAGGAACAGGTTGAGACATCGCAGAAACTCGGGGCGCATTTCGCCGAATTTCCCACAACGCATGAGGCTGCATTGGCTTGCCGTGCCTCTGGGCTTGCGGTGATGATGGGCGCACCAAACATCATCCGGGGTATGTCGCATTCAGGGAATGTATCGGCAATGGAACTGGCCAAAGAAGGTCTTTTGGATATCGTCTCATCGGACTATGTGCCCTCGGCATTGCTGCTATCGGCATTTCGGCTGTCCGACATCTGGAATGACCTGCCACGTGCTGTTTCCTGTGTGACGGCAAACCCGGCAATGGCGGTCGGGCTCACTGATCGTGGCCGGCTGGCTTTGGGGCTGCGCGGCGACGTGTTGCGCGTGACCCTTGCGGGGGACGCGCCATTGATCCGGGGCGTTTGGTCTCAGGGCCACCGGGTCAGCTAAGCCCCGTTGAGATGGCGTCGTCTGCTCCGCAGGTGGCAAAAGCATGCGCGGAGGCAACGGCGCGTTGTTCCCAAAAACTTCCGGTGTTTTCTGCCGAACCAAAGACCGGTTCTCGCGTCCGTTTGGTAAATACGCCTGCGGATGGTATTCTTGCGGTGTTAAATGACCGCTCATTTTGAAAACTACATAAATTTTTTTTGGAGGATAAGGTTATGGACCGCCGCGATGGATGTTCAACTGAACCCCTGAGTTTTGAACGTATTCCCGAAATGGAAGACAAATGGCGCAAGGAAATCACCGCCATGACCGTCGAATTACAGGACAAGCGAAAGTCGATCCAGAACGATGAAATTCTGCGCGGTGTCCATCCCAAGTCTCATGGCTGCCTCGATGCGGAGTTTACGGTGAACTGCGATATCAGCGCTGAGTTGCAGGTCGGGCTTTTTGCGCATCCGGGCAAGTGCTTTCAGGCAAAGATAAGATATTCGAACGCAGATGTTCTGAAGCGCGCTGATCTCGAGAAAGGCCACGATCCGACTGGTGCCAGATTACTGAAACATGGCAGCCGCGGCATGGCGATCAAGGTTCTTGATGTTGGCGAGCCCGTTCTTTTAGACGATGGTTGTGCTCAAAATCAGGACTTCTTGATGGTGAACTCACCAGAATTTGCGTTTCGCAATGTCCGGGATTATCGGCGCCTGACGCAAGCCCTCTGCGCCTCTGCGGATGGTGCAGACCCGCTTCTTTTCTTTCTGCCCGGCGAACTGCTGAAAAGGGGCATGATGGACATGTCTGGCAATCTGTTGCCCGCACCCGCAAACGAGCCGCAGCAAAATGCCAGATTGCGCGCGCTTTTCGAAACGAACAGCGACTTCTTTGCGGAGTTTGCCGAAGAGGACATGCAGGGCGTGATCAGCGCTGCTGCCGTTGTTGGGGAAATACAGGCGACACCGGTCAGAAACCCGCTTTTTGCGCCCTATTTCAGCGCAGCACCGTTTCGGTTTGGAAATGATCGTGTGATGCGGTTTTCGGTGGTCCCAATAAATTCTGATGCGATGGCGTCGCAGGCGGACATCAGTGCGTTCGAAAATTTCGGCGACGATTATCTGTCGCAAGCGCTGGCTTTATCCGTTGCAGACAATGACCCCATAAAGCTGAGCTTTCGCGTGCAGGTCGCGCAGAGCGAAGACATCAAGAACGATATCGATGGGATGATCGAAAATGCCGCGCGCGCGTGGGACGAAGATCAGTTCACGCATACCGAAGTTGCGCAAGTCACGATAAACCCGCAATGCCAGCCAACAGAGCTTGTCGATACCTGTAAGCCGCTGCTGTTTACACCTTGGCATGCAGTGGCCGATTTCGAACCACTCGGTGGGATCAACCGGTTGCGCAAGCCGGTGTATTCGACCTCAGCAGCTTTCAGGCGGAGCGTCTGAACCGGACGGATGCATCAGACCTTCCGGTCAACAAATAGCGCGAACTGGATGCTCTAGCCTTCCATTTAAAGGCAAGCTCTCAAGAGTTGTTGCCAAGCTGGGATCGAATTGTTGCAATCCCTTCCCCCAAGGCTTTTTGAAGAAGCCATATGTCGCCAAGATAGCACATCAGGCGGCACCCTTCGCGGTGACAACGGGCGGCCTCTTCCGCACTGCCGACCAACCGGCCAACGGGAGTTTCTGCGTCAGCGGCTGCCGCCATTATTCTTGTGACCGCATCAAGAAAAAGCGGATTATTGAAGTCACCGGGTATGCCCAAGGATACACTGAGATCCAAATGACCGATCCAGATCGCGTCCACCCCTGGGAGGGACATGATCTCCTCGCAATTCGTGACACCTTCGGCCGTTTCGATCAGCGCCACGAAACCGGTTTTTTGATTGGCATGTCGCATCGCATCAGGGACAGATCGCTTGCGAAAGTCATCATGTGCGATGCCAATCGCCACGCCGCGTTGACCATCAGGCGCATACTTCAGCGCGGCAATACAGTCACGGGCCTCTTGTGCGGTGCCGACCATCGGCGCGATGACACCCTGTGCGCCGATATCCGCCGCGCGCTGAAGATGATGAGCCGCCTTGGACGGGACGCGCAGCATGGTAGCCAGACCGGCCCCATGAAGGTTGCGTAAAATCTGTGCGCTGGTCTGAAAGGAAAACCCACTGTGTTCCATGTCTACAAACACGAATTCGCAGCCCACAGCGGCCAGTATTTCGCCGATACCCGGTGTTGCGAACTCTCCGAGGTAGGTGCCGATTGGCAGCTGTTCTTGCATCAAAAGAGCATGGAAGGAGGTCATTGCTGCGCCGCCAGCCAACCGCGCCCGCTGTTTTCCTGGTCAGTATTTATCGCGCCATCGCGGCGCTGCTGGTGAAATTTTCCGTCTTTCATGATCGCTTTGAAATGCGCGGGATCGGTAAGGATCGCTATATCGTCCAGGGGATCACCGTCGATCAAGAGCAGGTCAGCCAGAAACCCCTCACGGATCTGACCCAGTTCATCCGGTCGGTTCATGGCGCGCGCACCGATCATCGTGGCCGCGTGAAGCGTCTCGGCAGGGCTGAAGCCATAGTGCTCGACAAAGTAAACGAGGTCATTGGCATTGGTGCCCTGCGGATTAACCGCAAAGCCGTAATCCCCGCCGATCACGATCGGAATATTGCGTTTGCGCATTTCCGCATGGGTCCAGCAGTTATCGTCGTAGAGTTTTTTCAACTCGTCAATCTGGGGCTGCAGCGCGGGATCGTCAGCACTTTGCAGCGCTTCGATAGATTTGATTATCACGCCAATGGCAGGTCCCGTCAGCACCCAGTCCTTGGCCGCTTCCAGCATATCCAGAGCCTCTTCGTCCGCATGATCGCAGTGATAAATCATGTCGACACGATTGCGCACAGCCCGTTTGATTGAATCCGCCGCACGACAATGGGCCGCCACGCGCTTGCCGTGGGCATGGGCCGTCTCAACCGCGACCCGGACTTCGTTTTCGGCCATCACGGTAGAAAACGAATCCGCATTCGGCATGAACACATCACCCGAGATGTTCAGTTTAATGTTGTCTACGCCCTCGCGGATACAGAGCCGCACCGCCGATACGACCTCATCCTCACCATCGACGACCATGCCGAAAGTATGAAGTTTGACATGCATCTTGTTGGCATCCCCAAGACCGCTGGTCACCGTGATTTCCGGACTGGCGGCGCGCAGGCGCGGCCCCGGGATCCGCCCGGCCTCGATTTCGTCACGGATGACGGCATCAAGGCGAACCTTGGCAGAGGCGGCGCTGTTGACGCTGGTAAAGCCCGCATCAAGCAGTTTGAGCGCGTTGTGCATCGTCGCCAGCGTGTGCTCTTCCACACCGATGACCGCGAGGTCCATCAGATCTGCCTGATCGATAAAAGAGATGTGCCCGTGACCCTCGATCAGCCCCGGCATCAGAAAGGCTCCGCCCGCATCAATTACTTCGTCAGCCTCCTGCGCGACCGCATCCGACCCTTTCATCACCTGCGCAATGCGGTTTCCACGAAGACGCAGGTGACCGGGAAAGGGCTTGGCGCCGGAGCCATCAAAGATCATGGCGTTGCAGATGAGGGTTTCTCGCATATCAATCTCCGGTCCTCGAATTTTCAGCCTGCACGAGATACGGCTCGCTGCGCCATGTTTAACAAACCCGTCCGGAGGCCACCCGTCAAGACGCGGTTGCGAATGACGTTCCACACCTTGATGGACGGAACGAAGTCACGTTCAGACACCGATACAGGCTGTGCTCATCGGCGCTGAGGTTTCCTGAGCAAGACGGCGGGACACATAGGATGTCGCGAGAAGGATCTGACAGCATAGTGCCCCTTTGCGTCGCAACATGCGACAGCAACGGTTCGACTGGTCACAGCGTGAAACGCTGAATGAACAGCGCAGGCATGGCTACATTCCGGTGACGCCGATCATCCTCTTGCGAGGCACGTCCCTATTGCGAACTTGCCGTTATTTACTACGGCTGCTCTTTACATATTGAACGTCATTCCAAATGGGGAACGACATATGTCGATCGAAAAATAGCTGATTACCATCAAGGTTATGAAAGCCCTGCAAGAATGCCGTCATCGCTTTTGTTCACCGATTGGAGGCGCCCGCAGGCTTGGCCCTCGTGCTTGTGATCGGGTTCGCAGGCCCCGAGAGTTACGAATAATCGCTTTGACTATCGTGCCTTCAAACCTGAATACATCTTGGCGCCCCACAGTACTGCGGCACCCCTCCAGTTCTTCTGGTCTTACGTAGATCTGACTATCTGTTTGCCGTGATCGCTCCACTCGCTCTCCAGCAGTCTCGACCCCGTTTCGAATGCCGTGACAGAGCCTTGAGATACGCCTGACACGGCCTGCGATCCGGCTCAGTCGAACCCCATGGGGTTCTTTTGTTGCCAGTTCCACGCGTCCCGGCACATATCCGCGAGCTCCAACCTGGCCTGCCAGCCGGTCAAGGTTCTTGCGTAGGACGGGTTGGCATAACAGGCTGCGACATCACCGGGGCGGCGGTCCGTAATCTCATATGGGATGCGCACTTTGTTAACCGTTTCGAATGTCTGGATGATATCGAGCACCGAGTACCCTTTGCCCGTCCCCAAATTCATCGCCGTGCACCCGGTGTCATCCAGAAGCTTCATTGCGCTGACATGACCATCGGCAAGGTCACAAACGTGAATGAAGTCACGGACGCCCGTGCCATCTGGCGTATCATAATCGCCCCCGAATACGGAAAGCTGTTCCAACTGCCCAACAGCGACCTGTGTGACGTAAGGCATCAGATTGTTGGGAATGCCGCGCGGGTATTCGCCGATATCACCCGATTTATGCGCCCCCACCGGGTTGAAATACCGCAACAGAACGACGGACCATTCCGGATCGGACGCGGACAGCGCGCGCAGCATGTCCTCTACAGTGCGTTTCGTGTCACCGTACACATTACAGGTTGAAAGCGGGTGCTCTTCATCGATGGGCAAATACTCCGGATTGCCATAAACCACCGCCGAAGAGGAAAAAATCAGCTTCTTACAGCCAGATTTGTTCATCGCATGCAAAAGCTGGACTGTCCCGCCGACGTTCTGGTCAAAGTATAAAACGGGGTCGGACTGACCTTCGCCTACCGATTTGCGGCCGGCAAAATGGATGACCGCATCGCAACTTTCGCGCATGAGAATGTCTGCGATCATGTCTGAATTACGCACATCAGCCTGATAAAACACAGGTTTCTGGCCCGTGAGCGCGTGCAACCGATCCAGCACCTGCGGGGAAGAGTTGTCAAAGGTATCAACGACAATCGGCTTGTGACCCGCATCGATCAGGCTTATGAAAGTATGCGATCCTATATATCCAGCCCCACCTGTGAGTAATATGTTCAAAGCAGAGGTCCCTTTAATCGTCTGTGCTGCATTCCTGACTACCATGAACAGGCACGCGGTCGAAGGCCAGACAAAAGGTCGCCGTCTTGCTCTCTCATGCGTGCCCCCCTCGATAGCATTGCGTCAGGGCGACCAGCGGATGCCCCGATTTATGAACCGAGCCATATGACGTTTGCGCGACGTCACGCAGAGCTTTCTGGTGCGGATGGTTTATCAGCCCAAACGTTCATTCCGGGGATAACCTCGTGCGAAAATCTTGGGCGTTACATATGACACACAGGGACCACAACGCTCAGGCAGAGGGTGCATCTCGGATGGGCCCAAACATCAACGCTAGACGAAAACCAAAGCGCTTCCCGGCCGGAACTTTGTCGCGCATCATGTGTTACCTCGCACTGCGCCGTTCGGAATCCTCGCAACAGGCGGGCAAGGTGGATAAAGCGCTTGAAATCGTTACACGCGCGCTGGGTCGTGACCGTGAAAATCCAAGGTTACGCAATGAACAAGCCCGTCTGAAGTTCGCGCTCATGCAGACGCGGCGCACGTCTTCACGGCTGGAACATATCCAGCGGGCTCAGACGATTGATATCACCAGCTTGTGCCAGTGCTTCTGGGATGCGGAAAAAGAACTGTCGCTGCTGGAATTGAAAATCGAAGGGGTCTTTGCCTGGCCGCTTGTCCGAATGAACGTTTTTTATGACGCAGCGCAGCGTCTCGGTCTCTACGATGCACCACACCCGAACCTGAAGCGGCAGAGAGAACAACCAACCACTGACCCATTGACTGCTGCTGCTCTCGAGCGGTGCGCGAAGGTCGCCGGTGATAATGCGGTTTCGGCGCGGCAACAGTTTGACAAGACCATCGCCGTGATCATGAACGCACGCAAGTTAAAGGGCGAGGATACATATACCAAGGCCCTCAGAGGGGAAGCAGGCGCGCAAGCGTTGCTTCTGGACTCCCACAGTGGAGCGGATGTTATGGCGGGTGCGATAGATTTCGACGCGCTGCTGACCGAGTTCAAGCGATACAGGATAAACTCTCTTGATTTGGTGATCGAGGCAAACGCGTTGGAAACACTGGACAACCTGCGAGAGTTCTTTGAACGCCGTCTGGGGTTGGAAATCGGTGATTTATCCACAGCGCTCCGGCGCAATGGAGCTGTCCCGTTTTAGTGCCGCCCCTAGTGCTCGTTTAAGCCACCTTCCGTTCGAATGCGACAGGGCTTTTCCATCCCAGTGCTGAGTGACGGCGGCGTGGACTGTAGAAGCCGTTGATGTATTCAAAGATTGCCATCTCAGCGTGCCGCCTGGTTTCCCATGACCGCCGCCAGATCAGCTCGGCCTTGATGGTTTTGAAGAACGTCTCGACAGCCGCATTGTCGTAGCAATTGCCCTTCCCAGGCATCGACACCTTGAACCCATGTTGGCGCAGAATCTTTTGATAGTCGTGAGAACAATATTGGCTACCGCGATCCGTGTGATGGATGCAGCCCTTTGGTGGCGCACGGAATACGATGGCCATGTTCAACGCCCGTATCGCTAGATCACGCTTCATGCGGTTACTGACGGCCCAGCCGATGACACGGCGAGAATGCAGGTCCAAGATCACAGCCAGATACACCCAGCCTTCACGGGTCCAGACATAGCTGATGTCGCCCGCCCATTTCTGGTTTGGCGCATCTGCCGCGCAGTCACGATCCAGTAGGTTCGGTGCTATATTGAACTTATGATCTCTATCCGTCGTGACCTTGTGTTTGCGTGTTCTGACCACTGATATGCCGTTCTGGCGCATCCACTGCCCGACAGGCGATTTGGCAAAGCCAAATCTGCCGAGAGGGGGCGGCCAACACGGCGGTGACCGATATCCAGGCCAATCTCTTTCAACTCCTCAGTCATGCGCGGCCTGCCATAGCTGCCAAGGCTCAGACGAGATTGTTCTTTGATGTGCGCCAGCGTGACCAAATCAGACCGCTGTCTGCGACTGGCTGGCCGGCTTCGAAATGCGCGTAGCCCGCGTGTGCTGACGCCAACGACATCACACAGCCGATTGGTGGGGAAGCTCTCGCTGTGTTCTTCAATGAACCTAAATCTCATTGCTTTAGGCCCGCGAAGAACTGGGTGGCCTTTTTTAAGATCTCCCTCTCCTCCTTGAGAATACGGTTCTCGCGGCGCAGCCGGTCATTCTCTTGAACGAGGCTCATATCCTCTTTTGACACCACATCCGTGTCTCGATGCGCTGTGATCCACTTGTTCAGTGTGGACATACCTACACCCAGATCGTCAGCCACCTGTTTGCGTGTCAGCCCACTGGTCAGCGCGATACGCACCGCATCTTGGCGAAATTCGTCCGTCCGTTTCAGTCCCATAGTCAGTCTCCTTTGTTGCAGTAAATGCTATCAAAGGGGCGGCATCAAACCGCGACAGGTCCACTGCGCAGCGGAGGTCTCTTTAAGGCCGGTTGTGTTGAGAAAGCTCAAATACGCGGGAGGCTCGAGTTTTCCGCAAACAGACTAACCTCAAACCGGAAACTGTTCAGCAGGCAGATAACTAATGGTAGCGAGTTCTAGCCTTTGCTACTATTTTCCGCCAGTTTTGGTCTGCTGTCAGACGGCCCCGAAGACTCCTAAATTGGCGGCATCGTCGACATGTGGACACTCAGCGTCGCCACTGCCCAATCATAGAGTGGTGGTAATGCCTGACTGCACGCCGTTGAATTTCCAGTTGCCTGACACTGGGCCAGCAAAGGGGTATTGATGAACGAACTTCGCCTCAATGCAGCAACTCCGAAATAGTGCGGTCCCCGGCCAATGTGGGAAACAAACCCGTAGTTCTGATACATGTTCGCGTGGTCTACAGGGACTGTGGGCCCGGCGACACCTTTTCTATTGGCCATAAAACCGTCTGGCCGGGAAAGAGGGTAACTATACGTGAAATTTGGATCAAATACATTCGGCCCGATTGCAAAACCCAAGTCACTTTCAAGCTGAAGGGAGAAATTCTGAATTGAAAACTGAAAGTTTGCGTCTCCCGATGCATCGTAAGATCTGATCCAAATAGCGACCCCGTTTCCCACCGTGGCAGTGCAGCCTGAGCTAGAAGGACGAAGATCGCTTCCTTGTGGGAGGGGGATGACAGCACCCGAAACTAAATCCTCCCAAACTTCGAACACCAGTTCGTTAAAATTTAGCGGCAATCCAAATCCGACAGCGTTTTGTAGTTGTTGCAATCCAAGCGGATCATCCACGGTCGCTGCGATCTCATAGAATGTACTTTTGCGTGAGAGTGAGAGACTAAAATTACCACAATTTACAGTGTTGATTGTGGACTGCGGGCTCTGAACAGAAAACGAGAGGTTAGTCTCCGGGTTAACAGCTTGTCCGGCTGAAACGCTGCTCCAATTGCTCTGGTCCAACAGATAGCTGGCATTTACTGCCCAAACTATGCCCGTGGCTCCGCTTTTCAGACCCCCTGCACCGATAGCAACGACTCTACCTTGGTGGTCGAACACCGGCGCGCCAGAATGGCCGTGCGTCAAATTTCCATCTAGCCGCAGTATTGCTGTATCCAGCTCCCACGGACCATTTTGAGCAACAGTGTTCCTTTCCGCACTTGGTAAAAGGTCTCTCAATTTGGCTGGAGGTGGCTGATTGCCCGTTGTTACGGTGAGTAGTTTGTCATCGGCGGTGGGAGCCCCCAGTGCAAAACCGACGACCGCGACTTGCGAATGCAACGGAGGGAAGGCATCGGTCAATGTTTGAACAGTTGCGCCAGTAGGGCTATCCAGCTCTAATGCGATCAAGTCTTGTGCGCGAATTTCCCTAATCGGTCCGGCGCTAAAAGTTCCGTGGTTCTTGAACACGATATTTATTGTATTGCACCCAGCCACGACATGTCTGGCGGTGATGACCTGTTTTGAGGTGGGCCAAACGAACGCGGTTCCAGAGCGGTCCTGACCATCGGTGCAGTTGGTAGCTACAACAAACCCAACATCGCTCCGCGCAGAGCTCAGCATCTGCGTTGAAGGCGATTGAGCCAAGAGCGGAAAGGCCCAAATACAAGTCAGAACAACGGTCAATCGCCCGAGTAAATCAAACATATCAGCTTACATCCTCGCAAAAGACATCGTAGATATAATCAGCAAACTTAGCTTGATCACTGTCACTTAATGACAAGCCAAAGCTTCCTGCGCGCTGCCACGGATCCTGAAACTTTGCCATGGCCTGAAGGCGAAGTTGCGGGCTTGCGTGAGCGCTCTCCAAGAGCGCATTACACTGAGCACTTGTAGCTGCGCTGAATGCAATCCCCCGGGTTTCCGGGCGGATGTCTTCTGGTTCAGGCGTCGATGACAAGCTCCCTGTGCGCAAGCCTGTCTTTTCAAAAATCGCGAGTTCAATTGCGCGCGCTTGGTCGCCGCTAGACAGAGTATACGATTCTACCGTTTGCTTGAACGAAGGCGCAAGCCAAGCATGGGTACGCGTCACAATACCCGACGGCAATCCGATCACAAACCCAATACAAAATGCCAATAGGCGAACATTCGGAACCGATGACTGAAGGGGCAGCTTGCCTCCGAGGCCGAAGAACGCTGCCAGTAAGGCAATCAACCCAGCGAGGAATTCCCCTGCCAATTGAGAGACCGACAAGCCAACGATGCCGCCGACTAATAATCCAAGCGCCAAACCAGATAGGTAGTCCAACAGTCCGGGTTTCGGTTGCGGCTCATCGCAAGCTTGCGAGGATTCTGTCATTTTGAAGTTCCATAAAAAAGATCTTGTCGGTTAACGAATGTGTAAAATCGCAAAGTAAATTCTGTGGTGCTGACCCAAAAGCTGAATGCAAGCAGCAATCAAATCAAGAAGAATCTTGACTTTACGCCCGCTCAAACTGCCAACTATCACTCAGGCCCGTAAATGATCTGGTCAGTGCGTCTTTTTGCTCAGCGCACTCGTTGATGACGAAACGAAAGAAATTGAATCGAAAATACGAAGCAAAAACAATAATTTGAGCTACTGTCGGTGTCGTAGACACCCATCCTGAAACTGCACAACAAAACTGCTGAACGGACGATGCGATCCGTCGTCGTAACTACCTGTTTGTTGGATCACAGACCGGCGGCCGTGCCGCCGCTATCGCTTAAACCCTGATCGAAACCGCCAAGCTGATCGGTATCGCCCCTCAAGCTTGACCGAACAAGTCTCACATGCACTTATAGATGCCCGCAAGCGGTGGCCTGCATTTTTCGAAGATGTGGTGGTCAAGTCTGAGGCTGGATCAGGATCGGCTTCGGGTGGGTGTGATAGGGCTGCTGTGGTTGCCAAAAAGTCAGATTGTAAGCACCAAGGGGCAGTGATCCGAAACCTCTGGGTTGTAGACTACATTGAATTCTTGCACCGCATCGGCGTCACTGATCAACATGTAGTCCGCGAATTTGCCAGACTTTTTGTATTGTGTATTTCGCGTACTGGTGAAGCCGCGACCGGTCACCAGCTCTGACAGACCAGCCGCCCCAAGAATTTCAAGCGTTTCACTGTGCGGTTCAACGTTGAAGTCGCCACAGACGATCCTCAGGTCGCCCGGTTCAGAGATGTGCCGTGACAGCGCAAGAAGCCGCTGCGCCTGTTCCGCCCGCTCGGGTGTGTCCATCTTTCCATTCAGATCGCGCAACCCATGCATATGGGTGACACTGATGCAGCGATCCGAGTTGTAGTCATAAACCCGGATGCCATGGGCGCTCCGTGATCGAGGATGATCACCGTACCCGACAGGCGAATAGCCCTTGTGCACAAACCCCTGAACCTGCCCGATGATCGGAATCGACTTATGCACGAATGTGGCCAACCCCCATTGGGAGGGGAACGACTGGTCTTCGTCCCAGAGCACGCCCTGCGCGGCGGGACAGAAGGTTGCTGTGTGTTCCGGCAAGGCTCTGGCAACGTCACGAAAGAAGTTTGCCCGTTGGGGCAGGATGTGATCCCCATCGCGGTATGTCAGCCAGTCTTTTTCAGAAATGGGGCTGTGGACGACTTCTTGCAGGCAGAGCACGTCAGGTGCAGATTCTGCGACATAGGGAACCAACGCTTCGTGAAGCTTACCACCCCACCCATTCAAGCACATGATTTCCACAGTTTCACCCCTATTAAATTACCAGATGAAAGGTTTGCAGGATTTTAAATCATCCGCAATGCGGGTTCTTAATTGGTTGTAATTGCATCCTTACGGTCCAATCCGAACCGGGCCCTGGCGGCAAATACAGAAAGGCGGTGCAGCGAGATTTTGAAGGTGTAGAACGTAAGCTAGAGCGATGGGAGAACAAAGAGCATATGATGAAATTTCGACACCTAAGATACTTTGTCGCTGTCGCGGAAGAGCTGAATTTCACACATGCAGCTGAGCGGCTGAATATGGCGCAGCCTCCCTTGAGCCAACAGACCAAACAGATGGAAGATGATCTGGGTACAATCCTGATTGAACGGGGAAGCAGGCCAATGCGCCTCACCCGAGCAGGTGGGGCCATGCTGGAGCATGCAACACGGATATGGTGACCCGCTGTTAGCAGCGAACGGCGTCACTGGCCTGGCGCATGAAGGCCCTTGCAGCGCTGGCGTTTCGCCGAGCGGTTAATCGAAAATCGATAAGCTGGCCACGCTGATCGACGGCTCGCCAAAGACAACACGAACGCCCATCTACACGGATGTAGGTCTCATCCACATATCATTGAAGCCCCCGCCATGCACGGTGCTGGCCGTACGCGCGCTTGCGGATCTCCGGCCCGAATTTCTGCACCCAACGGTCTTCCACCGTGATCCCGCGCTCAACTAGATGGTCGCGCGTATCTCGGTAAGAAAGCGGCTAGACAGAAGCAGTCCTTGACCTGTCGAACGCAATCGCCCTTCTGGTTAATCGAGACCAGGTTGCTTGCTTTGAAAGCATGATCCGCTAGTTAGCAATTTATGAAAAAAACGCAAAGCCTACCGCTGGAACACATCAGCGAGATCGTTCAAATGGCACTTTCTGATCATGTCAGCTTCGCGGATATTGAGCAGGAGTTCGGGCTTGATGACAAGGCTGTGAAAGCGCTCATGCGAGACACTCTCAAGCCCGGAAGCTATAAATCTTGGCGTAAGCGTGTGCGTGATTTTGCAGACCGGCGCGCGCACTATAAATAGGGATCATCGGCCCAGAGCCTACCTTTGTCTAACTAGCCGTCGCTGCAGCGCTCTCCTCCAAACTGGTCGTTGGTCGAAGGCGCAGCATTCCCGTACCGCAGAGGAGTCGTTGGCGAGTCCCCTTTGCGATCAAGCACCGTCCCATCGTCGCAGCATCCAGTACCACTGTTCTGGATTTGCCATGATCCGCGCGGATAGACTGTCGTTGAATTCATGCGTCATGGTGATGCTGTCAGTGTGGGGAATTGGGGTTTCGAACTCCACACGAAATGCGTTTCCATCATCTATTCGGGTGCCATATGCCGGGATCATGGGCAGATCGTATTTGAGCGCAAGCTGGGCTGCCGAGAGAGATGTGAGGGCGTCATGCCCAAGGAACGGTATCCTGACGCCTTCTGCATATTTCTCATCTAGCAGGATCGAAACTATGCCGCCATCCCGTAGATGGCGCACAAGGGCTCTGGTTCCGATACGACCGGTGGCCAGGATCGGCTTCCCCCCTGCCTCAATACCTGCAAGCATGCGACGCTCATAGTGGCGATTTTTGTTCGGACGATATACTGCGCCGCTTTCGAGCCCATGCATTTTGAGCACAGCGCGAACAGCTTCCCACTGCCCGAAATGACCGGAAACGATGATCACACCCTTGCCAGCTGCCTGAGCTTCTTTCAGAGCGACGAGTCCTGGACCTGAAGCATTGAATTTATGGTGTTGGGTTTGAAATTCAGCATCGTGGTAGATCTCGAACAGTGTTCTCCCCATCTGCCGGCCCATATCTTGGCCCAACTTAGCGCGCGCGCCACGCTTCATATTGGGAAAAACCCGTTTGGCCTCGCGGTCAAATCGGCGACGTGCAGGCGGAAACCAACGCATGACGGTTTCAAATGTTGTCCCCAACCCTCGAGACCGGGAGTCAAAGGAGCGCATTCGAGTAGCGGCCAACGCCGACCACAAAGGGAAGTATTTGGCATGCTGTAAGAACGATTTGAGCGAAGTAGAAAACATTGTTCTCTATGACTGGATTCAGTGCCAATACCAATCGAAAACAACAGGCCGTATCACTCCGCTCCATGTCTGCCACAGGTAGTTCCAAAAGGTTTTGACCGGACCCTGCAGCACTGCAGCACAATCCAGCGTCCGTACGATAGTCTCCAGCCTCTCCCGCCCAAAGCTGCCGTCTGCGATGATCTCGGTCGCAGCGCCGCAGCTTCACCAGATCGGTCATTCGCCGCATCCGCACAACCGGAGCGCATGCGAACTCACAGGTTGCGGACTTAATTACCCTTTGCCACGTGCACGTCAACGACTGCTCAATGCCCAAAATTTTCCGGTGTAACGAAGGGCCAGAAATGCCAGTTCTGTTCGTAAAATGAATGTGGTCACTTCGCGTGCGCCTTTCGGCTATCAGACGGGGCCTGCGTCCTGTCAAACATGCCATAGTCACGAACCACACTTGCAATCCGAAGGCGGTAGTCGGCGAAAACACCGTCCCTGCCTTTGGTCTGTGCACCGCGATGTGCGCTCAAAGTGCGCCACCGCGCGATTGCCGCTTCGTCCTCAAAGAAGGAAAGCGAGAGAACCCGGTGTGGGTTGGTCAGGCTTTGAAACCGCTCAACAGAGATGAAACCATCCACTTCGTTCAGCATAGGACGCATTTCAGCAGCGATAGCGAGGTATTCGTCTTTGCGACCTTCCGCTGGCTCAACTTCAAAGATAACTGCAATTTGAGTATTTGCACCGGCGGTGTCTTCGGATTTGGCTCCTAAAAATGCCCGCGTAGTATCGTGAAGTCGAAAGCGGCCAGATTCCAGATGTGCAAGATGCGTTGCACGCGCCAGTTTGATGTCCTGTTTGTCAGCAGCGTTTGTAAACGCATCATACAGCCAAGCCGCATCTTTGTCTGGAACCAGGCTATCCCATTCGCCCCTCACAATCAGAACCGGGCAATGCACCTGTGATGGGTCATATGGAAACTTGCCGCTCCAGGCGGCGGAGATGTCTGCAGCGGGACCAGAAGGCACAGTTACTGCCGGCGGCGATACCGTTTGGCTGTCGTAGTCTGTGTCCAGATAAGCCTGGCCCCATTCAGAAAAATGGGCATCAGATAGAACCGCAGCTTTGCCGTCCGGGACATCGGCGGTGAAACGGTCATATTGGCTTTGCAACGTGATGGCTCGCGTCGGCGACATTGTTGTTTCGGTTACTGGATTGTCTCGGCGTGATATCGGGCCGAACAAGATCAATCGGTCAACGAGATCGGGGTGGGATGCCGCGAAGCCACCAGCAGGAAGCGTCCCCCAAGAATGTGCGAGTAGGGATATACTTTCAGCGGCGGTTTGTTTCTGAATTTCTTGGACCGCCGCTTCAATCTGTTCAACTGCGTTCCCAAAACGTCCCGATATTGAACTATCTTGATTGTCGTTGGCGCGATCAGATGATCCAAAACCGATAAAGTCGAGGCCCCACACGTCATACCCCGCATCCGCAAGATCATCGGCCCAGGATCGTCCGTCGAACTTGAAGCCTACGGACAATGCGCAGGGGAATGTTGCGCCGTGAATATAAAGTACGGGTGGGTAAATCGGCAGGCCGTGATCGCTAGTGTAATGGTGCAGCGCAAGTTTAAGACCGTTCGGGCCACAAACATCTATTGATATCATGGTGTTATGCTCCCAGTCCCATGCGGCGTGGAGGCGAGTTTCAGAAAGGTTCTGTCTTCGCGGAGAATGAATTTATCTTTTTGGGCAAACTCGTAGTTTTCGCGCCCAAGCGGATCATCTGCAAGTCTAGCGCGATAGACCTCATAGTCAGCAAGACTCGTCACATTGTAGATACCGTAGGCTAAAGTGCTGGAACCTTCGTGCGGCGCATAATAGCCGATCAGATCAGCGCCGCAGCGCGGGATTGCCTGGCCCCAGTTGCGAGCATACTCGCCAAACTCGGCTTTTTTCGTGGGGTCGATGTGGTAGCGGATTACACAGGTCAGCACGGCAATTTCCTTTTCAAAGACTGTTGTGTGTATTCTATGCTATTGCTGTGTGGAAATGCTTCGACTACGCTCGAAGTATGAAAGAAGGTCCTGATATCGCCCACATCGCCGCGCTGATTGGTGATCCAGCCCGTGCAAATATGTTGACGGCGCTGATGAGTGGGAAAGCTTTGACGGTTAGTGAATTGTCCGAAGAGGCAGGCGTTACGATTCAAACCGCAAGCTCGCATCTGTCAAAGCTGGATGCCGGCGGCTTGCTGCGCCCGCGCAAGCAGGGGCGGCATAAATATTTCTCGCTGGCGAACGACGAAGTGGCTCATGTTCTGGAAGGTTTGATGGGTCTTGCTGCCGGATCTGGCCATCTTCGCAAACGAACTGGTCCGAAAGATATCGAACTGCGCAAAGCACGCGTTTGCTACAACCATCTGGCTGGAGACATGGGAACGCAGCTGTTCGATAGTCTCATGGCGCAAGGGCATCTGGCTATAAATGGTGAAGACCTGATCTTGACCACGACTGGCGCAAACTTCGCAACTGGCTTCCATATCGACCTCGACAGTCTACGCAGCAACAGAACGCCACTTTGTCGCGAGTGTTTGGACTGGAGCGAGCGTAGATCGCATTTAGCTGGCAGTCTTGGTCGGGCATTCTTGAGTCGCTTCGAAGATTTATCTTGGGCATCACGCGATCAGAAAACTCGGGTCGTGACATTTTCGCGAATTGGAGCACAAGAGTTCGAGCGTCTGTTTGCTATGAAATGAGGGGACTTTTGAGGTTCAGCATGCCCCGCAAATCTCCGTTCAAGCACCAACGTTTTCCGCGTGAGATCACCCTTTGTGGTATTTGCGGTATCTATTGTCCTATCAGGATGTCGTGGAACTTCTGGATGAGCGCGGCGCCAGTGTAGGTAGGTCCACGGGTTATCGCTGGGTCCAGGAATTCGGGCCTGAGTTAACCAAACCAACAGAAAAGAATCTGCGCCGAGCGCGTGTCGACTTGCATGTCCCCTCTCGGCAGGTTTGCTTTGCAAATCGCCTGTCGGTTAGTGGATGAAACCTATATTCGCGTGGGTGGCCCTTTCTCTTCACTGCAAGTAGCGACTGCCAGGCAGTGAGCGGCGCGATCTATGGCGGGCTGTCGATGCGAACGGCCAGATGGTCGACTTCCGCCTCACGACACGGCGGGATGCGAAGGCGGCCAAAGCCTTTCTAAACAAGGCGATCGAGCGTATCCGTCTGCATCGGCCTGTCACGATCTGTGCTCGCTCTCGGGACATTGCTGCACAATGCCTTTCCGGGAAACGGACAAGGCGCTGGCCTACGCCCATGTCATGGTCGCGTTTGATGACTGTCTTGTCCAGTTGTAATTTGATCTGCATAAGCAAGCGCATAGCCGACCTTGGAGAACCGAGGCATAGGCGCGGCTATGCGGGACACTTACCGAGTTTCAACACCACAGATCGTATGCGACAGCACTTTGTGAGCGCAAAGAAACTACTGACCGGATTATTGCAACGAACTAGGTCACAACAACAACATCGGTTCCGTTTTTGGATTAATTTGAACATCGAAGAGAGATACTAACCAGAGGTTTTATTAGGTTTGGCGGTGACCTACTCTCCCACGTCTTAAGACGCAGTACCATCGGCGCTAAGGCACTTAACGGCTGGGTTCGGGATGGGACCAGGTGTTTTGCTCTCGCTATGACCACCAAACCATAAAAAACCTCTGTGTCCAAGTCATGTACAACTATGTATGTGTATGCTTTCGAACCAAATAGAAGTCTTGCTTCTACTGGATCAAATCAAGCCTATCGAGCAATTAGTACCAGTCAACTGAACGCATTGCTGCGCTTACATCTCTGGCCTATCGACGAGGTGGTCTACCTCGGCTCTCAGGGATACCTTGTTTTGAGGGGGGCTTCCCGCTTAGATGCCTTCAGCGGTTATCCTTTCCGATCATAGCTACCCAGCACTGCTATTGGCATAACAACTGGTCCACCAGTGGATCGTTCACCCCGGTCCTCTCGTACTAGGGGCAACTCCTCTCAAGTATCCTACACCCACGGAAGATAGGGACCGAACTGTCTCACGACGTTCTAAACCCAGCTCACGTACCTCTTTAAACGGCGAACAGCCGTACCCTTGGGACCTGCTCCAGCCCCAGGATGAGATGAGCCGACATCGAGGTGCCAAACACTGCCGTCGATATGGACTCTTGGGCAGTATCAGCCTGTTATCCCCGGCGTACCTTTTATCCGTTGAGCGATGGCCCTCCCACTTGGGACCACCGGATCACTATGGCCGTCTTTCGACTCTGCTCGACTTGTCAGTCTTGCAGTCAGGCTGGCTTCTGCCATTGCACTCAACGAGCGATTTCCGACCGCTCTGAGCCAACCTTCGCGCGCCTCCGTTACGCTTTAGGAGGCGACCGCCCCAGTCAAACTACCCACCACACAGGGTCCCGGATCCGGATAACGGACCGCGGTTAGACATCAAGCAGAACAAGGGTGGTATCTCAAGGGAGGCTCCACGAAGACTAGCGTCTCCGCTTCAAAGCCCACCACCTATCCTGCACATGTTCGGCCTAATGCCAGTGTGAAGTTGTAGTAAAGGTGCACGGGGTCTTTCCGTCTAACCGCGGGAAACCTGCATCTTGACAGGTAATTCAATTTCGCTGAGTCTATGTTGGAGACAGCGGGGAAGTCGTTACGCCATTCGTGCAGGTCGGAACTTACCCGACAAGGAATTTCGCTACCTTAGGACCGTTATAGTTACGGCCGCCGTTTACCTGGGCTTCAATTCAGAGCTCTCACCCCTCCTTTTAACCTTCAGGCACCGGGCAGGCGTCAGACCCTATACGTCGTCTTGCGACTTCGCAGAGCCCTGTGTTTTTAATAAACAGTCGCCACCCCCTGGTTTGTGCCCCCAGCCAATACTTGCGTAGAAACTGGGCCTCCTTCTCGCGAACTTACGGAGGTATTTTGCCGAGTTCCTTCAACATAGTTCTCTCAAGCGCCTTGGTATTCTCTACCAGTCCACCTGTGTCGGTTTAGGGTACGATCTAGCGATGGAGCTATTTCCAGGAACCTCTAAGCAGCCCATTCAATCCGATAAGGATGAACTACCCTCGAGATCCGTCACTTCCATCTGGCCCAGGAATATTAACCTGGTTCCCATCGACTACGCCTTTCGGCCTCGCCTTAGGGGTCGGCTTACCCTGCTCAGATTAGCTTTAAGCAGGAACCCTTGGACTTTCGGCGACAGTGTCTCTCACACTGTTTGTCGCTACTCATGTCATCATTCTCACTAGTGATCTCTCCACCGGATCGCTCACACGCCGGCTTCACAGAAAACTCCGCGTGTCCAATATCCCCGAAGGGAATAAGGACACATGGAATTATGTCACACTACGCTCTGCTACCATGCAATAAATGCATCCTAAGCTTCGGCTCATGGCTTGAGCCCCGTTACATCTTCGCCGCAGGACAACTTATTTAGACCAGTGAGCTGTTACGCTATCTTTAAAGGATGGCTGCTTCTAAGCCAACCTCCTGGTTGTTTTGGTCGTCCCACCTGCTTTCCCACTTAGCCATGAATTAGGGGCCTTAGCTGTAGGTCAGGGTTGTTTCCCTCTTCACGACGGACGTTAGCATTCGCCGTGTGTCTGCCATCTAGTACTCCTCGGTATTCGGAGTTTGGTTAGGATCAGTAAGCCTGTGGGGCCCCATTACCCATCCAGTGCTCTACCCCCGAGGGTATTCGGATGACGCTCTACCTAAATAGATTTCGCAGAGAACCAGCTATCTCCGAGTTTGATTGGCCTTTCACCCCTAGGCACAGCTCATCCCGATCCTTTTCAACGGATGTGGGTTCGGTCCTCCAGTAAGTGTTACCTTACCTTCAACCTGGCCATGCCTAGATCACTCGGTTTCGGGTCTGATCCCACGAACTCGACGCCCTATTAAGACTCGCTTTCGCTGCGCCTACACCTAACGGCTTAAGCTTGCTCGTGAGACCAAGTCGATGACCCATTATACAAAAGGTACGCTGTCAGGGCGTAAAGCCCCTCCAACTGATTGTAGGCGTTCGGTTTCAGGTACTGTTTCACTCCCCTCGTCGGGGTGCTTTTCACCTTTCCCTCACGGTACTGGTTCACTATCGGTCAGTAAGGAGTACTTAGCCTTCGAAGGTGGTCCTCCGATCTTCAGACAGAATTTCACGTGTTCCGCCCTACTTAATACGTCCTCTCATGCTTCTTATACGGGACTATCACCCACTCTGGTTGCGCATTCCAACGCATTCTAACCACAATTGAGGCTCGGCTGGTCCCCGTTCGCTCGCCGCTACTAGGGGAGTATCAATTGATTTCCTTTCCTCCGGGTACTTAGATGTTTCAGTTCCCC